>JAPLDG010000304.1:0-28830 GCA_026391845.1 Bacteroidota bacterium | reverse complement strand
CAGTTCAGCACTCATGAAAAGACGACGCGGAAAGAGATTCTGTCATTGGGAAATATCAAAGCCAATCCATCGGTCAGGACAAAAATCATCACACCCGATTACACACTTCCGTACCTTCCGCAGGCCATTGGAATTGCTGTCGGGAAGATTTTCGGACTCGCTCCGCTATGGCTTTTTTATCTCGGGCGGCTGCTTAACCTGCTGGTTTCAGCGGCGCTCATTTTTATGGCCATCCGTGTAACCCCGGTATTCAAATGGGTTTTCTTTCTTCTCGGGGTCATGCCGATGACGTTGTATCAGATGGCATCCATGTCGTATGATGCCGTTACGATCGGTCTTTGTTTTCTGCTGCTGGCAACCATTCTGAACCACGCGCTCCGGGATGAACAACTTGTTTCAACCAGGGGAATCGTCATCCTTTTTGTGCTTACAGCGCTCCTGGCTGCGGCCAAGCAGCCCTACGTCCTTCTTGTGGCAACCTTCCTGATCATCCCCATCCGCAAGGTTGGCTCTATGAAAAAGTATCTGGCCGTTTTTCTTGGTCTGGTCATCACCGCCATTGTTGTTTCCCAGTTTTGGGCCCCTGGAAGAGCGGTGTTTGAAAAATTCAGCGGCACGAGGGTTCCGACCGGAAAAACAGTCATTGCGGCGATCACGAAACCTGGCGGTGGGGAAGAAGAGGGAACTCCGAACCTTAAGATGTCAATGCTCCCGCTCCTCCCGCATTCCCCCGAAACCATGAATGCAGCCCAGGAACAAAGCGCGCAGGAGCAGGCCGTTGTAAAAACCGGTTCCCAGCCACAGCCTGATGATGCCGTCCGCACAGATGACCAGGTGCCGGTGAACCCGATCGATGCCAGCTCCCAAAAGAATTTCATCCTCAGCGACCCAGTCAGATATGTCGGCATCCTGTTCAATACCCTTGGAAAATCGCTCGACCTTTACCTGACCAGTTTTGTCGGACTCTTTGGCTGGATCGATGCGCCATTGCCTCCTCCGGTGGCTTACGGATACCTGATGTTCCTGTTTGTCCTGTCCCTGTTCAGTCAGGTGGCGGGAAAAGGGCTGCGATTTCTCCAGAAATGCGTCATTTTCAGCATATTTATACTGGCATTTGTGCTCATTGAAACCGCCCTGTACGTATACTGTAATCCGGTAGGCAGCAATGCCATTATTGCGGTTCAGGGGCGTTATTTCATCGCCATCGGGCCACTTTTCTTTTTGCTTTTCTCAAACAACAATTTTTCAGGGTATTTACAGAGGACTTTCCTCTCTTCGTCAAAAAAGTCAGCGGGGAAAAAGCAACGCCAAAAACAACCATCCATTTCATCATCACCGGAAGAGATGTTTTTGCCAAAAGTACTGCCATGGATTGCCATGCTTACAGCCTTAATCACGCTGACATGTTCGGTTTTTGTTATCCTTGAACGGTTTTACGTTATTTCAATATAACCGGGTACGATTTTCACGCGGAGGATTCCTTTTAAACAATGCAGTTTTAACGGGAATCTCAAAAGAAATTCCACCGTTTGTTTGCGTCAATGGTAAATTTTGTACCTTTACGCCAAATTTTTGCATCGAACCCATGCTGAACAATCTGTAATTACAAAGAGGCATCTCCTTGTAAATCAAGTATAAATACCTGCAACATTAATAAATTCATTATGAAAACAAACTTTTTACCAATTGCAATGATCCTGTTGATATTGATTTTTGCCTTTTCAGGCTCAAATTCAAATGCTCAACTTCCGTTTCCAAAATCGCCAGCTGTCAGCGCTATGCTGACTTTACAGCCCAATATCTCGGGGAAATGCATTGGCGATACGGTGCATGTTCCGATCCGTATTTCTGGAGATGCCGTATGGGCAGTAGAATTAAGCTTCGAATTCGATCACAATGTACTTGGTAAGGGTCCGGGCTCAGGCTTTGTGTTCAATTGGAGTGGTTTCAATACTCCTATTTTCACGTACACCAACGCCTCATGGAATCCCAATTTCAGTTATTTGTTAATAGAAACAGCCAGCATATATGATCCGGGTACGGATTTCAACAACGACAAATTAATTGATCTTGTTTTTGTTTACAAAGGCGGTACAACGCCAATCCATTTCAGACTTTTGGGCGAACCTTCCGCTAATCCTCCTTTCTGTATGTTATTGGATGAAGTGGGATCAGAAATTGCGCCGGTTACTTATACAGATAACATCGCGACCGGCTATCCCGATTTACCGGCAAGCGTAAGCATCGCTGCCGTACCTCCGGGACCAATTTGCCCGGGAACTTCGGTTACCTTTACAGCAACTCCAACCAATGGAGGAACTGCACCGACTTACCAATGGATGAATGGTGCAGCCCCTGTCTCAGGAGCGACCGATGCGACCTATACTTCATCAACCCTGGCCACCGGAAACGTGATCACGGTTGTGATGACATCCAATGCTTCCCCCTGTCTCACCCTTTCACCGGCGACTTCAGCCGGCATCCTTATGACAGTCAATCCCTTCTTACCTGCCGGCGTGAGTATAGCAGCCGTTCCATCCGGGGCAATCTGTCAGGGAACATCGGTTACCTTCACGGCAACACCCACCAATGGCGGAACGCCTTCCTACCAATGGAAGAATGGAGGCACGGATATTCCGGGGGCAACAAACGCGGCATACACCTCAGCAACCCTGGCCAATGGCAATGTGATCACAGTGGTGATGACGTCAACTGCATCACCCTGTCTTACAGGTTCTCCGGTAACGTCAGCCGGCATTACGATGGTGGTTAATCCCATCTCACCAACAGGAGTGAGTATCGCAGCGGTTCCTTCGGGCCCGGTTTGCGACGGAACCTCGGTTACCTTCACGGCAACACCCACCTATGGAGGAACACCTTCGTACCAATGGAAAATCGGATCCACAGAAATCCCCGGAGCAACAGATGCGACATACACCTCCTCAACCCTGGTTAGCGGGAATGTGATCTCGGTGGTGATGACGTCCAGCGAGACCTGTGCGACCGGAAATCCGGCTACATCTGCCGGGATCACGATGATCGTAAATCCGCTCCTGCCTGCAGACGTGAGCATCACAGCCGTTCCTTCAGGCCCGGTGTGTGCGGGAACATCGGTTACTTTTACCGCTTTGCCGGTCAATGGCGGAACACCTTCCTACCAGTGGATGAACGGAGTCGCTGAAATTCCTGGTGCGACCGACGCAACCTATACATCGACAACCCTGGCCAATGGCAATGTGATCACGGTGGTGATGACATCCGGCGAAACCTGTGCAACCGGAAATCCGGTTACATCTAACGGGATCACGATGATTGTAAATCCCCTTTTACCGGCAGGCGTGAGCATCACAGCCGTTCCTTCAGGCCCGGTCTGTGCCGGAACATCGGTTACTTTTACTGCAGTACCTGTCAATGAAGGTCCTGCACCAATTTACCAATGGAAGAACGGTGCCTCGGAAATTTCCGGTGCAACCGATGCAGCCTACACATCAACAACCCTGGCCGACGGTGATGTGATCACCGTGGTGATGACATCCGATGCCACCCCCTGTCTGACAGGTTCACCGGCCACATCATCCGGTATTACCATGACAGTTAATGCGTTGCAATCGGCAGGCGTAGCCATCGCAGCCGTACCTCCGGGAGCTGTCTGCGCCGGAACATCGGTTACTTTTACAGCAACACCAGTCAATGGTGGAACCGCCCCTGCTTATCAATGGATGAATGGCGCCACGCAAATCTCCGGCGCCACAGATGCCACTTACACTAGCACAACCCTGGCAAACGGCAATGTAATCTCAGTGGTTATGACTTCAAATGCGGCACCCTGTCTGACCGGTTCTCCAGCCACATCCGCAGGCCTAACCATGTTTGTTAATCCTGTTTTGACAGCGGGTGTGAGCATTGCAGCCGTTCCTTCAGGTCCTGTCTGTGCCGGAACATCGGTTACCTTTACCGCCTCTCCCGTCAATGAAGGAACAGCCCCAACATACCAGTGGATGAAAGGAGCTGCGGAAATTTCGGGTGCAACAGATGTTACTTACACCTCGGCAACCCTTTCTGATGGTGATGTAATCACCGTGGTGATGACATCCAATGCCACCCCCTGTCTGACAGGTTCACCGGCCACATCATCCGGTATTACCATGACAGTTAATGCGTTGCAACCGGCAGGCGTAACCATCGCAGCCGTACCTATGGGTGCCATCTGTGCCGGAGAATCTGTTACCTTTACAGCAACACCTTTCAATGGTGGAACCGCC
Organism: Bacteroidota bacterium; assembly: GCA_026391845.1. GTDB lineage: Bacteria > Bacteroidota > Bacteroidia > Bacteroidales > FEN-979 > CAIVAT01. Next base: position 24,568 of record JAPLDG010000304.1, on the reverse strand, counting down.
CCAGCTTATCAATGGATCAATGACGGCACACCAATCTCAGGTGCCACTGATGCCACTTATACAACCACAACCCTGACAAACAGCAACCTAATTGAAGTGGTTATGACTTCAAATGCGGCTCCCTGTCTGACAGGCTCACCAGTCACATCCGAATTCATTACCATGTTTGTTGATCCTGTTTTGACAGCGGGTGTTAGCATTGAAGCCGTTCCTTCAGGTCCTGTCTGTGCCGGAACATCGGTTACCTTTACCGCCTCTCCCGTCAACGAAGGAACAGCCCCAACATACCAGTGGATGAATGGAGCTGTGGAAATTTCGGGTGCGACAGATGTCGCTTACACCTCGGCAACCCTTGCTGATGGAGATGTAATCGCAGTTGTGATGACATCAAATGCAGCACCATGTTTGACCGGTTCACCGGTAACCTCAGACGGTATTCTCATGAAGGTTAATCCTTTGCTGCCGGCAAACGTTACCATCGCAGCCGTTCCCTCCGGATCAATCTGTGCCGGAACTTCAGTTACCTTCACCGCCTCCCCGTTCAATGGTGGAACAACTCCTGCATACCAATGGAAAAACAACGGCGCTGAAATCTCCGGTGCCACAGATGCAACCTATACCTCAGCAACATTGGCGGATGGCAATGTAATCACGGTTGTGATGACTTCCAATGCCACCCCTTGCCTGACCGGTTCACCCATAGAATCAAATGGAATAACCATGACGGTAAATGACCTGCTGCCAGTCAGCGTAAGTATTGCAGCAGAACCTTCCGGAGCAGTGTGCGATGGCACTACCGTAACCTATACCGCAACTCCTGTCAATGGAGGTGTCACACCATCCTACCAATGGAAAGTGAACGGCGGTGATGTTGGTTCCGACAGCCCTACACTGGCAAGGATTCCGGCTAACAATGATTTAATTACCTGTATTTTAACATCCAGTGAAGCCTGTACATCAGGTAATCTGGCAACTGCTGCACCTTTGACGGCCCAAATCAATCCACCTCTCGTTGTTGGTACCGTTGGTCCCGCGCAGATAATTTGTGCCGGCGAAACTCCGATCCTGTTAACCGGAACGGTTCCCAATGGAACTTCTCCTACTTATCAATGGCAGAGTTCGCTGAACAACAGTACATTTGAAAATATCAGTGGTGCCACCATGCAAACTTACCAACCCGGCGCATTAACTGTTACCACTTATTACAGGCAGGAGAAAGATGCCATAGATGTTTGCGGAGGCCCTTTGACAACCCCCTCGATCGCAATTACGGTGAATCCATTGCTGCCGGTCGGTGTATCGATTGCAGCCAGCGCCAACCCTGTTTGCCAGGGAGCATCTGTAACCTTCACTGCTACGCCCGACAATGGCGGAACAAATCCAACGTATCAATGGAAGGTCAATGAAACAGAAGTATCAGGAGCTACCGATGCAACGTATTCCTTTGTTCCGGCTGATGGCAGCAGGATCATATGTGAAATGACTTCGAACGCAACCTGCACAACCGGAAACCTTGCGACATCCAACCAGATTCTAATGGTGGTGAATGAGCTGTTGCCGGTCAGTGTGTCGATCAGCGCTTCAGCGCTTACGGTTTGCGGAGGCACTTCGGTAACCTACAATGCAACGCCGACCCATGGCGGTACATCACCAGCCTACCAATGGAAGGTCAACAACATAGATATAAGTGGTGCTACCAACGGTTTCTATTCAAATATTCCAGACAATAATGATAAGGTTACCTGTCTGCTTACATCGAGTGAAGCATGTACCAGCGGAAACCCTGCAATTTCAAACGAGTTAATCATCGTTGTTGACCCGCCTCTTGTTGTCGGCACCATCACTCCCGCACAAACAATTTGTTCCGGTACGGCACCGGCACTGTTAACCGGCAGCGCTCCCACAGGAACAGCTCCGACATACAGATGGGAGAGTTCTTTGGACAATAACAGCTTTGTCAATATCAATGGTGCGACCATGCAATCATACCAGCCAGGCGTTTTGACTGCCACGACCTATTACAGGCAGATTCAGGATGCTACCGGTGTTTGCGGAGGCCCAAAGCCTACTCCTTCAGTGGCCATCACGGTTAACCCTGTATTTGCTGTCGGACGGATCGATTCCCCCCAGACCATTTGTACAGGAACTGCTCCGGCTGAACTGACAGGGACTTCTCCAACCGGAGGAAGCGGAACTTACACGTATCAGTGGCAGCAATCTGTCAACAATGTTGATTTTGCCGACATCAGTGGCGCAACCGATCTTAATTACCTGTCCGGAACTTTGAGTGCTACGACATACTATCGTCAAATTCAATCAGGTACCTGCGGCGGACCGCTTGCCACCAATACGATTGTAATAACCGTAAATCCGCACTTGTCGGTCGGCGCAATCCATAATGATCAGACAATTTGCGCAGGGGAAATTCCTGCTGAACTAACATGCGAAGCTCCAAACGGTACCTCGCCCACCTATCAGTGGCAGAGCTCTCTGAACAACACGACCTTCAACAATATCGATGGCGCGACAGTCCTGAATTATCAGCCGGAAGCTTTAACTGCAAGCGACGGACCCAGGCCAACCGCTTCGGTGACAATCACTGTTAATCCTTTGCTGGCAGCCGGCGTGAGTATCACAGCGGTTCCTGCAGGGGCTGTTTGTGCGGGAACTTCCGTCACTTTCACCGCCGCGCCGGTCAACGGGGGAACGAATCCAACTTATCAGTGGAAGGTTAACGGCACCGACGTATCGGGTGCGACCGACGCTGCCTATACCTCCGCTTCCCTGCTTAACGGGAACGTGATCAGCGTAGTGATGATCTCGAATGCATCACCATGTTCAACCGGATCGCCTGCCACATCCAATCCGATTAATATGATTGTGAACCCCTTGCTGCCAGTCAGCGTTTCGATTGTTGCTTCAGCTGAAACGGTTTGCGGAGGCGCTACGGTAATTTACACTGCAACACCGACCCATGGCGGTACAACACCGGTTTACCAATGGAAGGTTAACAACATCGATATGAGTGGCGCAACCAACGCCAGCTATTCAAATATTCCGGCGAACAACGATAAGGTAACGTGTTTGCTTACATCCAGTGAAGCTTGTGTTACCGGGAACCCGGCCCTGTCTAACGAGTTAACGATCAGTGTTGATCCACCTCTTGTTGTTGGTACGGTCGGACCCCCACAAACGATTTGTGCTGGTACAGCACCTGCTGAATTGAGCGGGACTCCTCCCACAGGAACATCGCCTACTTATAAATGGGAGAGTTCGTTGGACAACAGCAGCTTTGAGAATATCAACGGAGCGACCATGCAAACCTATCAGCCAGGCGCTTTAACGGTGACAACTTATTACAGGCAGATGCAAGACGCTTCCGGTGTTTGCGGAGGCCCGTTGCCTACCCCTTCGGTGGAAATCACTGTTAACCCTTCATTTGCTGTCGGTCACATTGAAGCCAGCAGTGTTATCTGTAAAGGAACTGCTCCTGCCGAATTGACAGGAACTCCGCCAACAGGAGGCAACGGTTTATACGCCTACCAGTGGCAGGTGTCAACGGATGGCTCGCTGTTCGCAGATATCGACGGGGCCACTAACCTCAATTACCAGCCGGGAACACTTGAAGTAACAACATATTACCTGCAGATTCAAAATGGTAGTTGTGGAGGACCACGAAACACCAATACGGTTATCATCACGGTAAACCCATTATTGGCGCCCGGGAAAATCCATGCCGATCAAACAATTTGTGAAGGAAACATTCCTGCTGAATTAACCGGAGAAGCTCCAAACGGAACATTGCCGACGTATCAATGGCAGAGTTCTCTGAACAATGTGACCTTTAATAACATTGATGGTGCAACCGTTCTGAACTATCAGCCGGCAGCCTTAACTGCAACCACCTACTACAGGCAGATTCAGGGAGCTTCAGGCACCTGCGGCGGACCGCTTGCGACCGATACGGTTACCATTACCGTGACACCCAGGCTGGTCGTAGGATCCATTGGTGATGACCAGACCATCTGCACCGGAACCATTCCGGCGGAACTTAAAGGTGTTTCACCAGCGAAAATATCCTTATATTCCTACCAGTGGCAATATTCAACGGATCATGTGAACTATTCCGATATCGTTGGTGCCAAAGGCCTTGATTATCAGCCAGACGCTTTAACCGTAACAACTTATTTCCGGCAGTTGCAGGATAAATTAGGAACTTGCGGAGGGCCATTGCCTACCAACGTTGTGACCATTGCAGTAACACCTGATCTTCTGGTGGGATCCATCAGCGCCGACCAGGATATCTGCGTGAATACCGCCCCCGCTGAGTTAAAAGGCGTTGCACCGCTGAATGGAACAAATCCGACTTACCAGTGGAAGAGTTCACTGGATAATATGACTTTCACAAATATCGATGGTGCAACCGCGCTGAATTATCAGCCGGGAGTACTTTCTGATACTACCTACTTTGTTCAGATGCAGAATGCTTCAGGAGCCTGCAGTGGCCCGCTGCCGACCAATGTCGTCAGAATCTCGGTCGGAGTCTATCCTGACCTCATTGTTGGATCCATCGCGGACCTCGACCAGGTCATTTGTGCCGGAACAGCCCCATTGGCACTTACGACCATTAGTCCTCCGGTCAACGGTACATTACCTACCTATCAATGGCAGAGTTCACTGAACAATTCGACCTTTACCAACATCAATGGCGCTACCACTGCAACGTATCAACCCGGGGTATTGAACGTTACAACGTATTACCGTGAAATGCAGAACGCCCAGGGAACCTGCGGAGGACCGCTGCCAACGAACTCGGTGAAAATTACTGTGAAACCGATGCTGCTGGTCGGTTCGATCAAGAGCAGTCAGGCCATTTGCAGTGGTAACATTCCACAACTTCTGTCAACCATTTCACCACCGTTGAATGGAACATCACCGACCTACCAGTGGCAGAGTTCACTTAATAATTCGACCTTTGCAAATATTACAGGTGCCACCACAACGACGTATCAGCCAGGCGCATTGACTGTTACTACCTATTACAGGCAGCTACAGGATGCTGATGGAACCTGCGGGGGTCCGTTACCAACAGCTTCTGTGACCATCACTGTGAAGCCTCCATTGGCCGTTGGCTCAATCAGTGCCAACCAGTCCATATGTATGGGCACTGTTCCCGCACTACTTCATGGGGTTGCACCTTCCAATGGCACTTCGCCGACCTATCAATGGCAGAGTTCTCCTGTCGTTGGCAGTTTTGCGAACATCAATGGTGCTACCGCCCTGAATTATCAACCAGGCGCATTAACGGCTACCACCAAGTTCAGGCAAATGCAGAGTGCATCCGGAACCTGTGGCAGCCCGCTGCCAACCAATACTGTGACCATCACGGTGAATCCGTTGCCCACTGCTGTGATCACACCGAGCGGCCCGACGACATTCTGCGCCGGCGGTTCTGTCATTCTCACCGCATCAGGCGGCACAAGCTACCTGTGGTCGAACGCGGCAACCACTGCAGCGATCACGGTCACAGCCAGCGGCACCTATACAGTTACGGTAACCAATGCCAGTAACTGTAAAAGCACAGCCAGCACGACAGTAACGGTTAATCCGTTGCCCACTGCAGTGATCACGCCCAACGGCCCGACGACATTCTGTGCAGGCGGTTCTGTCATCCTCACAGCATCAGGCGGCACCAGCTACCTGTGGTCGAACGCGGCAACCACCGCAGCGATCACGGTCACAGCCAGCGGCACCTACACGGTAACGGTGACCAATGCCAGTAACTGCAGCAGCACTGCCAGCAGAACGGTAACGGTTAACCCGTTGCCCACTGCTGTGATCACTCCCAATGGTCCGACCACGTTCTGCGCCGGCGGTTCTGTCATTCTCACAGCATCAGGCGGCACCAGCTACCTGTGGTCGAACGCGGCAACCACTGCAGCGATCACGGTCACAGCCAGCGGCACCTATACGGTTACGGTTACCAATGCCAGCAATTGCAGCGGTACTGCAAGCACGACGGTTACAGTTAACCCACTGCCCACTGCTGTGATCACACCCAGCGGCCCGACGACATTCTGTGCCGGCGGCTCTGTCATCCTCACAGCATCAGGCGGCACCAGCTACCTGTGGTCGAACGCGGCAACCACTGCAGCGATCACGGTCACAGCCAGCGGCACCTATACGGTAACGGTTACCAATGCCAGCAATTGCAGCAGCACTGCCAGCAGGACGGTAACGGTTAACCCGCTGCCAACAGCGGTGATCACGCCCAGCGGCCCGACGACATTCTGTACCGGCGGTTCTGTCATTCTCACAGCATCAGGCGGCACCAGCTATCTGTGGTCGAATGCAGCAACTACTGCAGCCATTACGGTAACAGCCAGCGGCACCTATACGGTAACAGTCACCAATGCCAGCAACTGCAGCAGCACTGCCAGCAGAACGGTAACGGTTAACCCGCTACCCACCGCGGTAATCACACCCAGCGGCCCGACAACATTCTGCGCCGGCGGCTCTGTCATCCTCACTGCCTCAGGCGGCACCAGTTACCTGTGGTCGAATGCAGCAACTACGGCGGCGATCACAGTAACAGCCAGCGGCACTTATACGGTAACAGTGACCAATGCCAGCAATTGCAGCAGCACTGCCAGTTCAACAGTAACGGTTAACCCGTTGCCCACTGCGGTGATCACACCCAATGGTCCGACGACGTTCTGCGCCGGAGGTTCTGTCATCCTCACTGCTTCAGGCGGAACAAGCTATCTGTGGTCGAATGCAGCAACCACTGCCGCCATTACGGTAACAGCCAGCGGCACCTATACGGTAACCGTTACCAATGCCAGCAATTGCAGCAGCACTGCCAGCACAACCGTAACGGTGAACCCGGTACCGGTACCGGTGATTACCGGTCCGGCAGCCGTTTGCCAGGGCGCTACAGCAACCTATACGACCCAAGCCGGAATGACCAATTACACATGGACATTTTCTTCCGGCGGAACATTAATGGGGGGCGGCGGCACTAGCGACAATTTCATAACAATCAAGTGGAACGGTCTTGGCCCTCAGACGGTAACGGTGAACTACACCAGTATCTAACAGTTAATCCGGCTCCGGTTCCAACGATCGGAAGTACCAATAATCCGTGCATCGGTTCGACGAACAATATCTATTATACCGAAAGTGGTATGACCGTATATGTATGGACTGTTCCTACGGGTGGAACCATTGTTACCGGCCAGGGCACAAATACCGTGAATGTAACATGGAATCAGCAGGGCGTTCATACCGTAACCGTGAATTACAACAATGCTTCCGGTTGCTCCGCTGCTCAGCCAACGGTTTATACCGTGTTCGTGAACTCACCGCCCGACCCGGCTGGTGCGATCACCGGGCCGGTAACCATGTGTGCCGGAACCAATGGGCTTGTTTATACAACAACACCTGTTGTAGGCGCCACTTCTTATTCATGGTATGTAACCGGAGGTACAATCATCTCTGGTGCCGGAACAACCAGCATCACGGTCAATATTGATCCGGCGGCTGTATCGGGAAGCGTTACGGTTGCAGGCAATAATCAGTGTGGTAACGGAACAGTAACAACTTTACCGTTGACCATCAACCCGATTCCAGCAGCTCCGGTTGTAACATTGCTGCAGCCGACTCCTCCGTTTATCCTGAGCAGCAGCGCTCCTGCGGGCAATCAGTGGTATAACGGAAGTGGTGCAATTCCGGGAGCGACCGGCCAAACCTTTACCGCTACCAACTATACCGGATGGTACTGGTGTGTGGTAACGTTGAATGGTTGTTCTTCCGACACATCGAACCATGTTTGGGCCGATGTCCACACAGGCCAGGAAGAGATTACTGCAAATGCAACATTCGCGGTATATCCTGTTCCCAACGATGGAAGGTTTAATGTATCCATCTCAACATCAGTTCAGGAAACTTACACCATCCAGGTATTCAACCTGATTGGGGAAAAGTTCTATGAACTGAAGGATGCAACCACAGTTGGCGGAAAATTTGATGCACGCATCGATCTCGGTTTGGTTGCGAGAGGTATCTACTCTGTGGTATTCCTCAACAGCGAACACCGGATTGTCAGAAAGATGATCGTGAACAGATAGCTTTTAACGTTCAATAACCTCAAAGCAGCCGGAAAGCCTCATACGCTTACCGGCTGTTTTGCTTTTGTCCGTGACACGTGACACGTGACGCGTGACATGGAAAAGTTGGCAGTCGGCAGTCACGTGTCACGAATTTCGTCACGTGTCACGAATTTCGTCACGTGTCACGATTTGTATAAAAATCCATTATAAATTCCGATCTTTGGTAATACATAGAAATTTTTTTTTTATATTTGGCTCCTTGTCTTCGCTTGTAAAATCAATTTCTGGCATGCCGAGCATTGTCGAAGTATAGTTATTTAGCTGAATAACAACAATTAACATGAGAATGCCATCGAAATATTCTACCCTTCCGATTCAGCGCTTAATCCAACTTTATATATACCCCCGAAGATTTTCCACTTTTTGTAACCAAACACAAAAAACCAATCCACTATGAAAAAATTATTACTTTTTTTACCTGCTTTTATTCTGATATGCAGTACCTCTTTCGGACAGATCACAGTTACCGGCTGCACTGGAGCAGGTAATGGTTCCTATACCACTCTTGGTGCCGCAATTACTGCCATAGGTACAGCTCAGGCGGCCGCCAATATTGTAATTAGCGTGTCTGGAAACACCACTGAGGGCACAGGTACAATTACCATTGGCATAGGTACCTGGACCACAATGAAAATTCAGCCTTCGGGGGGTTCATGGACGATCACTGCTGCCACTACGGCTGGCAACCCTATGATTGCTTTTGCCGGGGCAGACAATGTTACCATTGATGGCCTCAACACGGGTGGCAATTACCTGACAATTTCAAACACGACAGCTTCGGCGACTACTGCTACAAGCACAATCCGGTTTATCGGCGGGGCCACATCGAACACAATTACGAATTGTTCGATCCTTGGCTCTTTCTCTGCGGCAGTTGGGACAAACGGCGGAAACATCTTTTTCAGTACAGATGCTGTTACTGCGAATGGAAATGACAATAACACCGTTTCCTTTTGCAACATCGGGCCTGCAGGTTCCAACTTGCCCACCAAATGTATTTACATGAATGGATCTACCACCACCCCTGCAATAGGTAATAGCGGGAATACGTTCAATTCTAACAATATATATGACTATTTTGGCGCCGCTGTTACGAGTGCAGGTATTTACATCAGCGGTGGTAATACGGACAACAACATTACCAATAACAAATTTTATCAATCGGCAACCCGAACCCAAACAACAGGTGCTCAGCATTCTGCAATATGGATCGCGAATGCTTCAGGTAACAATTTCCTCATGTCGGGCAACACCATCGGTTATGCCTCCAACACCGGCACAGGCATGTATACTTTTGTTGGTGTTTCATCAAGCTCCCTCCTGATACCTGTTTTTATCAATGTAGGAACTACCACAGCCACGAGCCTACAGGGAAATACAATAGCCGGCATTGCAATGTCAGGAGCGGTTAGCGGTACATCGACCTCTTCACCTTTCAGGGGCATTTATGTGGCCAGCGGATTGACAACGATTGGCAATGTTACCGGAAATACAATCGGGAGCATGACTTTAACCGGCTCAATTACCTTCACTACTTCTTCCTCAAGTAGTTCAGATGTGATCGGAATGTTTAACTTCGGATCGAGTGCCTGGACAACAAGCAATAATAATATCGGGGGGATTTCCGTTTCGAACTCAAGTACGGGGGCAGCAAATTTTTACGGTTTGCGGTGCAATACTGGAAGCGGTTTTACATGGCTTTGTAACACAAACACAATTGGCGGTGATATTGCAAATTCCATCAACTCTACATCAACTGCCACAGGAACCATTGTAAATGGCATTTTAAACTCGAATCCTTCAGCCACAATGACCGGCAACACGATCCGGAACATGAATGTTGCCGGAGGCACCGGAACAGGATCCACTGCAGCGATGGTAGGAATTGCCATTTCTGCTTCTTCAGCAAACCACACTCTTTCGCAAAATATCATTTACAACCTTACCTCTTCAAGCTCTTCCACAGCTACTTATGTACATGGTATAAATTTCAACAGCAGTACAGGGACAAATCTTATTGCAAGAAATTTTATCCATTCCCTTAACAATGCTTCTGCAACAGGAGGTATCAATGGAATTTATATCATCGGAGGAACCGCAACCTATCAGAATAACATGATCCGTTTGGGCATTGACGGCAGTGGCTCTAATATAACTACCGCCTGCGCCATCAACGGGATCAATGAATCCGTTTCAGGTATTGACAATTTCTATTTTAACTCTGTTTATATCGGGGGTGCAGGAGTTGGAACAACAACCAGCAATACTTTTGCCTTCAATAGTTCCATTACCCTCAATACACGGAATTTCAGGGATAACATCTTCATGAATACGCGATCAAATGCAACCACGGGTGGAAAACATTATGCCGTTCAGGTGGGTGGAGCTGCTCCAAATCCATCAGGACTCACCATCGATTATAATATTTATCTTGCCAATGGAACCGGTGGGGTGTTTGGCCGCTTTAATGCGTTGGATGTTGCCAACCTGGCTGCATGGAAGACCGCGGTTGGCCAGGATGCAAACAGTTGGGAATCAAATCCTCAATTTTTGGTCCCGAATGGTACCTCTGCAACGGTCGATCTTCACATTAATCCTTCCATCGCCAGTGCTGTTGAATCCAAAGGGGTTGTCATTGGAGCCATCACTGACGACTTTGATGGTCAAACCCGTGCAGACCTCACACCGGTGGATATTGGTGCAGATGCCCTGAATGGAACCCCGCTTCCGACCTGTTCCGGACCCCCGGCCGCCTCTTCAATTTTAGGGGCCAGTTCTGTTTGTACAGGTACCGGAACCACATTGTCATTGAGCACTACTTATTCTGACATTGGCATTGGTTTCCAATGGTCATGGGGAACAACCCCTGGCGGACCCTATCCAAATGCACTTGGGACTGGTGCCACCCAAGCGACAGGAAATTTAACAGTTCCCACCTATTTCATATGTACCATAACCTGCCTTGGAGTATATCCGTTCACAACTGCAGAAAAAGCGGTTGGGATCAATGCCTTGCCCACAGTAGGTGTTTTGCCTCTTTCAGCATTATATTGCACCCCGGGCGGATCGCCAGTCACTTTGACGGCAAGCGGTGCAACCACCTATTCCTGGAGCCCCGCCTCGGGACTGGATGCTACAACCGGAAGCGTTGTTCATGCCAGCCCGGCATCCACAACTCCCTATGTTGTGACCGGAACCGACGGCAACGGGTGCACAAATACCGCCACTTCGACGATCACGGTGGGAGCATCGGTCTTTGCCGCTGCAACGGCAACACCCCCGGCGATTTGTACCGGCAGCAACTCACAGTTGCTCGCTACTGCAAGCCAGGCGTTTACGCCGTCTGCACCCAGTGCCTACGGGTTTGCAGGTTCTTCAGTAACCTACACGGTAATTACCGGAACAACCCTGGGATCAGATGCGATCGGGGATGATAAAGGGATCGGAAACCTGCCTATCGGGTTTAACTTTAACTACAATGGCGCAAACCATACCATATTCGGAGCAAGGTCGAACGGATTGATCGAGCTGGACCAGGCTAATACACTACTTTCCGGATTCAGTATCAACGCTCTGGCCTCAACAGCCAATTGCATCGCTCCTTTATGGGATGACAACAATACCACCGGAGGTTCCATTATTTATGCCACAACAGGTTCCGTAGGATCACGTGTTTTGACGGTTCAGTGGACCGGCATGCATGTTGGTGGAGCTGGATCGGGTTCAAACCCCACAATTGACATGCAGTTAAAATTGTATGAGACCAGCAATATAATTGAATTTATCTATGGTACGACAAGTGCGGCATTTACCAGCACTACTGCTTCTATTGGCATTTCAGGTACAGTGGCCAATTTCCTGAGTGTGACACCGCTTAATCCTGTAAATACTTCCACGGCCAGCAATTTAACTGAAAATGCGTCGATCAGCTCTGCAACAAATTTCCCGACAGGAACCAAATATACATTCACCCCGTCGGGATCACCCACCTTTAGCTATGCCTGGTCACCCACTACTTTTATTCCCGCAGGCCAGGAAACGACGGCAAACCCGCTGGCTACTGCCTTGAATGCCACAACGATCTATTCTGTTACCGTTACCGGCGTTGGCGGCTGCGCTTCGACCACCTCTGCCACTGTTACCGTGGCATCAAACGCGGAGATCGGCACCCAGCCTGCACCTTCTGTAAAATGTACCGGGCAGACCGCCACCTTTACCGTTGCTGCCACTGGTCCCAGCCTGACCTACAAGTGGCGCAAAGGCGGAACTGAAATTGACCGCATACTCAATCCCAGCGCAGGTACGAATACCTTATCCCTGAGCAATGTTTCCGCGCCGGACGAGGCAACCTATGATGTTATTGTCGAGGCAAGCTGCGGATTCCCTGTTACAAGCGACGGGGCCACCCTGACCGTTAAACCGCTTCCAACAGTCCAGGTTACACCTGCCTCTGCTTCCTACTGCATCCCCGGTGGTTCTGCAGTTACGCTCACGGCAACAGGTGCAAGTACCTACGCATGGAGCCCTGCTTTAGGATTGGATGCTACAACCGGTGATGTCGTCCATGCCAGTCCGGCCGCAACCACAACCTACACCGTTACCGGCACTGGTGCTTTCGGATGCACGAATACAGCTTCCGCCGTGATTACCGTCGGAGCCGCTGTGACAATGAACAGCGTATCTGCTTTGCCTCCAGCTGTGTGTTTTGGAGAGAGTACCGTGTTAACGGCGCTTGCATCACTGCCTGCACCTTCATCATATTGCACAGCAAGTGCTACCAGTACGTTGTATGAAAAAATATCAAATGTCACTTTAAATGCCCTGTACAACACTTCAAGCGCAACTGCAGGCTATGAAGATTTTACTGCATTGAGTACAGCACTGGTTGGAGGTACAGGATACCCGGTATCAATCAGCGTTTCATCAGCCTATGCAAGTGATGACCGTGTATATATCTGGATAGATATGGATCATGATGGGGTTTTTGCCAATCCAGGTGAAAAAGTTTATGATGCCGCTGTCAGCACTTTTTGTCCTACATGCAGTGGAACTGCTGCTGTTCTTACAGGTACCGTAACCGTTCCTGTAACGGCAATCAATGGTCCGACCCGCATGAGGATACGGTTACAGGATAATGGTTCAACACCACCCAATACTACTCCCTGCGGAACTTCCGCATACGGGCAGGTTGAAGATTATACAGTCATAATCAGCGGTGGTGCAAATCAACCTTTCAATTATACATGGAGTGAAAACCCATCATCGGGAACGTTATCAAGCACCACCCTCAATCCGACCTCCGCTCTGGGAATTACGGTAACAGAGACATATTCTGTTACTGCCACCTCGCAGTCGGGATGTGCTGCCACAGGCAGTGTGATTGTAACCGCCGGCGCCTTATTGACAGCAGCGGCAACAGCCGATCCCGCTACCCCGGTTTGTGCAGGAACATTGGTCACCCTCACCGGCACACCCACCGGCGGCGGCGGCCCATACACCTATTCGTGGAAAGTTGGCGGTCTGGAAGTGAGCACTTTGCAAATTTACGAGGTCAACCCTGTCGAAACGACCACTTATAATCTTACCATTACCGACAACTGCGCCCAGGTTGCAAATGCTTTGCCTGTAACCGTAACAGTCATCCCATTGCCAACATCGGAGGTATCCCCGGCGGGAACAGTGAATGTATGTGTACCCAATACACAATTGCTTTCCGGGACTACCAGCGCCTCATCACCGACCTACCAGTGGCAACTCAATGGTCTTGATATCCACGGAGCAACCGATGTTACCTATACAGTAACAGGTACCGGCGTTTATTCCCTGGTGGCGACAGATGGTACAACGGGGTGCGTAGAAACTTCATCCGAGGTAACGGTCAATATCAACCCGCTTCCTTCTGCCTTCACCATTACACCTAATGCCCCGGTGGTACAGGCTGGCGGTGTTCAGCAACTGACTGCTTCCAACAGCGTTGTAATCTCCACGCTGTTAAATGAAGATTTCAATGGCTCGGTTCCGGGATGGACGACGGTCAATGCTTCTACCGGGGGTACTCCGGCCGCTGCAGCATGGATGTTGTACACTTCGAGTCCTACTTTTTACAGCAATGACAATACGAATTTTATCCTGTCGAACAGCGATGGGCAGGGTTCTGGTAGTACGACCAGAACCCAATTGATCAGTCCCGTGATCAACACAACCGGGTATTCCAATCTGGCGTTAAATTTCTGGCATATTTTCAAGATCGCTGATGCAACTGATATCGGAAAAATTGAAGTTTCGATCGATGGCGGATCAAACTGGATCTCCCCGGCATTAAAAGCATATACGACCAATCAGGGAACTGAAACAGCCTGGGTTCCGGCTACCGTTGACCTGTCAGCGTATATCAATCAGACCAACCTCAAGATCCGCTTCAACTATTATGCAACATGGGGCTATTACTGGGGCATTGACAATCTTTCCATCACCAGTTCAGCGCCCGCCACTATCACCTGGTCGCCCAATACTTACCTTTATACGGATGCTGATACTACCACCCGTTACACAAATGGCGATCCTGCACAAACTGTCTTTACAAGGCCAAGGGGTAATATCACCTATACTGCTACAGCGACCTCCGCAGCCGGATGCACCACCACACAAACCGTGATCGTGACGAGTTGCCCCGAAGCTCCGGGACCCATTGCACCCTCGAATATTACCACTACATCATTCGACCTTAACTGGGAATATTTAGCGGGCGGTCAGCAACCATCTGGTTACAACATTTTAGTGGCCACAGATTCTGAATTCGGGGACATCTTCGGTGATTTTACAGTTGCCAATTCCGTTTTTACGCAGAGTGTAACGGTTCCTGAAGGGAATACCGAATATTTTTACAAAATAATAGCCAATGGCGCGGCAGGTTGTGATCGGTTATCTATCACCGGATCGGTTATCACCTGCCCGTCAGTACCTTTTGATCCGGCTTCTTCAGACAATAAAACGGATGGATTTACGATATCCTGGACTCCTCCTGACGGCGGTAAAGCTTCGCCGATTATCTATTCCATTGATGTAGCCACAAATGATGCATTCACCCCGTTGGTTAACCACACCGTCGCCGCTCCCGATCTTTCCCTTGTGCTAACAGGATTGGTTGGTAACACCGAATATTTTTACAGGATTAAAGCCACAAACGGATGTGAAAGCGAGTACACAGAAACTGCATCAGCTATCACCTGCGCTGCAGTTCCCGGCGTACCTGTTGTTTCTTACATAGCCCCCGATGGCTTTACCCTGACCTGGACGGCTCCTGCCGGCGGTACTGCTTCAGCAATTTCCTATTCGGTGGAAGTGGCGGATAACCCATCGTTCACAGGCGCTGTTATTACCCCGGTGGCTGCCTCTGTTGTAACATTAACAGTTACCGGATTATACAGCAGTACATTGTATTATTACAGGATCAAGGCCATCGGCGTTTGTGCCGGCGATTTCACCACGCCCGGATCAGTTTCTACCCTCTGTACCCCTGCGGTGGCTCCGTTTATCGAAGATTTCGAATTAGCCGAATTTGCACCGAATTGCTGGACCAATAGCGCTGTTGCCGGTTCTTTTGTATGGGAACGCACGACCAAAGCCAGCGGCAATGGCGGCGGCAGTGGATCGGCGCTTGCCAACTTCTTTAACCAGACAGATGGCACCTATGAACTGACCACCAAACCTTTCGACATCACCGGACTCACCACCCCGACGCTTAAATTCAATTATGCCTATGCCACGTATGTGGTTGAGATTGATGAGCTGGATGTTTATTACTCCACCAACTATGGTGAAACCTGGATCCCCCTGCTGTTAATGCCCGGCGGTCCTTTCGGTATCCTCAATACAGCAGGTTCAACCTTTGATGAGTTCATTCCAACGGCTTCCCAATGGTGCACCCAATCCATACCGTTGGAACCAGGCACCAACATGGTGAAATTTGTTGCTACCAGCGCTTATGGCAACAACCTTTACCTGGATAACATCTGTGTAGCCGATCCGGTTGGAATGGATTTAACACTGGCAGATGTCACGGTAACAGGCAATGTAGCTTACCAGGCTGCCAATAACATTGATGTTGCAGGTGGTACCACCTATTTTATCGTGGAGAACAGCGGCAGCGCAACAATCATTGCCGGAAACAGAATCAGCTTCGGCCCGGGAACACGGGTTGATGCCGGCGGGTATCTCCATGGCTACATCTCATACGACATGGATTGCAGCCTTGTCAAGGCCCCGACGATCCCGACCATTATTTCAGGGAATGGCGAAAATTCGTTTGATATCGGAAAAACCGCCATCACCCTCTACCCGAACCCGACTTCCGGCAACTTTACGCTGGTTCAGAAAGGCGACAAACTTTTTGGCAATGTAAACATTGAAGTTTATAACATACAGGGCGAGAAGGTGATGACCGACCAGATGGTTGGCGAAAAGAAACGTCAGTTCAACTTCGCCGACATGCCTGTCGGACTCTATTTTGTGAAAGTTGTTGCGGGAGATTACGTTGAAACCATCAAGTTGGTGAAGACGAGATAGACCCAACCCCACCCCGATTAAAAGGCCGGAATCCTGAGTGAGGGGTTCCGGCTTTTTTTTTCGTGACGCGTGACGAAGGGGCGTGACGCGTGACGGGAAATCGTGACAAGTTACCGTGACGCGTCACGTGTCACGCGTCACGTGTCACGCGTCACGTGTCACGCGTCACGCATTCTCCGGTATTTAAAGGTTGTATTCTAAAAAAAACCGTTATATTTGCGATTTAAAACGTCAGAATATGGTTATCAGGGCTGTTGGCAAAGCGATTTCCGATAAGTTGAATAACGGGAAAGCGATCTTACTGTTCGGACCGAGGCAAACCGGAAAAACAACCTTGCTGCATCAGATACTCGATGGAAAACAGGATGTTATGTGGTTCAATGGTGATGAATCCGATGTACAACAGTTGTTCGAAAATGCGTCTTCTGCCAGGCTGAAATCTGTATTCGGAACAGCTGGTACGATTGTAATCGATGAAGCTCAGAGGATTACAAACATCGGGCTTGCCTTAAAGCTTATAACGGATCAGCTCAAAGACATTCAATTGATTGCAACGGGTTCCTCCGCATTTGAGCTGGCTAACCGAACCATGGAGCCCCTCACAGGAAGGAAATGGGAATTCTTCCTTTATCCACTGTCATTTGGCGAAATGGTTATGCACCATGGGCTGATGGAGGAAAAAAGGATGCTGCCCCACAGGCTGGTTTATGGATGTTATCCCGAAATAGTTAATAATCCGGGAAAAGAGAGAGATGTACTCAGGCAGCTTACCGATAGTTTTTTGTACAAGGATATCTTAATGACTGAAGGTTTGAAAAAACCGTCAAAGATTGTCTCATTGTTACAGGCATTGGCTTTACAAACAGGCAACGAGGTTTCCTATAATGAGCTTGGCAGGAGAATTGGCATTGATAACCAAACGGTTGAACGATATATTGATTTGCTTGAAAAATCATATGTCATTTTCAGACTGAGCGCCTTGCATCGAAACCTGAGAAAGGAGCTGACCCGTGGCCGGAAAATATATTTTTATGATAACGGCGTGCGCAACGCTCTCATAGCCCAGTTTGGTTCCATTGAACTCAGGCCTGACAAGGGGGCGCTCTGGGAAAATTATTTAATGGCAGAACGCCGTAAATATGTAGATTACCATAGAATGTGGGTGAATCCATACTTCTGGCGCACGCAGGACCAGCAGGAAATAGATTACGTAGAAGAGCAGGATGGCCAATTCCTTACCTGGGAATTTAAGTGGAACCCGGATGCAAGATGCCGGTTGTCAAAAACATTCGCAAATGCATATCCCAATTCGGTTTTTAAAGTGATAACCCCGGATAATGTGGAAGATTTTCTGACGGAAGGGCGTGACGAAGGATGTGACGCGTGACGAAGGACGTGACGCGTGACGGAACAACGTGACAAGTCACGCGTCACGCGTCACGCGTCACGATTTTTGTCACGCGTCACGATTTTCTTTTCAATCGCCTGTATCAATCTCACCAGCATCTTCCTCAACCTGTCGAGTGTTCCCTTTTCAGCTTCAATGGATCTGAGGTATCCAAGGTTGAACGCAATTTCAAGCTGGGTTTCAATTTCAACGACGGATCCCAGGGCTATGTACAGAAACTGTATGAATTCTTTGGAATAATGCCGTGCAGCTCCTTCTGCAATATTCGAACAAACGGAGACACCCGCACGACGAATCTGTGATGCAAGCCCGAACTTTTCACTGCTCGGAAATCCATCGGTAATCCGATACAGATCGATGACGAAATCCATTGATACCTTCCAGACATCCAGGTTTCGATGAGTCACTAACGTTTTCATACGGCGTTTTTCTGCTTTATCCGCCGTTGGCCGGTGGAAAGGTGGAGGGGGTGTTGATAACTCGTGACGAAAGGCGTGACGCGTGACGGAAGAGCGTGACGCGTGACGGAAAAACGTGACGCGTGACCGAAGAGCGTGACGCGTGACGGAAAAGCGTGACTCGTGACGGAAAAGCGTGACAAGTTGCCGTCACGTGTCACGTGTCACGTTTTGTCACGCGTCACGATTTAAAAATAAATTAAAATCCCACCGCATGTTCATTTATTATTTTTTGTATATTTGACCGCTTGTCTTTGTATGTAGCGTAGAATTCATCTTTGTTTTTCAGCTGTCCAATACCAAAGTCATATGAGCGTCTCTTCCAGGCATTTCTCCTTCCTCAAATTACGAGAACTTAAACTCCATATATTTTCCCCTGAGATTTTCTTACTTTTTAATTTTAACCAAACACAAATTCAAAAACTATGAGAAAACTTTTTACATTATTAATCGCATTGTTCCTGTGGGCGGGTAGCTCGTGGGCACAGGTAAGTACCTATACCTTTGCGGGTTCTTCTGGCACTTTCACGCCAATCACACTGGCAACCGGTGGAACCCTGGTGGCAGCTGCTACCAGTTCTACCGTAATTCTGGACGACAATAACTACAGCGCCCAGGCGATTCCATTCTCATTCAAGTACAATGGCGTCAATTACACAACCTACAACATCAATACAAATGCCAGCATTACTTTTGGCGCTACTTTGCCGTCCACATCGCTCTACAGTCCTATTTCCGTAACAGAGCTTTATGACGGCGCGATTGCTGCCATAGCCGCGGATTTAGATGGCCGGTTTACTACAACTGCAACACGTACGCTTTCAAGTCCGATCCTTACAGCGGTAGGAAGTTTTAACGGAGTTGTTGTTGGCGAAGAAGTTTCAGGAACAGGTATTCCTGCTGGAACTACCATCGTTAGTTTCGATGCAGGTGCAGGTACAATTACCTTGTCGGCCAACGCAACCGCTGCAGGTACAGCTGTTACCACCGTTATCTATTCCGGGCAAATCATGACCCAGACGGATGGTGTAACTCCAAACAGGGTTGTTACCATTCAGTGGAGAAATTTTAAACGTTATGGTTCCGGTTCTACAACTTACAATGGAGAAACATACACTTTTCAGGTTAAGTTGCATGAAACGACCAATGTGATCGACATCGTTTATGGGCCGGTTTATTCATCGACCACTTCGGCATCCCGTCAGGTAGGTTTACGTGGTTTGACCAATGCAGATTTCAATAACCGTACAACTACGACAAACTGGGCTGGTACTACGGCAGGTGCTTCGAACGCGGCTACCTGTAGTATTTCCTCTACCGTATTGCCTGCAAGTGGTCAAACATTTACTTTTAATCCTCCGGTAACAGGCACCCCCGATCCCCCGACAACTCCCAGCCCTGCCAACGCAGCAACTGGTGTTGCTGTTAATGGTTCGCTGACCTGGACTTTTGGCGCAAACACGGTTACTTACGACCTTATGTTCGGCCCCACAGGTAGTATGACACAGGTTGTAACCGGCGCAGCTGCCGGCGCTACTGGTTCTTATGCCTATTCAGGCCTTGCAAACAGCTCTTTTTATCAGTGGCAGGTGATCGAGCACAATGGCGCTCTGACAACAAACGGCCCGGTATGGAGTTTCTTCACAGTTTGCGGTGTATATGCTGTTCCGTTTACCGAGAACTTCGACAGCTACACTGTTCCTGCATTTGGTTGCGGTACGGTTATCGATGTAAATGCAGACGTAATTAAATGGGCGACCACGACTGGAACGACCTATAATGGCGCAAATAAACTATCTATCGGTTACAGCGCAGTAGGAGTTACCATGAACGACTGGTACATTGCGCCAGGAGTAGCCCTTACCGGCGGTGTAAGTTATGATGTTAAATTCTACTACAGGGTTGCATTAACAGCCTACCCTGAACGGATGGAAGTAAAATGGGGAGATGCTCCTACAGTGGCCGGCATGACCAGTACGGCTATTTTCACGCAGACGGATTTCTCCAATAGCACCTATGTACTGGGTTCCGGTTCGTTTACCCCGGCTACCACTGGTACTTACTATGTTGGCTGGCATTGCTTCAGTCAACCGGATGAAGACGGCATCTATCTTGATCAGATTGTTATAGAGGCTACTCCGGCATGTCCTGCACCGCTTGCTGCAACTGTTGCTGCCATTACCAACAACAGCGCCAACATTGGCTGGACGGGTGGAGCAGCCAACGTGAATATTAAGTATGGTGCAGTTGGCTTTGATCCCAACACCGCCGGAACGCTTGTTGCCACCTCAACCAATCCGCAGCCGATCGGACCACTTACTGCAGCAACTGCATACGATGCTTATGTGCAGCAGGATTGCGGCGGAGGTACTTTAAGCCCGTGGACCGCACCTGTTACATTTACAACAGCTTGTGACCCGGTTACTTCTTTGAGCGAGCATTTTGACGCTGTTACAGCTCCTGCACTTCCAACCTGCTGGGGCAAGTACACCGCTCCGTTATTTTCTTTTCAAACGGTTCTCACCTATGCAACATTGCCCAATACCGCTCCAAACTGCGTTCAGTTATACAGTTCAGGAGCTCTCGCGGCAGCTGATGCACCAATGCTCATCACACCAGCGCTCTCTAACATGAGTGCGGCAACGAATCAACTTAGATTCTTTGCAAAGGGAGCAAGCACAAACTTGTCTGTGGTTGTAGGAACCATGTCGGATCCTACCAACAGCGCTACATTTGTTCCAATCCAGACTTTTACAGGATTAAGCACCTCTACCTGGACCGAATGTATTGTAAGTTTTGCCGCTTATGCAGGAACCGATACCTATATCGCATTCCGTCATCCATTAACGACAACCTACTCCTATGTATATATCGATGATGTGTTCTGGGAACCACTGGGTCCAAGAGGAACCGTAGAAGGTTATGTTCGTGAAGGCCCTCTCTGCACTGCGGGAATTAAACAGGCTATAGTTTCCAACGGCACATATAGCGACGAGGCCGACGGCGATGGGTTCTATCGGATCCTAAACGTACCGGTCGGAACTTATAGTTTCACAGCAAGTCTGGCAGGTTTTACAAGTCAAACTGTTACCGGAATCTCAGTTGCAAACGGAGCTACCACAACCCAGGACTTCTGCCTCCCGCTGTACGGCGACCCACCAACAAATTTAACAGCCACCGTTACCGGTTTGGACCTGAGAGATGTGCATGTTGCATGGCAGGCTCCGGGATCATTGCCACCGGATCAATATATTAAATGGGATGATGGCGTTCAATATAGTGCAATCGGAATTACCGGCGGTGGCACTTTTTCGGTTGCTTCCAGATGGCCTGTTGCCGATATCGCACCTTTTGGCGGCATGTTTCTGAAAAAGATCAAGTTTTATGTCGGAGATGCTGCTGCATCATTTACATTAAAGGTTTGGAAAGGTACAAATGCTGCGATATTGCTGCACTCACAAGCTGTTACTGTAGTTGCCGGCTACAATGAGATCACACTAACGACAGGTATTCCAGTCGATGGAACTCAGGAATTCTGGTTCGGATATGAAACAACTCACGGCGCAGGTACATTTCCTGCCGGAGTTGATAATGGACCCAACATCGAAGGGAAAGGGAATATGATCACTAATGCTGGTGCATGGACTACCTTATATACACTTTCCACTACCCTCCCATATAATTGGATCCTCAATGGATATTTGACCCAAACTGCAAAGAGTGCCGAGGGATTGACACCGATGGTACAAAGCCAGCAACCCGTTCAGGTTGCAAGTATTGGATCCGGGATGGTTACTAAAAAGGGATCTAGCCAAAATGGAACTTTTGCAGCCATGCCTCAGACCGGGCTTGCTCCGGTTCAGGTGGTTTCATCAGAGCAGTCAACCATCACACCGATGGCTCCGTCAGTTGCTCCCACCGGATACAATGTTTACAGAAACACGGTGAAGGTTGCAAATAACATTCCTGGTCTGGTCTATGACGACACGGCACTTCCAAAGGGAGGGTACGATTATCAGGTATCTGCCGTATATGCCACCGGCGCTGAATCAGCTAAAATAGGCCCCGTTCATGTAAACATTTATACCTGCAACGTGCCTACAGCCGTGGATGTTCCTGTCGGAACGATCACGACCAATTCGGCCATCGCCAACTGGACGCCTTCCACCCTCTCGACAAATCCTGAATGGATCGTTGAGTACGGATTGGCCGGGTTTGCCCATGGAGCAGGTCTTGGAATACACCATGTGTCTTCCCCAACCTATACCATGAACTCGCTTCTTCCTGCTACCGCTTACAGCTTCTACGTCCGTACCTATTGTGCGGTTGGAGATTCCAGCTTATGGGTCGGTCCTTATACGTTTACAACTGCCTGCCCCGCTGCCATCACCACCTATCCTTATCACCAGAATTTCGATGCTACAACAATCCCTGCTATTCCGGTTTGCTGGTCGCAATATTCCTCAGCAGCTTTACGGCCCTGGGTAACCAATGCCAGCACTACGATCGGGAATGTTTCTCCCCCGAACTTCGTAGGAGTTTTCTATAGCGCAACAGCAGCAAAAGATGAATGGCTGATCTCTCCGCCAATGCAATTTACACCAGGCACACCATTCCAGGTTAAGTTCTGGGTGGATGCCCCTGGATATTTAGGCGTTCCGGAAAAACTGAAACTTGTCATGTCAACAGACCCGTCACTCGCGGGAATGGCAGCCGGTACAGTATTATGGGATGGCAATAATCTTCTGACAACTGCTTATACTGAGTTTATTGTTCCTTTCACCCCCGCCACAGCAGGCCCCTATTATTTTGGATGGTATGCTTATTCAGTAATGGATGTGGATTACATCGCCATGGATAATATAACATTTGAGGCAGCAACTCCACTTTCCATCACCGGAGCAACCGTTACCGATGTTACCGGCTGTAATGGCAATGCAAACGGATCGATCGTTCCAACCGTAGTTGGCGGCACAACTCCTTATACCTATATGTGGAACACCGGAGCAGCTACAGCCTCATTGACCGGACTGGTAGCCGGAGTATATAGCCTGACGGTTACCGATGCTGCTCTTGCTACAGATGCCAAAACCTGGACGGTTTTAGGACCTTCAGCGATTTCCGTGGGTGGGAGCCCGACTAATGCAAGCTGCCCGACAAGTGCGGATGGCGCCATTACACTCAATGTTTCCGGCGGAACCCCTGCATACGCTTTTGCATGGAGCAATGGAGCTACAACGCAAAACCTTAGTGGTTTGAACCCGGGCACTTACTCTGTTACCGTAACCGATGCAAATGGTTGTACCGCATTGAGTATGGTTGGTGTCGGACAGGCCTCCTCTGTTTGCAACAACATAACCGTAACCGGATTTGATGCCGGCGCGAATTGTTACAACGCCGTGAACACAATTACTGTTGCAGGTGTTGCCAATTACGTCGTTCAGGCGCCCAATGGCGATGTGACCTTTATCGCAGGCCACAACATCCTGTTTGAACCGGGAACCAAAGTTGAGCCTGGCGCAAAAATGGTAGGCAAAATTTCCATGACCTTCTGTCCTGCTCCTACTGCACCGATGACTGCTGCAGTAACAACAGGAAGCGAGGAATCACCCATGAACCTGTCAAATACCTGGTTCACCCTCTACCCGAACCCGACCAACGGTAACTTCACCCTCGTACAAAAAGGCGAAGCCATTTACGGAACCGTGAAAGTCGATGTTTATTCGATGAGCGGCGAAAAGGTGATGACCGAACAGATGATAGGCGAGAAGAAACATGAATTCCGCTTCTCCGATATTCCTGTAGGTCTCTACTTTGTAAGAGTGGTTGCTGATAATTACGTCGAAACCATTAAGTTGATTAAGACGAGATAACCCACCCCACCCCCTGACCCCCTCCCCAAACAGGGAGGGGGAAGCGGACACAAAGATTGAAAAGCCGGGATCCCGATTTGAGGGGTTCCGGCT
>JAPLDG010000060.1 GCA_026391845.1 Bacteroidota bacterium | reverse complement strand
TATTTCTTTGCGATGTTGTTGATGAGTTCCATGATGATAACCGTTTTTCCTACGCCGGCGCCACCAAACAATCCGATTTTTCCTCCCTTGGAATAGGGTTCGATCAGGTCGATGACTTTAATACCGGTAAACAGTACCTCTTTCGAAGTGCTGAGGGTTTCAAATGCAGGGGGATCCCGGTGAATGGCATAAACATGTTCTTCAGAAACAGCTCCCAATCCGTCAATCGGCTTGCCGATTACGTTGAATAAGCGCCCCCGGACCATATCTCCGACTGGCATTGAGATCGGTCGTCCCTTCGCGACCACTTGCATTCCCCGGCGCAATCCGTCGGTGGAATCCATCGCGATTGTTCGCATCGTGTGCTCACCAACATCGTACTGACATTCGAGTACAATGACATCACCTTTCTCATTTGTCACCTCAAGGGCATCGTAAATATTGGGAAGTTTGACATCTTCGTCAAAGACCACGTCGATTACGGGACCAATGATTTGAGAGATTTTTCCGTTATTCTTTGCTTGCATGATATGGCTTAATATTTATGCAAAGATAAAATATCTGATTGATTAAATGTTTGATGTGGAAAATTTTTACAGTATTTTTGTCGTTTGGTAATATAGAAACCTTACATTTTGCCTATGAAGTTATTAAAATTGTGGTTGTTGCTGATTTTTACCATCCCGCTTTTATCGTTGGCCCAGCGAAACACAGACGCCATCATCGACACAGTAGAAACTCCGAAGGGAACTGCCATTCTGTATAAAAATTTCACCTGGGAATACCTGCAGGATGAGCCTGTGATGATGAGTCAGGAAGATGATTCCACAGGTCTGTTTACCGCTCAGTGGATCAACGACCAGATTTTCGCTTATCGCCTGAAGCCTGATTCTATTCACGATACCGTCGTTATTCTTGTTTCATCTGAACGGGTTTTCACCCTCCCTGTTTATGGAAAACTTTTTCGTGGGTTTACCTATTCTCATAAAGGACTGGATATCAAATTAAACAAAGGAGATACCATCAGGGCAGCATTCGATGGCGTAGTAAGATATGCAAAATATAACCGGGGAGGGTTTGGCAATCTGATTATCATCCGACATTACAACGGCCTTGAAACCTATTATGGACATCTGTCAAAGATCAATGTAAAGGTGAACGAAGTGGTAAAATCAGGAGATCATATTGCGCTGGGTGGATCAACGGGAAGAAGCCGTGGCCCGCACCTTCACTTTGAAATCAGGTACAAGGATCTTCCGCTGGATCCGATGCGGATGATCGACTTCGACAACAGGCGTCTCATTGCAAATACTTTTCCCGTAACCAGGCGGGTTTTCTATCCCAACGATTATGCTGCCAACGCACAGGTAGTCAGAATAAAAAGCGGAGATACCATTGGCAAACTGGCCCGTAAATACCATACATCGGTAAAAGAAATCTGTGCCATGAACAAGATAAAACCGACAACCACATTGAAGATCGGGCGGTCGATCAGGGTCAGATAAATGATTTAAGATGCAGGATCAGTGGCGGGAATTGTGTTTGCCGCTGTTGATTCAAAAACTTTCTTCTGGAAAAAAATGAGGATTAAAACACCGGTAGTGATCGATGAATCGGCAATATTGAATACCGGCCGGAAAAAAATAAATTCTTCTCCTCCCCACATCGGCATCCATGCCGGATAGTGCGATTCAATGATCGGGAAATAAAGCATCTCAACAACCTTCCCATGTAAGAGTGTTCCATATCCGCCTTCTGCCGGGAAAATTGTGGCAATCTGCATATAGGAGCTCTCGTTGAAGATGACACCATAAAAAGCACTGTCGATGATATTCCCGAGCGCACCGGCCAGAATAAGCGAAATGCACAAGATCAGCAGATTGTTAGCGCCCTTACGCGTAACCCTGTATAGCCAGAAGGCAATGATGATAACTGCTCCTATCCGGAAGAGACTCAGCAGCAATTTACCATAATTTCCGCCCAGTTTCATGCCAAAAGCCATCCCTTCGTTTTCCGTAAAATGAAGAAGGAACCATTGCCCGAAAATGGCATGGCTCTCCCCCATGTAAAAACTCGTCTTAATCCAAAGTTTCAACGCCTGGTCAATGACCAGAATCATCAAAACAATAAGCGCTGCTTTTTTCAACGGTAATGTTTGTTGCAAAAAGGGTTATTCCATGTCAGGATCAAAAGGACGGACAGCTACAGGTGCCACTGCCTGCACCAGTTTGGCTTCCATGCTTAATGTTGCATGGGGCACACTGCGAAGACGGTCTGCAGGAATCAGTTTGCCGGTTACCCTGCAAATTCCATAGGTCTTATTTTCAATCCGGATCAATGCATTCTCAAGCGATTTGATGAATTTTTCCTGACGTGCGGCGAATTTGCTATTCTCCTCCTTTGAAAACACCTGATATCCCTCTTCAAGGACCTTGAAGGTAGGGGAAGTATCGCTTGTATCATGCTCATTGCCGTTCGTATATGATTCCGTAAGCAACTTCAGGTCATGGTGCGCTTTCTCCAGTTTCTTTAAAATAATCTGTTTGAACTCCTCGAGCTCCTCATCCGAATACCGGTTTTTTTCCAACTGTGTTGTTCCTGTTGCTGTTTTCATAATTCAATTGTGTTAGTCAACCTTTTTAATTTCAATAAATGTTGAAATTTTGTCTGTAATTTCAATGGATACTTTATCAGTTTCATCAATCGCAGCAACAACGTCGAACGATTGAGCCAAAGTTTCCGAGCAAATATAGGCAATATTCTGATGCACGGCCTCATCCAGGTCGGCCTGTGACTGGAATTTGACGATAATTTTATCTGTCACTTCAAAACCTTTATCCTTCCTCAGATTCTGAATCCTGTTGATCACCTCCCTGGCAAGACCCTCCTGTAAAAGTTCTGGAGTCAGTGTGATATCGAGGGCAACGGAGAGGGAGCCCATGCTGGCAACCTGCCATCCCGGGATATCTTCAGAGAGGATCTCCACATCGTCCACCAGTAATTCAACCGGCTGTCCTTCAACCTGGAAGATGAGTTTACCGTCCGACTCAAGCGTATGGATCTGCTGCTGCGTGATCGCGGTCACTGCCGTGGCCAGTTGCTTCATCAGCTTGCCATAACGTGGGCCGAGTTTTTTGAAGTCGGGCCTGACCTTTTTAACAAGAATCCCGGCCGTATCGGTGATGTACTCCAGTTCCTTCACATTCACTTCCGACAGGATAAGGCTCTTCACGGCTTCGATCTGTGCAACCAGATGATCATTCATGACAGGTATCAGAATTTTATTCAATGGCTGGCGTACACGCAATTTCGTTGATTTCCGGATGGATAACACCATGGAGGCGATTTTCTGCGCCAGCTCCATGCGTTCTTCCAGATCTTTGTCGATCATCGAAAGATCAGCCTGAGGGAAATCTGTCAGATGCACAGAATCAACCTGATGCCGGCCTGTTACTGTATTCAGGTCAACAAACAGACGTTCGGCGAAAAACGGTGCGATGGGTGATGATAATTGAGCAATAACCTCCAGGCACCGGTAAAGGGTCTGGTAGGCCGAAATTTTATCCTGTGAATAGTCGCCTTTCCAGAAACGACGGCGGCATAAACGCACATACCAGTTGCTCAGATGTGCATCCACGAAATCGGATATGGCACGTCCGGCCTTCGTTGGCTCATATTCGGCATAGCAATCGTCAACAGTCCTGATCAGGGAGTTCAGCTCTGAAAGGATCCAGCGGTCTATTTCCGGGCGTTCGCCGATGGCAATTTCCGGTTCAGTGTAAGTGAAGCCGTCGATATTGGCATACAGGGAATAGAATGCATATGTGTTGTAGAGTGTTCCGAAGAATTTGCGTCTGATCTCTTCAATCCCCTCTACGTCAAACTTCAGATTATCCCATGGCTGCGAATTGGTTATCATGTACCATCGGGTTGCATCGGGGCCGTATTTATTGATGGTTTCAAACGGATCAACGGCATTGCCAAGGCGTTTCGACATCTTGTTGCCTTTCTTGTCGAGTACCAGTCCGTTGGAAACACAGGTTTTATAAGAAACACCGCCAAAGAGCATCACGGCAATGGCGTGAAGCGTAAAGAACCATCCGCGGGTTTGATCAACTCCTTCTGCAATGAAATCAGCAGGAAAATAACTTTCCAGCTGATGGGTTTGCTCAAAGGGATAATGATACTGGGCGTAAGGCATGGCTCCTGAATCGAACCATACATCAATCAGATCGGTTTCCCGGAACATCGGCATGCCCTTGTCGGTTACGAGGATGATATCGTCAACAAACGGACGGTGAAGATCAAAGGAGTGATAGTTCTCATCGGTTGTCTCCCCCGGATTGAAATTTTCGAGCGGATTGGCTTTCATCACGCCGGCCTTCACCGCTTTGATGATTTCTGATTTCAACTGTGCCACGGACCCGATGCAAATCTCATCTTTTTCGTCGGCAGATCGCCAGATCGGAAGGGGTGTTCCCCAAAACCGTGAACGGGAAAGATTCCAGTCAACCAGGTTTTCAAGCCAGTTGCCAAAACGGCCTGTTCCTGTTGATTCCGGCTTCCAGTTG
Organism: Bacteroidota bacterium; assembly: GCA_026391845.1. Classification (GTDB taxonomy): domain Bacteria; phylum Bacteroidota; class Bacteroidia; order Bacteroidales; family FEN-979; genus CAIVAT01. The sequence goes on along the minus strand of JAPLDG010000060.1, from coordinate 4,199 downwards.
ATGGTCTTGTTGAGGGCGATCATCTCATCTTTATAAGCAGTGGTGCGGATAAACCACGAGTCGAGCGGATAATAGAGGATCGGTTTATCGGTTCGCCAGCAGTGCGGATATGAGTGTTCATACTTCTCCGATTTGAAGGCTTTGTTTTCGTGCTTGAGCTTGACAATGATGTCGATATCCACAGGAGGGCAATTTCCCTCCGTACAATTGGCATCGTATTCGGGTTTCACATAACGTCCGGCGAATTCTCCCATCTGTTCTGTGAACTTTCCCTGTTTGTTCACCAAAGTAAGCGACCCAAGACCATATTGACGCCCCACCCGAAAGTCGTCGGCGCCAAAGCTGGGGGCAATGTGAACGATGCCGGTACCATCTTCTGTGGTCACAAAATCGCCCATGACCACACGAAACGGATCTCCATCTTCGGGCTGAGCATAGGGAAGCAACTGTTCAAACCGTATTCCTTCAAAATCCACACCCTTGAATTCAGCAATTACCTGGTAGGGAATATGTTTGTCGCCTTCATGGTAACTCTCGATTTCAAGCTGGCTGTTCTTCTCCGGAAAATACTGGTGCAGCAGCTCTTTGGCAAGGACCACTGTTTGTTCGGTAAAGGTGTATGGGTTAAATGTTTTAACCAGCACATAGGTGATATCCTTCCCCATGGCCAGCCCGGTATTCGAAGGCAGGGTCCAGGGTGTGGTTGTCCAGGCGAGAATATACAATTCCCCGAAAAGTTCGCTGCACAGAAACGCTGAACGTTCATCCCTGATAACTTTAAACTGAGCCACTACCGTATTGTCTTTCACCATTTTATAGGTTCCGGGCTGATTCAGTTCATGGGTACTGAGTCCGGTTCCTGCTGCAGGCGAGTATGGCTGTATCGTATATCCTTTGTACAGTAGTCCCTTTTCATATAATTTGCCGAGAAGGTACCATACGGTTTCAATGTATTTATTTTCGTAGGTGATGTAAGGATCGTCAAGATTGAGCCAGTAGCCCATGCGGATGGTCAGGTCGTCCCAGAGGTCTTTATATTTCATCACCTCTGTGCGGCACTCCTTGTTATAATCTTCGATGCTGATCGATTTGCCGATGTCCTCCTTGGTGATTCCCAGTTTTTTCTCCACACCGATCTCAATGGGAAGTCCGTGGGTATCCCACCCCGCCTTGCGGCTGACATAGAATCCCTTCATGGTTTTGTAACGGCAGAAAATATCCTTGATGGCCCGTGCCATCACATGGTGGATGCCGGGTATTCCATTGGCGGAGGGAGGTCCTTCGTAAAACACATAGGGCGGTTTGCCTTCCGTCAGCTTCAGGCTCTTTTCAAAAGTGCCGTGTTTCTCCCAGTAGGATTGGATTTCATCGCCTATCCTGGTGAGGTCAAGGTTTTTATATTCTGCGTATCGTTTACTCATCTTTTGTATTTCATCATTCCGGGAACCTGTTGGCCGTTATAATCTGTAATTCCCTGATTGTAGCATAAAAAGGCGTGCAAAATTACAAAAAATTCTTTTACACTGATATGCAGTTAGAATCAGGAAGATTCTGTATTGTTTCGATTTGGTTTTTACCGGATATGACATAATACCACAATAGGCACATAGGGCACAATAGAAAAGCACAATAGAAATTTTTAATACTTTTACCAGTCAAAACCAGGCCATCATGACAGACAAAACCACCATCGTGCTTGAAACCATCCTATCACGCAAGAGCGTTCGGAACTATACCGGTGAACCTGTAACAAAGGCATGCCTTCTCGCCTTGCTGAAGGCCGGGATGGCTGCGCCCTCCGCACGAAACCGGCAACCGCTTGCTTTTGTTGCAGTTACGGAGCGATCCATTCTGAATGCTTTAGGGGAAGGACTGCCCTATACCAAGATGTTGTTCAAGGCCGGCGCGTGCATTGTGGTTTGCGGGGACACCTCGGTTGATCTTCAGCAGGGGGCGACAGATCTGTGGTACCAGGATGCCTCCGCTGCCACTGAAAACATTCTGCTCGCGGCGGAAGCGATGGAACTTGGGGCGGTATGGTCTGCGCTTTACCCGATGCCTGAGCGCGAAAATCATGTTCGGAAACTGCTCAAACTGCCTTCCGGGGTCACCCCTTTCAGCATTGTTCCGGTCGGCCATCCGACAGGCCAGGATCAGCCCAAGGATAAGTTCAAGGCGGAGAAGGTTCATTGGGACGTCTGGTGAGGCTGATTCGTTTCCGTTCTAGGATAATTCCGTTGTTTGATCATCCAATTTTAATTAATTAAATGACTTTGCTCATCTATTTTAAATAAATCAGATGATATAACTCATGCATATTGATTATCTTTGTAAAAACATTGACCATGATTATTACGCGTACGATAGAAGCCGGTATAGAAAAAAGGATAGCGCAGGGCGGGAATAATAAAAAAGTAATTATCATTTATGGCGCCAGGCAGGTAGGAAAAACAACGTTGGTCAAGCATATTCTTGAAAAGTTAAAGGGGAGGTCAGAATATTTCAACTGTGACTATCTTCAGGTGCAGTCACTTTTTTCGTGGGAGAATGCAGGAAATCTGGCGAATGTGGTAAAAAACAAGGACCTGATCGTTCTGGACGAAGCACAGCGAATCCGGAACATAGGGGTTGTGCTGAAGATTTTACATGATGAGTTTCCTTCTCTGCAGGTGATTGCCACAGGATCCTCAAGCTTTGATCTTGCAAACCAGGTAAACGAACCGCTAACCGGGCGAAAAATCGTTTATCATCTGTACCCGCTTACTTACCAGGAACTTGCTGCGGAAGCTACATTCATGGATAAAACAAACATTTTCAGGCGTGCCATGCGTTTCGGATTATATCCTTCGGTGATCCTTCAAGATGATCATCTGGGAAGCGAAAATCTCAATGAAATAACCTCAAGTTATTTATTCAAAGATATTCTTGTTTTTCAACAACTCAGGAAGCCAGAACTACTGCTTGACATATTGAAACTGCTTGCTTTTCAGATATCGAATGAGGTCTCATATTCAGAACTTGCAGTAAAACTCCGGGTAGACCAAACGGTTATTCAAAGATACTTACAGTTGCTTGAGGATAATTTCATTATTTTCAGATTACCGGCCCTTAAAAAAAACCTGCGCAATGAGATTGGCAAGACCCGTAAAATCTATTTCTGGGATCTTGGTATTCGCAACGCGTTGATTCAGCAAATGAATTCTATGGAAAACCGCAATGATCAGGGTGCATTGTGGGAAAACTTTTGCATTGCAGAAAGGCTGAAGTTTCTTCATTACCATGAATTGCACAACGTTCACACGTGGTTCTGGCGGACTTATGCACAAAAAGAGATTGATTATATCGAAGAGCATGATGGCTTGTTTCATGCTTATGAAATCAAATGGTCGCAGGCAAAAGTGGCAAAACCACCGGATGAATTTCTCAATGGTTATCCCGGCGCCCGATTCAATTTGATTACAAAGGAGAATGTTGAAGCGTTTATTTGCCGGTATTAATGGATCGCAACACGTGACACGTGACACCAATTGCCTTTTTTTATATCTTTGCAAAAAATAAACATCGTGAGTAAAACACTGTATACCCGTTCATGGGCTACGATCATTCTGCCCATATTTTTAGTCCTTTTCATTTCCAATGCTTTTTCCCAGATCCCTGCCGGATATTATGACCCCGCCAGCGGAAAAACCGGTGTCGCCCTCCAGGCGGCTCTTCACAACATCATCAAGGGGCACACCGTCGTCTCCTACAATTCAATACCAGGCTACTTTCCTTCCACCGATCCGAAACCGGCCAGTGTTGTATGGGATATGTATTCCGATGTCCCGGGAGGAACACCCCCTTACGTTTTTCATTACAACTCGGGAGAGGAGTGCGGAAACTATGCAGGAGAAGGCGATTGTTACAACCGTGAACATTCCTGGCCCAAGAGCTGGTTCAATGATGTTGCTCCGATGAACTCTGATATTTTTCACATCTATCCTACAGATGGATACGTGAATGGCCGCCGCAGCAATTATGCATACGGAACGGTTTCTTCGGCCACCTGGACCTCCCAGAATGGCTGTAAACTCGGAACCTGCGGCTGGCCTGGTTACTCAGGTACTGTTTTTGAACCAATCGATGAATACAAAGGCGATTTTGCGAGGACTTATTTTTACATGTCAACCCGCTATTATACCGAGGATGGAAGCTGGAAT
>JAPLDG010000296.1 GCA_026391845.1 Bacteroidota bacterium | reverse complement strand
TCCCCAGAAATTATTTCCGGTGATGGTGTCGCCCTGTTCAGGCACTATAAAGGGTCTCCCTTCATTGGCGTAACCGAGGATTGGTTCGATGCGGTCATCGGCGGCCACAATGACAAATCCGGTTTCATTCCCAAAAACGTAATAGAGTAGCTGTGCTTCGCTTTTGCCCGTATAAACCAACGAAAATGAAGATGAATTTACCAGGTTATCAACGGTTTTTATAAAATTGAAGGCAACGGTTTTGGCGATGTTTTCGGTTACAAGCTCGGGAAATGCAGATTTGCCGAACGCAAGGGTTGCAAGAAGGAGCAGAAGTTTCAGGGAATTTTTCATGGGAGCTGATTACGAATGTTGTTTTGATTGATCATACTTCGTGATGAAAAAAGGTTGAGTAACCTCCGAATAGCCATAAATTTTGGACTAAAGTCCAGTAACTATTTGATTGTCAATTGCCACGGCCTTAAGGCCGTGGCAACACAATGTGCTAATAACCTTGGCTTTAGCCAAATATTGTTTTTCAATAACCCCTTTTTCTGATTGGACTCAAGATCCCATCCCAAATATAGGGAAGTTTATTTTAGTAACGGGAATGTTTTGTAAGAGAGGATTAAAACTGCAGATATTTCTTCAAAACCAGTGTTGCATTGTGGCCTCCGAAACCAAAAGAATTTGACAGCGCCACTTTGATATCTGCTGCTCTTGACGTATTGGGAACATAATCAAGATCCAGGTCAGGATCCGGCTGATCGTAGTTGATGGTGGGAGGAAGGATACCGGTTTTGAGGCTCATGGCGGTGATGATCGCTTCAATGGCTCCTGCGGCGCCGATGGTATGACCGAGCATCGATTTGGTCGATGACACAGGTATCTGGTAGGCCAGATCACCAAAAACCTGTTTGATGGCCATGGTTTCATAACGGTCGTTCAGTTCGGTGGATGTGCCATGCGCATTGATATAACCCACTTCATCCTTGCGGATTCCGGCATTTTTGATGGCCAGCCCGATCGTTTGCGCCATTCCAGTGCCGTCTTTCATGGGGGCCATGATGTTGTATCCTTCACTGGTCAAGGCGTATCCTGCAATCTCTGCATGGATTTTCGCATTCCTGGCCAAAGCATGGCATATGCGGATGATGCGCAAGCTGTATTAACCGCGAAGTTGGGCCCGTTCAGCTGATATTCAAGGGATATCCAGGCTGACATGGAGTTGGTCATTGATTTAAAAACGGTGTTCTGTATGGTGGTATCCTTTTCGGCGCTCGAATTTCCGGTATTCACCACGCCCATGATCACGCCGCAACGCGTGCGGTCAACCTTTTCAAAATCAATTCCGGAATCAGCAACAGCAATTTTTGCAGCGGTCACACACATTCGTGTGACCCTTGTCATCTGGCTGGCGGCACGTTTTTTAATGTACCTGCGCGATAACTCTTCGAATTCTGGTGAAACCTCAGCCGCAATGCGTGTGGTCAGGGAGCTGGCATCGAAAAGGGAAATGTTCTTCACACCACTTTTACCTGCAACAAGGTTTTTCCAGTTTTCCTCCAACGATAAACCCAGGGACGAGATCAGGCTCATCCCTGTAATCACAACTTTTTCAGACATTTGAGTGATTA
>JAPLDG010000054.1 GCA_026391845.1 Bacteroidota bacterium | reverse complement strand
GGCACCGTTGTGCACATTTTGTGCAGCCAATACATTCATCTGTAATTATATAAAGGATAAGTGGGAGGCATTTTCCCACCGGACAATGGCCATTTAAATGGGCTTCATACTCCTCACGGAAGTAACGCAGGGTAGAAAGAACAGGATTGGGCGCTGTTTTTCCGAGACCACACAAACTGCCGCGGGAGGTGCTTAAGGCAAGTCTTTCCAGATTTTTCAAATCATCCTGGCCACCCTGACCGTTTCTGATCTTCTCGAGAATTTCCAGCATTCTGCGGGTTCCGATTCTGCAAAATGTGCACCTGCCGCAGGATTGGCTTTGTGTGAATGAAAGAAAATAGTGGGCGATATCAACCATGCAATCGGTTTCATCCAGCACGATCAGACCGCCTGAACCCATCATGGTTCCGGCTTCCTGCAGGGCTTCAAAATCAATACAAATATCGGCTTTGGAGGCAGGCAGGCATCCTCCCGACGGGCCACCGACCTGAACCGCCTTAAATTTTTTATCACCGGCTATTCCGCCGCCGATTTCTTCTACAATCTGCCGGATGGTAATCCCCATTGGCACTTCGATTAAACCACCCCTTTTCACTTTGCCTGCAAGTGCGAAAACCTTGGTACCCTTACTGCCGGAAGTTCCGATTTTGGAAAATACCCCGGATCCGTGATGGATAATCCAGGAAACGAGAGACAGCGTTTCGGTGTTGTTGATCAACGTGGGTTTTTCCCATAATCCTTTTGCTACCGGATAGGGCGGACGCATGCGCGGAAGTCCGCGCTTTCCTTCAACGGAGGCAATAAGGGCGGTCTCCTCCCCGCAAACAAAGGCGCCGGCACCTCCGAAAACACGTACTTCGAAAGAGAAGCCGGTACTAAGAATAGAAGCTCCGATCAACCCGTGTTCCTTGCAAATCCTGAGCGCTTCACTGATTCGCCTCACCGCCAGCGGGTATTCGGCCCGGATATAGAATATGCCCTGTGATGCGCCGGTTGCATATCCTGCAATCAGCATTCCTTCGATGATCCGGAATGGATATGATTCAAGCAGCATCCGGTCCATGAATGCGCCGGGGTCTCCTTCGTCTCCATTGCAGATCACGAATTTTTCAGGACAGACCTCGTTTCTTACAAGCTGCCATTTTCTTCCTGTCGGGAAGCCAGCTCCTCCCCGGCCACGTAAGCCGCTTGCGATGATCTCATCGATCACCCGCTGAGGAGTCAGCTCTGTCAGGCATTTTCGCAGGGATTCAAATCCCCCTGATCTTCTGTATCCTGCTATATCAAGGGGGTTGATCACGCCCCGGTTTTCAGTGGCAATGCTCACCTGCGGACCGAGAAATCCCGACAACGGGGTATCCCGCTGTTCGCCCAGATATTTCCGGAATGATTTGGGAGCGCCGTCGGCCAGCAGATTATCAAAAAGGGTGTAAAAGCCGGTTCTGAAACGATTTAAATACCCCTCCGGTTTAAAATGGGTAAGCAGAACTTCTCTGACCTCTTCCGGTTTGATTTTGGCATAATAGGCAGGTTTCTCCCCAGGCTTGATGACCTCCATGATGGGAACCTGATTGCAGATTCCCACACATCCCACCTGCTGTACATCCACCCTGATCCTGGTCTGAGCCAGCGTTTTCTCCAATTCTGTTTTAACATCGGCGCTTCCGCTCGCAACACAGCATGAACCAAGTCCGATGCGTACTTCACCCTGAATATTTGATGGAATTCCCTGATATGGCTGATCGGGAGAGATTCCATTCTTCTTTTTTGTAAGAAAGTCCTTGAGAAGTTCTGCTGTGTTTTCCGGTTCAACGTGACCATATGTTACGTCATCCACCCGCACAACCGGAGCAAGCGTGCAGCATCCCAGACAGGCTGCTTTTTCGATCGTGAATATCAGCGAGGCATCTGTATCCTCCTCATCTGCAAGTTTAAGTTCACGTCTGAAGGCTTCATATACAAACAAGGCTCCTTTCACATGACACGCCGTGCCGGTGCATACCCTGATCCGGTGTTTTCCGGCTGGTTTGTGCCGGAACTGTGTATAAAATGTTGAAATTCCTGAGATCGTGGCAGGAGTGATGTCAGTGGTTTCACATAGGTACTTCAGAGCGGCTTCGGGGAGGTAGTTGTATTCATCCTGGACAAGCTGCAATATAGGAATAACAGCCTCGACGGTTGTTCCTTGCCGGGCGATTATCCGGTCAATTGATTCGTGGATATGTGAGTCTGATTTTGCCACCCGGAAAAATTCGACCACAATTTACAAAAATCCCCGGACCGGGGTGGTTGTTTTTTTAAATGATGGCTAATTCTGTTTGATAATCTTCGCTGTTTCTGTCATGGTTTCCGAAATCAGACGAATGAAATAGACTCCGGCAGGGCGGTCAGACAATGAAAGCTGATGTTTTCTTTCATGGTTCAGTAAAAAAGAGGTCACCCGGGTTCCCTGCATATTCAATACTTCGGCTCTGACGTTTGAAAATTCCGCTGCTCCATTTGCCTCAAGAAAAAATACTCCGTTGGAAGGATTTGGATAGATGTTGAAAAATGAAGCTTCCGAACCTGAAGGAATGTCTGATTCACCAATAGCAACAGGTGCCATCGGAGGTGTTGGGTTATTGCAATAATTTGCCGTTGTGGTGATATATCCAAGCAGGTAGCCTCCTGAATCAACCTTGGTCCCGGGGAGGTATAAAATATTCTGCCCTGCGATCATGGTTGCCATGCCGCCATTTTGAACGACGAAGGATGTTCCACTTCCGGCAACCTCTATGGTTTGTGTTGCATTGTAACAAGGAAATGAACCATCGGCAACGGTATCATTCTGAATACTCAACACCGCAGGGGTCGTGGGCTCATTCCAACTGGCTATATTCGCAGCGCCCACAGTTCCTGCCGAGTAAAATAATCCACCCACGATTAAATCAGACCCATAAACACAAAGCGTATGCACTCCGAAAACATTGCCGGGATAAAACACACCACCACCCATGCTGCTCCATGCGTTGCCATTCCACTGCGCGATGCCGTTGGTTGTTATCCCATCTGAGTCAGTAAAATATCCTCCGGCAATAAGATTTCCATTATATACGGCAAGTGCCCATACATATTGATATAATACCCCGCTCATTCCGTCGCCCAAAGCTGACCATGCGGTTCCATTCCATGATGCAATATTATTTGCAGCTACTCCACCGGCGCTGCTGAAAAGGCCGCCTGCGATTAAATTTCCATTGTATTCCGACAAGGAATAAACGATATGTCCGATGCCGCTACCCAGTGCCGACCATGATGTACCGCTCCATTTTGCAATATGGTTTACGAGCAGTCCGCCTGCCGTTGTGAAAAAACCACCGGCATAGAGTTCATTGTTATGAACAGTCAATGCCATCACCTGGCCCTCAACCCCCACAGTTCCGCTTCCCAACGGATGCCATCCGGAGCTGTTTCTTTTGGCAATATTGTTTACCGGTATGTTGTCCGCTTCTGTAAAATAACCACCGACATATAAATCATTCCCAATGACTGCAAGTGAAGTTACTATACTTCCGACTCCGCCCAGCTGATCATCCCAGGCCGAACCATCCCATTGGGCAATAAAATTTGTCTCTATTCCTCCTGCGATGGTAAATTCTCCGGCAACAACCAGGTTTCCTTTATAAACAATCAGCGCATTTACTTTACCATTGACACCAGATCCAAGCGGTGCCCAGGTTGTTCCGTTCCATTTTGCAACATAATTTGCACTTACCCCGCCTGCTGATGTAAATTTTCCGCCAACAATTAATTCACCATTAAAAATTGTGGTTGCATATACCCAGTCGTTCATACCGCCACCTGTCAGGGCAGACCAGGTTTGAGGCAATGCAATCAGGGCATTTAGCATTATGATCAATAATAAGGCCAGCGGCCTGAAAAATTTCGAAATATTTGTCATAGGATGGGGTTTTAAAATATATGTTATCTGGGGGTGACAATGATCCGTTGAAATCCAACTGCGTTATCTGTATGTAACTGAACAATATAACAAGCTGGCTCCAGCTGGCTTGTGTTCAAAATTACTGTATGACTTCCGTTTGCAAAGGTCTGTGCTGGCATGGCCCAAACCTGTCGGCCGGAGAGATCGAACATGGATGCAGAAACAACGGCTTCCCGATCGAAATGGAAGTGGATATTGGTCTGAAGCTGACATGGATTCGGCGAAACGGAAAAGGAAAACCGCTCGCGTACTGTAGGATCAGATATCCCCACGGGCAGATCGCCCTTGTCGAAAATGATATTGGCTGTCATGCTGTTGCGATCTCCATCCCAAACATGAACCACTTGCTGTGAAACCGGGTTAACCTTTACTTTCGGGTAAG
>JAPLDG010000033.1 GCA_026391845.1 Bacteroidota bacterium | reverse complement strand
AAGGGAGAACATTCTTTATATCAATTTTTTTGATGACCGGCTTACGCAGCTATATCCGGGTGGGCTTGATAAGGTGCTGGAAGCCTTTTTTACTATTTATCCTGAAAAAAAAAATCAGGAAAGTGTATATTGTTTCTTTGATGAAATCCAGATTATTCAAGGCTGGGAGGCATTTGTTGACAGGTTGTTGCGCACCGAAAATTGTGAAATATACCTCACCGGATCATCTGCAAAAATGCTTTCGAAAGAGATCGCTACCCAAATGAGGGGCAGGGCATTATCATGGGAATTATTTCCATTCTCGTTTTCTGAATACCTGTCACACTGTAAAATCGAAGATCATCTGCCTGCCACATCACAGCAGCGTCACCGCATAGAAAATGCATTCGGGGATTTTTTTGAACAGGGTGGATTCCCGGAGGTTATTGGCGTTGACAGGCACATGAGGATAAAAATTCACCAGGAATATGTAAACTCGATTCTGTTCCGGGATCTCATTGAGCGGTATGACATTTCACATCCGAGAGCAGTAGTGGATCTGGCCAGAAGATTGATGGAAAATGTCAGTTCCCTCTATACGTTGAACGGATTGACAAATTATTTAAAATCACTCGGTCACAAAGCACCAAAAAACGCTGTTGCAGATTATCTTACCTGGTTTGAAGATGCATATTTCTTGTTTACCGTCAGGCTTTTCAGCGCATCCTACGGTAAATCAAATGCCAATCCCAAAAAAATCTATTCCATTGACCATGCTGTTATCCGGTCTGTTACATCAGGAATACTTGTAAATAACGGGCATCTGCTGGAAAATATCGTTTATATTGCTTTACGTAGAAAAAACGGAAATATCTATTACTATAAAACAGCTGCCAATCAGGAAATTGACTTTCTGGTTCAGGATCAGCAACAAAAAATCATACTGATACAGGTTTGCGAAACACTGGCCAATCCTCTTACACGGCAACGGGAGACCCTTTCATTGGAGAATGCGATGAATGAGTTGGGACTTTCCAACGCAATGATCGTTACCAGAGAAGAAAGTGAACAGTTATCGGTTAAAAATGGAAATATTATCGTCATTCCGGTATGGAAATTTCTTCTTGAAACCAATGCCTCTTTGGAGAATTTTCCCTTGGAGGACACCTTTGAGGCAATATCAGGTTAAGATTTGCTCAATAATCAAATCGCCTGTTGCCGAGAGGTTCTTGCCGGAAACTTCGTAAACAAGGCAGTCCTGGAAATTCCATTTTTGAATGACCTGTTCAACAAAGGTATTCCGAACTGCCAATATCAGATGGCTGTCGGAAGCATTGATCAGACCGGTTATGCTGTTTGCCCAGCCCTGATCATCGAGTTCCAGAGAACCAACTTCATCGATGATGACAACTTGATTATCGCGGTTTTTGACTGATGACAACGCATTGATACCATGTTGAAGCCCAGGTGGTAAAATACTGTATCTCCCGATTTTATTCAAACCCGGATCATCTGACATTCTTAAAAACATCTCTATGGAGTTATTCATGATATCAACGACATCATAACCTGTTGTCTTTTCGTTTTCGGTAATCCGGGGTGAATAAATTCCCCCTGCTGAAATACCTTTCTCCTTTAACCGCCCGACTATTTCCTGCAGAAGTGTCGTTTTTCCTGCCCCGACCGCACCTGAAATGATAATTACTTTTTGTGAAAAACCGCCTTTAATTTCGGCCAGCCTGAAGTTCGCCTGCGAAATAATCTGGTAAATGACAGAAACCGGATTTCTGAGGATTGTTTTAAAATCAGGAATATTGGCGATCATGGAGGGCAAGCTTTCAAATGAAAGTTCCAGCGCCAGCGGCAATTGTTTGAAGGATGTTTTTAGAAAGAATTGTCTGATTCGGGGGTTATACAGTTCTGTCCCCAGCGCCGAAAAACCGACAATGATCAATACAGCCCTGAAATTCATCTGAATACCGATCAAAAGACCATGTCCCAGACTTTGAGCATCCGACTGCATTTTGGTAAAAACGAAAGCTGTTATCATGGTTATGCATAGAAAGAATATCCAAAATTTAGGTCTTGACAGTTGGCGCAATGCTCTTTTATAACGGAATGCCCAAACTGCCACGATTGCTGTAATGGAGGGACTCCAGAAATACCATGAATAATTTAATAAAACGAAGGAACCGACCAGTAAAACGATATCGATGAAAAGCCAAAGCAGGGAATAATTAAATGGAGATGCTCCCATGCCTGGCTTTGCCGGGTCAACAATTTTCAGGTTTTCATTCCGGGTTTCAGCAGGTTGTTTCAATATTTTACGGCCGACCTTTATGCCAATGATTGCTGACAGGAAGCCCAGGATGCAGTAAATAACCAGCAGAATTATGATCGGCAGCCAGACAACATCGATATGGATGTTGAGCTGTTTTTGAGCGTATTTGACCAGGTCAGTATAAAGCTGCACGATATTAAACCCATAGAAAATAATGAAGTTCATTATTTTATGAAACAAATTCCACGACATGGCAAGCATGGCGCCCAGGATGTACCCGACCAGTGTTCTGCCAAAAATACGGACTGAAATTTCAAGTAATATGGCCTCGCTGAAAATTGCGATCATGGGGCCGAAGATGACGGCGCTTGGCGACATGGTTTTCATCAGCGCACAGATCAGTCCGGCGCGCCAGAACAACCCTTTCTCAGTCCAGATATAACTCACGGAAATTAAGATGATGATCCCGATGGCGGTAAGTACATTCGAGCTGAACGGAATTTTCAGGTTGTGCAAAAAACTCCCCAGGACAATTTCAGAAGCCGCCCAAATCGTTCCGACTATGGATGCTTTTATCCATTTCTCGCTGATCTGGCCGGCTCTATTCATGGATGATGCAGATTTTCTGTGCACAATACTTGAATAAATGATATCCCGCCCCACCTTCACCCACAATGGTAAACAGCAGATCGGGATCGGTAATCCGTGTCGCACCGATCATGTTCACATTATGTCTGAACAGTGAATCCGGGATCACACTGCTTGAAGGCCCCGTGACAACTATTTGCGCTCCCGGGGCAATGGATGCCAGCAGACCATCTATCGTATTGTTTACCAGCGTCAAACCTGTAATAATGACAATATCTGAAACCGGCAGAACTCGTTTATATTCGTTTGCAGGAACATAGAACCGCTTGTCCTCCCCGGCAAGCGATTTTTCATTTAATTCCAAAACATATAGTTTGTTCCGGGTTTCAGCTATTTTGTGAATATAGGATTGAAACGCCCCGACAATTGTGATTGTTTTTGTTTGCGTCAGATCAATCAGATCGATCGGGTCGGTATTTTCTACTATTTTGTAATTTGCAGCCGACAGAATTTTCGATGAGAAGGCATTTAATACGGCAATTCTCAATGTGTCAATGGCATAAGACTTTTTTTCAGTATCAAACAAATCCAATGCTTTTTGACCCTTTATCCTGGAGGGTGTGAAATCGCCATAATCACGATTCAATCTCGGGCAATAAGAGAGATCTTCAGATAATGTAGCTGATACCCCAACGCTGTTGTCTGACAATTTAACCGCGGTAAGATGAATGCCAATCCGGACATCTGAAATAGTAAGGTTTTCAATCTGATCTTTGTATTTGGCCTTTAGCAGATTGTATGTTTCGTTTATGATCATCTGTACATTTTTTGGTTTAGGTCTCCAATACCAATGTATGCGCCTTCACACTTTTGGTCGATCAAAATTACTGTTTTTCACGATGAACGAGCATCATGAGCAGATTTCCTTCAGAGAGTCTCTTTTTGCAATATCAATTTGCTCTCTTCCAGTTGAATTTTTTTACCCGGTGATTCGATAAAAAAAAACTGCACCGGAGATAATCCCCGGTGCAGTTGTATTCCAAGCAAAGTGAGTTAGTTAAAGTGGCAGTTTCCTAGGCCGGTTTCGTGTTCCGAATTCACGATGGCGTCAAACTCTCCCTGGGTTATAAATTGTGGAGTATAGGTTCCGCCTGTGAATTTAATGTTGGCATAAAATGCACGCAGATGATTTCGCGAACCACGCATGAGATTGTTGAAAACACAGGTGATATCCTGGTTGTCGATTGTCAGTAAATGGTCTTTAAGGTCTTTTATATCCAGGTCTTCGATCGTAGCGCCTACTGTCAGGGCATTCAGCAAAGAGCTTGAACCAAGGGCTACCAGCGAATTGTATAAAGTCTGAAGATCCTGGTTCGAAAAGGCGCCTGTAACATGGTTTGCGGCCGGATCAACCAGCGAGTATTTGAGAATCAGCGTCTTGATTGCATCAGTGTGCTGCTGCTCGCTGCGGGTGATGTTCCTGAAGATTGGTTTGGTGTACAATTGGCTGAGGGTGAGATAAACGTCGTGTGCAAGGAGTTCTTCTTCGCGCATAAAAACAAGGGCTTCCGATTCGGATTCATTTAAAGATTCAACCGGCAATGAATCGATACAGGAGAGACCTCCTGTAAGCGTGGTGTCGGCGATGGTGTAGTTAAGGAGGGCATCCTTGTACCGGGAGTCTGCTGATGCTGGTACAGCAGTGGTTTCTTTTGTGCATCCGTTCAGGGACAGTACCATAAATGATAATCCCATCACCAGGAACATCCCGATGGTTACATTTTTTCTTGCTTTCATAATAGATAGTTTTAGAAGGGTTAGTTGAGAATGCATTCTTCGAAAACAAAAGTATATACATATACGTATATGACTATTACGATATTTTATTTAACTTGTATAAGATTTTAAGGTGACTCTGATGTGATTCCTGTTCGCCTGAAAATGAGTATCAACGTTTAGAAGTTGTGATAAGAGATTCAAATTCAGTCAGGGATCAATCCTTATCCCTGTTATAAACGCCAAACGGAATGACCACACCGAACGTAATCCGGCGGCCCATGTTATAGACACCCACCTCTTTCAGTCTGCTCAGATGATCGTAGTATTTTGTGTCCAATAGATTTGTACCACTGACATACCATGTCCAGAGCTGTTTTTGCACCCTCAGTCTGGACCCCGCACTGCAGTTAAGTAACACATATCCCGGTGTATCGGTTTCAAAAACATCTATCCTGCGCTGATAAAAATGGGTCTCCAGTTCAAGTTGAATATATGGATTTTTTACAGCGTTGGTTTTCCCTGTTTTAAAAGTCCATTTTATCTGGTCGGTCAGGTGGAGAGCCGGAATAAATGGAAGCGGGACACCCGTTGAAAGGTTATCACCCCATACATAATCGATGTTATTGTCGAAATGAAGGGCATCAACCGGGTGAACATCAAATTCAAATTCAAAGCCTTTAAGCAGTGAATTCCCTTGCACATAGCGATAAACAGGATACCATACTCCATTTACCTCCTTTTTCTCATTATTGATATTCCTGTAATATATGAAGTTGTTGATCATATTGTAAAACCCGTTGAATGCCATTTTCAGGTATTTATTATCCCAGGCGATTTCACCGTCTATTTGCAGACTGGTTTCCGGATTAAGTTCCCGGTTTCCGATTTCATACCTGAATGTGCCTTCGTGAAGGCCATTGGCACTCAGTTCAGAGATGTTCGGAGCGCGAAAACCCCTTCCGATATTGAGTTTGAAATTAATGGATTTATTCAGTCTGAAAGTCATCCCTGTAGATCCTGTGAAAGCGGAGAAGTCCCTGCTGAATGAATGAAAGAGGGTGTCGCCCAAAGAAGCAGGAACCCCAAGAGAATCAAGGTACAAAGGATAACCTTTCACCTGGCGGTAATCATATCGCAATCCGAGATTAAGGGTGAATCTTTCCCAGGTTTTTTTCGCATAGGCAAACCCTCCAAAGTCCTGGAGGTCATAGTCGGGTATCAGGTACTCTGTACCGTGATTTCGATTGATCTGTGTCATACCTGAAATCCCGCCAACAAGTTCAAGGGATTTCCCGATAAGTCGTGTATAGCGCACGTCGTAGGTCCATGTATCCAGGTGGAAAAACAGTCCGGGAGTATCAGGCGTTTCCCCGAACTCTTTCCTGTTGTTCCACTGGTAACCAAGACTGATTTTTAGTTGATTATCCCTGATGAGCAGGTTTGTTACCGATGATAACTTGTTGTGATCAACCTCTTGAAAAGGAACATCTATTGAACGACTTTTAGCTCTTTCTTCCTGGACGATATTTCCCTGGTAATCAATGAATTGGTTTGTTGCCGAATCACGCGTACCGTCAACCATCCCTATTTTCGCATTGAAAGAACTGAAATGCAGATGGGAGTATCCCCACTTTTTTATCACTCCCGCCATCAGGGATAAATTTTTCTCATTAAAACCCGAATTATAAACCCATTCAGCAGGTGTATGATAAGAACCTGCTGTTTTATAGGTTCCCCTTGCCCTCCATATCCAGCCATTCTGGTTTCCTTGAACCATCGCCGAGTTACTGAACAGACGGTCATTGGTCGAAAACTGAGAAACCCATTCCCCGTCGATGGAGCCCATTTTCGCAGGGGTTTGCTCCAGAATATTAATAACGCCACCCATCGCATCAGAACCATAGAACAGGCTGGCGGGACCTTTCAGGACTTCAATCCGGTCGGCCGAGAACTGGTCGATCTCAATCCCATGTTCATCTCCCCATTGGTTTCCTTCCTGTCTGACTCCTTCGTTGAGGGTGATAATCCGGTTGTAACCCAGTCCACGAATAACCGGTTTAGATATCTCTCCTCCGGTTGTGATTTCTGAAACGCCCGGTATGGATGAGATAGCATTGATCAGGTTAGTGGAAGGGACCGTCAATAATTGATCTTTATTGATGGGGGTGATGGAGAAGCTGCTGCGGTCATTGTCTGACGACAGGGCATTTCCGGTTATCACGACCTCCTTTGCTTCGATGGCTGAAGGGGTCAATTGAAAATCATGGGATCGGACCTTTGATACATCCAGCGTAACAATTTCAGCCCTATACCCCATAAAACTCACCTGGACTACCATGGATGAACCCGGAAGATTATGAAATTTATAGATGCCGTCTCTGTCAGTGGAAGTGCCAGCTTTGAGATCAGGTATAAAAACGGTAGCCCCCGGGAGCAACTCTCCGGTCTCCTTATCCCTGATATGTCCTGTCAGTGAATTTTGACCATGGATCATGGCGCTGCATAAAAGGAAGGCGAAAAGGTTAAGGAATAGAAAGAACCTGTATTTCATCATTTTCATAATCGCACCTGCCATCTTTTCATGCGACACCCCGGATAGTCGCTCCTGATTGGTTTTACCGTTAATACGAACTGATATTATATGTCACGAAGGCATCTTACCGGAAACCCCAAAGACTTTTCACCATAGGTTACTCCGTTGGTATAATTGAGAATTTGAAGTAAAAGTCCCCAATTGTCAGATCCCTGGCTACTACTCCAGTAATATCCGCTAGAGCCACGCTGGCTGAGTGATCCGTCTTCAAACGCAAGGTAACCGGCCGCATGAAGTTTTAAAACAGTCGCGTATGCGTCATAGTAAGTGATCCAGCCTGTGTGTGTGACACTCCACTCCTCCGAGGTAGGCAAACGCCATTCGCTGCTCAGTAACAGGCGGCATGGATCATTGGCAGGTTGCCAGTCGCTGAATTCAATGATATTGTTGTTCCATGGGGTATTCGGAGTGCGAAAGTTGATATCGTGTTTGTAACCCTGTTTTCGGTTAAACTGCCAGTACCAGCCGGCTGAGGCTTCCCAGGGGTCGGTGGCATCGGAGGCTTGCTGGGCGGCGCCAAGATTTTGGGTGATCCAGCATTTGCTGGTACCTGAAAGATCGGTTTCAACGGTTCCATAAGTGACGGTTTTGTTCACCGGGGCGCCTGTTCCATTCAGGCTAAGGTGTGTTTTTGTAATACTGGTTCCGCAGCAGGTGTAAGTGATTCCGGTTAAAATTAACGGATCTGTGGAGTGCCCGCATGCATTATAAGCCCAAACATAAAAGGTATAAGCCGTATTGCAGAGCAGGAAGACCTGGGCATAAGAGGTGTTTGTTCCATTATCAAATGCGTTGTTATAGTTGTTACTTGTACTCCACTTATACCCCGACGCTCCGTTTGTGGGGTTCCAGTTCCAGGTGATGGAATTTTGTGAAAGCGTATTGGAACCCGCAGTGGGGGATGCAGGAATTTCAGCATTAACGGTAATGGCAAAATTGGCTGAAACAGACCCGTTTCCACAGGCATTGGTTCCATAAACGGTGAGGTTGCCAGAGGTGGCCATGGAAAAGTCTGCCGTAATCGATTGGGTGTTGTCGCCTGACGAAATGGTCAAACCTGTTCCTGAGTAAGCCCATGCATAACCATTGGCTCCGGTGACGGCATCAACCGAGTATGAAACGCCTGCCTGGTTATCGCACAGAATGGATGTCCCGGTGATGGCACCTGCAGATTGAGGCAACGGACATTCAAAACAATGAAATGTTTCCCAAACCGATGTTATTTCATTGTATGCTTCGAAACATCGGGTGCTGGTGTTGAAAATCATCAGGCTGTTGGAAGGGGAGACAATGGCATTGCGTTCGGCAGTTGATAACCGCGGAATAAGAAGCCCTTTGTCGGTTGATTTCACATCAAGCATCGCCGAGTTGTCAGGTCCGCTGCTGTCGATGCTGATGGCAACCTGAGAATGAAGATGCAGTGAAATGGCAAGGAATATATAAATGAGTATATGTTTCATGATTGCATTTTTTAGAGTTGATATAAATTCGGTAAATATATACCATAATTCTATAATAGTTGCAATTTTGTTCAAAAATGATTTACCTAATAATAGCAATACTATGCATAAACAGAAGATGAACTCTTCAACCTCGTAGGATTGGACTGCTTGGTAACCATGATAATGCCCAACGCCGGTTTTCCACCTGCAAGTACCATCGCGAAGCGAATTAGAATTTTAAAATCGTGGTGAAGAAGAAAACCCTCCCAGGCTCATACAACCTTTCAGTGCTGCCGACAATTCTCCTGTTGAGATGCTCATAATAAGGTGTATCAAACATGTTTTCAACACCGGCAACGAATGAGGCAAACCTGCAGGGGGCATAACTGACCGAGGCAGCAGCCGTGATAAACCCGGGCGTTTTTGGTTCGCCATACGATTGCGAAACCCGGTTTTGCTCACTTACCAGTCGTACAGATGCATTGGGAATTAGTTTACCCCTGAAGAATTTATACGACAACCTCACCGTGCCTTCCAAGGGTGGAATTTCCGGCAGCGGATCATTCTTCACCGTCTGTTCACCTGTAACCTGTCCGCCCGAAACAATGTATTTTACTGCTTCAGGTGCGGTTCCAAAGGTGGCAGCCAGTTGTGCAAGCAATCCCCAATTTTTCGCAATTGGCGATTGATACAACACTTCAAACCCGGTGAGATACACCTTGTCGGTATTGGAAAACTGCTTAACGCCCGGCGCTCCCTGGGTGGATGGTTTGATTACCGATGGCGGCACTACCTTGCCAATGATGTAATCTGTGACCAGTGAAAAGAATCCGCCGACCGACATGCTGCCAAGGTTTGGATCCAAGAATTCGACGGAAGCATCAGCCTGGTAATTGTTTTCGGGTTTAAGCCGGGGATTTCCAAGCTAGTCGTATGAATCATATTGAACCGGCATGAGTTTGATAAAGCGTTCCAATACCGACGGACTGCGGGTTCCCTTGCCAAGGGAGGCGCTGAGATATAGCCATGAAACAAGTTGCTTTTTCATGCCCAGGCTGAAACTCACATTGAAATAATTTGAATTCAGATCGTCAAAGTATGCTATCCCGTTTTTAACCAGCCTGAAAGTGTCGCCCGAAGTGGCCTGGTTATAGTCCAGTCTCAAAGCGGTGGTGAAATCAAGTTTTTTGAAAGGTACCTTGTATTCCGCATAAGCCCCGGCATTACTGACATTTGCATTCAACCAGACATTGGCATGTTTGACAGATATAAAAGTATCGCCTCCCGTGATCATCTTCATGGTCATCTGTTTGTCGCCATCTTTATAAACATGCTCAAAATCGAATCCGACCAGGAATTTATGAGCGCCTTTCTGCAGATTACCTGTTAGTTTCCCTCCGCCATTCCAGGCATCCACGGTGGTAATCGCCTGCATGGTTTTGGCTGTTGGCCTGTTCAGGTTGTCCATGACATGATGAACCGGAGAAAAATAACCCTGGAATTCCACTGTTTGCCATATTTTTCCAAGATTTCTCCCGGTGTAGTTGAATGATCCGACATGGGTCTGGTCAATCCGCGCATCCATCGGCAGGGCAGGGTAAAGGATGTTTTTTCCCTGGTCATAAGCATAGGAAAGTATGATCTGGTGGTTCTTTTTTACAATGAATCCAGCCCCGGCCGTCCCGTATAGTTTTTGAAAAGAGGTGTTATACAGGATGTCATTCCCGCCGGTATAGCTTCCATAGCCTTTGAATCCACCGCTGGCATTAAAGAATACCTTATCATTCCCCCCGTCAAGTGCAATATGTTCACGCTGCCCGTTCCAGTTTGTTTCAAATCCGTACAGAACCTCCCCATGGATTTCAGGTTTGGCGTATGGATGCGGTAAGGTAGTTTCCAGATTGATCAGGGCTCCCAATACAGGACCGTATTTCAGGAGATAAGGACCTTTGATGATCTCCATTTTTTCGATATTCTCACTCTCCACATGCGATGCGACAGGATCCATTCGATTTGGGCAACCTCCCTCGATCTTCACGCCGCTGTTTAACAGCACGGTTACCTGGTTGTATTTGAAGCCCCTTACGACAGGATCGATGCCAGCGCCACCCTTGCGGATTCCTGATACATTGGGTTCCTGACGTAGGAAATCGCCGATATCCCTGATGGCTTCAAATTCAAAGGTTTTCGCGGAGATGACCTGGATGGGATAGAAGTTTACGGATTTGCCATAAACTTCGACTTCTTTGAGTTGTAATGTATCGCGGTTAATGGTTTCCTGTGCAGTTAACACAGTTGGCGAACAAGCGATTAAGGCGCTTGCCACCTTGATATAAAAGTACAATGGAACATCTTTCTTTAACACATTCTTCATATCCAGGTTATTTTCATTACTTTGGAGAGATTTTCAAATTTGAAATCGCACCCGATTACGATATAAATGCAAATTTAGTGAACATATGTTCGCATTGTGTTAACTTTGTAAAAAACAATTCAATGATACACAATCCCGGGAACACCAATCCTTCAACACAGCACCGCCGCCAGCCCTGGGCCACCTTTGATTCAGCCGGTCAAAATGATCGGCTGATCGTGGTTGATCCGGTTACACAACAAAACTGGTCTGCATCCCTGTCAACTTTACCTGTCAGTATGCAGGAGCAGCTTAGCTCGACCAACATGGAATTTCACCAGGATGGGGAATATCAATCCGGAGGGGGTGCTGATTTCAATACAATTAACTGATTGAATACAATTATGCCAAGACCAAAAAGAAAACGCATTGTTAACCATCCTCCCATGATGGAAGGATTCAAGCCATTTGGAATTCCAATCACCGATCTTGAGCCGGTCATCCTTTTTTTCGAAGAATATGAGGCAATGCGTCTGCTCGATTATTCAGGAATGACTCAGCTGGAGGCAGCGCATGAGATGGCCGTTTCGCGTCCGACCCTGACACGGATCTACGAAAAAGCCCGGCGTACCATTGCTGAGGCTTTTGTAGAAGGGAAAGCAATTTTTATAGCCGGTGGAGATTACCATACGGATGAATTCTGGTATCGGTGTGAAGGTTGTTATAAACTGCTTATCGGTTCACAGGCAATACGATCCTGCTCCTTATGCAATACGGATAACATCAGAAAACTATCTGACAGGCCTGATGTCGTTGAACACCAAAAGAATAAAGAGGAACCGGGTTTTTGTATTTGCCTTCAATGCAATACAAGAATCCCTCATCAGCCAGGTGTCCCGTGCCGGGAGAATTCATGCCCGAAGTGTGAAAAAAAAATGATCCGCGAAAACAGCTATCATCACCAACTTTATCTCAAGCAGAGCGGATCATCAGGCAAAACTCAATGAGGGTGTGAATCACACCCGGCATGTTGCTCACAGGTTTGACCACCATCGGTAACTGCACCATTCAGATAATTTATAACAACTTCTTCAGCAGCTCCTGAACAACCACGAATCACCTCAATGCCTTCTGTATAAAGGTGATGAATTGCACCCGCCCCGATGTTGCCGGCAAGCATAATTGTTACACCCTCTCTGGCTAAAAGTTGGCCAATTCCCGATTTACAGCCACATCCTTCCTCGGCTTTGATTACAGTGCGATTCACTATCTGATTTTCGGGGTTGATGGTAAATACCGCATAATTTTCAGAATGACCAAAATGTTCGTTCACATATCCGTTGTGAAATGGGATTGCAATTTTCATTTCTATTGAGTTTTAAATAATTGATTCATTTAGCAAAAGTACAAAATAAATTGATATTATGAACTATTGTTCATTATGTTTTTGTGTTGGATCATAATCATACATATAGTGTAAATGCGGACCTTGAGTTAAGAACTTGAGACCTGAAAGTGCGGTATATTCCTGATAATGTGTTGTTCTCCATCCCGGTGGCTGTAATTGGGGCTTTT
>JAPLDG010000193.1:2166-4004 GCA_026391845.1 Bacteroidota bacterium | reverse complement strand
CATCGGAACGATATCGCCCGACACAAAACTCGAAATAGCCGGCAGCACCGGGGTCACATCCCGGCTTACTTCAATTAGTAACGGTGATGTTATTTTCGACTTTAAACGCCTCGGAAGCGACTGGAGAATCCGGAATTCAACGGGGCTCCTTTTTTTTGGACAGAGCAGCGATGATCTCGTTACCGTGACGGACGTTCTCCGGTTAGGTGGGGCATCTTTGACACCTGCCGCCGACAATTTTGTCACCCTGGGAAGCACTTCCTTTCGCTGGACACAGGTGTGTGCAGTAAATGGTACGATCAACACTTCGGATGAGCGCCTCAAGAAAGATGTGACCGGACTCGGTTATGGACTGGATGCCCTGATGATGCTGAAACCTGTGACCTTCAGGTGGAAAGAGGGCAACATTGACAATGGCTCGAAACACCTTGGTTTTCTGGCTCAGGATCTGCAGAAAGTTCTGCCGGAAGTAGTTGTTGATCACGAATGGAAGGAGGTAACTGAAGGTAGCACAAGGGATTGGACCCCAACTTCAACGCTTGGCGTTAACTACGCCGAAATAACTCCGGTTCTTGTGAAGGCTGTTCAGGAGCAGCAGCAGATGATCGAACAGTTACAAAATGAAATTGATGCCCTGAAGCTTGAAATCAGCAAGCCAACCCGTTAATCATATCTTCAGGGTAATTCCGAACAGAAAATTGATCAGAGCCTGAGGAAAGTAACCATTGTACTCGTTGTAGTTCTCTCCGGTATAGTAAGGATAGACCCACGCGCTGCTCTCGTATTTGACACTGAATACATTATTGACCGCAAGATTGAAGGTGATTTCTTCGAAGATTTTTGTCTTCAGGGAATACATCACACCTGCCCCATTGATGAAATACCCCTTCAGGGAGCGCTCTTCACTGGATGTATTATCGATATACTGCCTGCCGACATATTTTGAGTTCAGGCTGAATGACAGCTGCTTGAAGGGTTTGTAACTGATTACGCTGCTGGCTATGATGCCCGGCGAGAAAGAGAGGCAGGTTTTTCCAGGGAAATTGCTTTGCTGGCCCAGGTAATTCCAGTCAGGGTCATATTGATCAATGTACTGTACGAAATCGTTGATCTTATTGCTGCTCAGGGTGGCATTCACATTCCATGTAATTTTCCTGCTGAACAATTCCAAAGCCGCGGATATTTCAACGCCTTCCCGGTAGCTGTGCGGTACATTGACCATCACTGCCTCGCCAACTGAGTTTATTTCTCCGGTGAGGACAAGCTGGTTTCGGTAATCCATGTAAAAAAGATTTGCTCCGAGGGTAAAGCCTGGCAGGTGCAATGCGTATCCCAGCTCGTAATCATACAGCGTTTCACTGGTTGGTTCCTGTCCCGGATCGGCATCTTTATAATTGTTACGGCTGGGCTCGCGGTTCGCCACTCCGATCGAGCAATAGAATTCATTTTGTTTGTTGAGTTCTACAAAGAGGCCTCCTTTGGGGTTGAAAAAGTTAAAGAGATGGTCCTGATCCAGCCTGCGTAAATTTTCCAGTGTTCCTGACATTTTATAACTTACGCGGCGATATTGAAGATCGGCAAACAGGTTAAGCTTTTTCAGCGCCTGGAAGCTGGCCTTTCCAAAGATGTTGAAATCATTTTTCAAACCGGTGTTGTAGTACCAGTTGCGGCTGTTATCTCCGTTTGAAGCATATTCTGCCCATATCACCTTGCCGAAATGCTGCCCGTAGTATTGGTTCAGGGCGCCACCGATTGTAACCTTTAATTTTTCGGGGATTGAATAGTTGGTGGAAAAGGTAAACCCGTAGAAGTCATTGTCCATCATCTTGCGGTTTACC
>JAPLDG010000193.1:0-2129 GCA_026391845.1 Bacteroidota bacterium | reverse complement strand
CCGATGAAAACATTGTCGAGACCATAGTCTGAAAAACCGGCTCCCTGTTTGTAATTTTCATAATAGCCTTCCCCTTTTGTATAATGGATCGCGGCGTTGACATTCCAGTTCTTTGCCAGCAACCGGGATATGTGGAGCTGATAATGATCCTGCTGGTAGTTGTCAGTCTGATTGTTGTACCAGGCAATGTTACCGCTTTTGTCGATGTACTCTCCTGCCGGGTTGTAGGTTCGGTTTGTAGCGAGTGAATCCTTGGGAACCCCTTCCCAGGCCTGATATGTACGTTCAAAACCTGAAAACGTGATCAACTTGACCGTCGTGTATTTTCCGTAGTATCCGCCTGAAAAATAGTATGATTTTAAGTTCGAAAACGCCCGGTCCATGTAGCCGTCTGAATGAATGTAGGACAATCTGCCATCCACGCTGAATTTATTGACCATCAGTCCGGTGCCAAAGCGGAATGTTGATTTAAACGTACGAAAGGAGCCACCTGAGATATCCAGCTCTCCATACGGGTCCTGATGGAGGTCGGAAGTCAGAAAATTGATGGAAGCGCCAAACGCGCCCGCACCGTTGGTTGATGTTCCTACTCCGCGCTGTATCTGAATGTTTTCTGTTGAGGAGGCCATATCGGGCAGATCCACGAACCAGACTCCCTGGGATTCGGCATCGTTCACAGGAATGGAATTTATCGTAACGTTTATGCGGGTGAGGTCCGTTCCACGGATGCTGAAGCTGGAATATCCCACACCATTTCCAGCATCGGGGAGGTTACCACGGTTGAAGGACTGGTTTGAATAAGGGTTGGGATATCTTTTCCGAGGTTGGCAGCTTTGATTTCCCTGTTTGAAATCGAGGAATAGGCGGTGGGGTATTTATCGTGTGCGCGCGTTGCCACGATGGTGACCTCATCTCCAAGCAAAGGGCTCGGCTCCAGTTCGATCCGAAAAGTTGTATCGCGGTGGAGGAACACCCTTTCATTGAATGTTTTATACCCGATGAAGGATGCCCTGATGGTGGTATTTCCGGGTTTGACCCCGGTGAATTTAAATTTGCCATCGATCGCTGAAACAGCGGATAAAGAGCCATAACCGGTCGAAATGTGCGCTCCTGCGAGCGGACTCCCTGTTTTTTTATCAGTGATTGATCCCGAAACAGAGATTTGTGCATACACCGTTCTGGTAATGCATGACAAGCCTGAGATGATCATTGCGGCGAATATTACCAGCCAGATGCGGGTATTGACTTTTGTACACATGATTATTCATTTTTCCTACGCCGGCATTACCCGGATCAGGTTATTGGGGTATAATCTCAGCCCTTGTTTTTCAGGCACCCCCTCAGGAGAAGTATGGTACAAAAATACAAAAAATATGGAACTGTGAAGTAGCGGAATTTTTATCTTTGTATGAAAATATCAGGGTATGAAGATTTTAATCATCAATGGTCCGAACCTTAACCTGTTGGGCAGCCGTGAGACTGATGTTTACGGGACTCAATCTTTTGAAAGTTATCTGAAGAAATTGCGGAAATATTATCCTGAGCGAACCATCGAGTATTTTCAGAGCAACATTGAGGGGGAAATCATCAATGCCTTACAAAAGGCCGGGTTTCTTTACGATGGCATTGTCATCAATGCAGGGGGCTATACCCATACTTCAGTGGCCATTGCGGATGCGGTAAAAGCGATAAAAACACCGGTGGTTGAGGTTCATGTTTCCAATACTTTTGCGCGTGAACCATTTCGCCATACTTCATTTCTGGCCGCATATGTGCAAGGGAGCATCATTGGATTCGGAATGGAATCTTACCGGCTTGCGATTGAAAGCCTGGTCACGAAAATCACTTAAAAGTTCAACTCGTATAGAACTTTTTCATGTTCAGTTGCGAAAACTTCCGTTTGCCTTTGAGATAGTATTCCACGACGATGTTGTTCCCATATACATCCTGCATGGATCCATGTTTAAGGGATGCACGTTTCTGTTTTGTTTTGCCAATGGAGCGGGAGAAACTTAAATGGGCGCGTGTCACTGCCCAGAAATCCCTGAAGCCGGCCTGAAACAAAAATTTGAAGGCGGCAATGGTATCAAGCAGGTAACGCATGGCAAAAACTTTAAAAAGACGGTCGT
>JAPLDG010000282.1 GCA_026391845.1 Bacteroidota bacterium | reverse complement strand
AGGTTAAGCGTGGTTGGGAAATCGCTGATCAATACCGCAAACTTGGCAAAAAGGTAATATTCGGAGGAATATCAACCATGCTCCACGCCGAAGAAACCATGCTCCACGCCGATTCTGTGTTTTTGGGTGAAGTGGAAGGACGTCTTGACCAGGTTTTTCAGGATTTTAACAAAAATGATCTGAAGAAGATCTATAATTTCATGAGCAAGCCTCCGGATATGAGCCTTATCGGGCCGGCCAAACGGGATATCCTGAAAAAGGATCTCTACTATCATAAGGGGTTCAGAATGGTTGACCTCTTCCATGCTTCCCGCGGCTGCATCTACGATTGCTATCCATGTGCCGTGCGTTATCTGGGTGGTCGAGGCTTTCGCCCCCGCCCGATTGACCGTGTGGTTGAGGAGTTGTCTCAGATGGACAATAACCGGCTGTTTATCGTGGATAATTCTCTTGCACTGGATACACAATGGGAAAAAGACCTTTTCAAAGCCATGATCCCTTTAAAGAAAAAATGGGTAAGCCACACGATCGAAGATAAGGATGACGTATTGGATCTGGCGGCACAGGCAGGCGCCTGGTATGTTTATCAGGCTGTTTTTGACACCTCTGATTACATCAAAAACCGAATCAAACAGTATCATGAATATGGAATAGCTGTGGAAGGAACAATTCTACTGGGTCTCGACAACCAAACCGAGGATGATATCAAACGTCTGGTTGACTTTCTGCTCGAGATCGAACTTGACCTGGCTGAATTCACCGTACTTGCTCCATTCCCCCATACCAAGGCTTACAGCGATTTACTGAAACAGGGCCGCATATTCGATACCGACTGGAATCACTACAATGCAGGGAAAGTAGTTTACCACCCCAAACATATGTCAGCAGAGCGACTTACCGAACTCTATCAGTATGCCTGGGATACATTTTACAAAGATGAACCTCAGTCGATGAAAATGTTCAACCTCATCAACAAGGTTGTTTCCCGCGAAATCCAGGATGGCACCTATACACCACGCCGTCGTGATATTGCTGATCTCAGCTTTGGCAAGAAAGTTCTAAAAACAGCATAATTTTTCTCTTTTTCTATTTCACTCTTTCGCAAATCTATATGGAGACTCACCCCGACTTCACCAAATACATGGATCACTACTTTGACTATTCAGGGCAATGGGATAGTCCGTCCAGATGCGGATTAAAGATTGTTAAACGCAAAGATGGCAAAACATTGGCCATAGCAACCGAAATTTACCGTCAAAATCCCGGAACTCCGGTTACTGAATGGTGCGCTCCCCTGGCAACCAGAATCATGAATGAAATCAAGTGTTCTCCTGAACAATTTATTTTTGTTGAACACACTCCCGATCTGCGCAGCAAACTCGCATTTTATGAAGAGACATTCGACCTGGTGAATTTTGAGGTAACCGATCAAACCCTTAGCAACCCCAAATGGTCGCGGATTACACATAATGATGTTGATACAATGATGGAAGAATAAAATCTTCCTATATTTACTTCATGCTTAATCATATTTCCTGGAGCCTGGCATTATTTTTTTCACCCCTTCTCTTTTTTTTAAATGATGGCTCCTGCCTTGCTCAAAAAGTCCTCAAATCGAGCATACAAGGCATTGTTCTGGATATTCAGGCTCAAACGCCATTGTTTGGGGCTACAGTCACCATCGCCGGATCAAACCCATTGATAGGGGCGGTAACAGACAACCTCGGACACTTCAGGCTCCCTCCTGTTAAAATCGGTCAGTACCAGCTCCGGGTTACCTATGTTGGTTATGCCCCTGCTGTGACCGACCCCCTCATTGTAACCAGCGGAAAAGTGACCATGACCACCATTTTCATGCAGGAAACTGTTGTCAACGCCGGAGAAGTCGAAATCAAAGCTGGTTACCGGAAAGATGAAGCCATCAATAAAATGGCTACGGTAAGTGTCAGATCCTTCAGTGTTGATGAAACATTCAGATTTGCTGGCAGCTACAACGATCCGGCACGGATGGCTGCCAATTTTGCCGGTGTGACAAGTGGCATCGACAATCGCAATGACATTATCGTACGTGGAAACTCTCCGACCGGCCTGCAGTGGCGCATCGACGATATGGAAATTCCCAACCCGAACCACTTTGCCGCCATTGGAACAACCGGCGGGCCTGTAACCGTGCTGAACAATAACCTGGTAACAAATTCTGACTTTTTCACCGGAGCTTTTCCTGCACAATATGGGAACACCCTGGCGGGAATCTTTGATTTGAAAATGCGAACAGGAAATCCGGAAGTCCATGAATACTGGTTCCAGATCGGCTGGAACGGCCTTGAGTTCGGCACAGAAGGCCCTTTTTCAAAAAAAAGCCGGGCCTCATACCTGATCTCCTATCGTTACTCCCCTCTGCAATTTCTGAGCTGGTTTGGAGTCAATACCGGAATTGTTCCTAAATACCAGGACCTCAATATTAAAATCAACATTCCCACCCAAAAGGCAGGCACTTTTACCATCACCGGAATCGGGGGAATCAGTTATATTGAACTGTATGACAGCCGCAAGGAACAATCAAAATGGCTCTTCCCTGATTATGGCGAAAACATTGCCAATGGATCTGACCTGGGTGTGCTGGGTGTTTCTCATCAAATATTCCTACGGAGGAATATCAGGTGGAAAAATATGTTCTACGTCGTGGCATCCGATACCCGGACTAAAATTGACACCTTTAACAACATCCGGCAGACACCTTCTCCCTGGGCCGGGGAAAAATCAACCGAAATAAAATATTCGTTATTCTCATCAATCACAAAAAAATTCTCTGCCAAAAACACGATAGCCTGCGGTCTTTACTGGGATTTTTTCCAAATGTCGTTCGCCGACAGCATGATTTATAAAAGCAGATTTCTTGTGAATACAAATTCAAGGGAACACATGCAGATGATCAGAGGTTTTAGCCAATGGCAACATGTTTTCAGCAGAAAATTCAACTCGACAACAGGAATTTACGGTTCATGGCTTTCTCTGAATAACTCATGGTCGCTGGAACCAAGGATCGGGTTCGACTGGAACATCAGTGAAAAGCATTCAATCAATTTTGGCACAGGCCTTTACAGTCAGATGCAACCAAGAGTCATCTATTTTATCCTGTCATATCCACCCGGTGGAATGGAATCTCAACCAAACCTCAACCTTGGTTTCACCAGAAGCGCTCAAACCGCCCTGGGATATAATTACCAAATCAGCAATGACCTCCGTTTTAAAACGGAGATTTATTACCAGTATCTGTTCGATATTCCGGTAAAGGGCTCTATTCCACAATATGCGCTGAGCAATCAGGGCCATGGTTTTTTCATCGACCGGCAATATGCCGACAGCCTCATCAATCAAGGCACTGGCCAGAATTATGGCCTTGAATGTACCTTTGAGCGATTTTTCAGAAAAAACTATTATTACCTTCTTTCAGCCTCCGCATTTAAATCAACCTATGTCGGCAATGACCTTATTACCCGAAGTTCGGCATTTAATGTGAATTACGCCCTGAATGCTGCCGGCGGGTACGAGTTCATCATGGGCAAACGAAAGTGGGGAGTCATGTCATTTGGTTTAAGAGCAACCTGGGCAGGGGGAAGTCCGTACCTCCCTTATGATGTAAATACCACAGTCTCAACCGGAGAAACAGCTTACAACTGGGATCAGGCTTATATTCCACGCTTTCCTGAGTATAAGCGGATCGCTTTCCGTTTCGGGATCAGGAGAAATCTCCCGGGATATAATTTCGAATTCTTCATTGATTTACAACAAACATATCCTTGCAACGGATCAATCCCAAAACCGGAGAAATCAGGAATTTCTTCACCATGGGATTTTTTCCGATGGGTACCTGGCGAATACAGTTTTAGATAAAAAGCGTTATCTTTGCATTTCCATAATCCTGATAATGAATAAAAACACTCCCCATTCATTCCATATCCCGGTACTGGGCATTGGTTATTCCATTGATACACCCGTAAAGGTTGCCCACCTTGGAATCTCATCTGTAATTTCATTGCTGGATGACATGCTGATGGAAAAACTCAGGGAGTTTTACAGCAACAAATTTGATCTTCCATTTCATGCTATTTCCGAGAAAATCGATGATTTCAGGGCGAAAAGAATTACGGCGTACCTGAATATGGTTGATCAAATTGCCAAGAATAAATTTGAAGAATTAAAAACAACCTACGATCAAAAAAGCAGCGAATTTTCGAAATACATCGAAATGCTCCATGAATCGTCATCCCTGAAACAAAAATTCGAACAGCTTAAAAAGGACTGGGATCAGCTTGATGTTAAACAATGGATCCACGAAAACCTCTCCATGGGCAGCATCGATGTGAATATCATGACGAAAGTGGATAAGGAAAATTACCACAACCACGAAAAGCTTCCCATCGAATACAACGACGGCCATGCGGCTTTGCGTGGTTTCGTCAAGAGCGATCTCTCGTCGTCCGTTGTATTGTCGGCCGGGATGAGTACCCGCCTTTACAATTATCTCGAAACTTTCGATGAGTTCTTCCCTGACAAAGATTTCAGGTTAAAAAAGAAGATTACCCTGAAAGTCAGTGATCACAGGTCGGCACTGATCCAGGGAAAGTATCTTGCAAAAAAGGGATTATGGGTCTCTGAATACCGTATTGAATCAGGCCTGAATTGCGGTGGGCACGCCTTTCCGACAACAGGTTTCCTGCTCGGACCGGTTCTTGAGGAGATTAATCGCAATCGCGAGACCCTTATCAATCAAACTTTCGATCTTCTTAAAATTGCCCTTAAAGCCAAAAACCGACCATGCCCGGAGCAACCGCTTGAGATTAAAATCACAGCCCAGGGTGGCGTTGGAACAGCTGAAGAGCATGAATTCCTGGCCGAACATTACCAACTTGATTCTGTTGGCTGGGGAACACCATTCCTGCTCGTTCCCGAAGTTGTAAATGTCGATGAAAAAACGCTGGGGCTGCTATGCAACGCCAGGGAAGAAGATTTATTTATCAGCAATATCAGCCCGCTCGGTGTGCCATTCAATAACCTGAGAGGCAATACCAAAGATCTCGAAAAAGAGGCTTACATTCAACAACATACACCGGGAAATCCATGTCCCAAAAAGTATGCGGCCCTCAGCAATGAGTTTGGAGAACCAACGCTTTGTACCGCGTCGAGAAAATATCAGAAGC
The DNA here is from genome assembly GCA_026391845.1 of Bacteroidota bacterium. Classification (GTDB taxonomy): domain Bacteria; phylum Bacteroidota; class Bacteroidia; order Bacteroidales; family FEN-979; genus CAIVAT01. The sequence goes on along the minus strand of JAPLDG010000282.1, from coordinate 6,277 downwards.
TGAAAATTGAGGAATTAAAAACCTCCGGGCTCAGCGAGGAGGCCTTTCAGGAAGAATACAATAAAGTTGTAGATAAAGCCTGTATCTGTGTCGGACTTGGAACTTCTGCCCTGTTGGTCAACCATTTGGATACGAAAATCGAAAAAACCGGTGTATCGGTTTGCCCCGGACCCAACATGGCATATTTCTCAGAAGTGATGTCGCTGAAAGAGATGGTCGATCATATTTACGGGAAAATCAATGTAATCAGCCGCAAAGACCGTCCCCATATGTTCATCAAGGAATTGACAATCTATATCGATTACCTGAAAGGCAAACTGGAGGAAACTTCCCGCCCCTGGTCGGAAAAACAGCAGGAATACTTCAATACGTTCAGCGATAATCTGGATAAGGGAATTCAATACTACAAAACTCTTTTTTCTACCGTGAAGCACCACTTTCAGGATAAAAAGAGCAAGTTGATGGCAGATCTGGAGAAATTTGAAATTCAATTGAAAAACCTTCCCGTCCGGTAACAAATTTCCCGCGAATCTGCGCGAAATAAATCCCATGAGCAAACCGCAATCTGTTCAAAAAACACCACCCGTCTGGTTTATCAATGCCATCAGCTGTTTTCGTTCATTTTTAATTCAGCTGAATCGGAAACTGTTCCCTGGTAACGTCGTTCTTTATGAGCAATTTCAATACTTCTGGCTTTTGCCCGCACTCTACGTGGCTGCAAAACTCGACATTGCAACAACCCTGAAGGATAAACCGCTTTCCCCGCTTGAAATATCTGAATTACTTCAGATTGATGCCGCCAACATCGAAAGGATCCTGCGCGCACTCTCGAGCCAGGGAATATTCAAACAAACAAACGAGGGACGTTTTAAACTGAATGCCATGGCCAGCAGCCTTCTCGACAAACCCGGCTCGCTCCGCCATATGATTCTGCATCACCTTGGGCCGGTTAACTGGAAGGGAAGGATCCGTTCAGAGATAAAGATGGTAAAGAAACATATGCGTTTCTCAAGGATCATCCTGAAGAGTACCTCGTGTTTGATAAATCGATGTCAAACCTGTCTGATCTCGGACTTGCACCTGTTCTCAGCGCATACGACTTCTCTCCCTTTAAAACAATAACCGACATTGGAGGCGGCGAAGGATTTCTCCTGGCCAATATCCTTCACATTAATCCTGAAAGCCGCGGGATATTGTTTGACACTCCCGAGGCGCTTGAAAAAGCATCAGAAATGCTCGGTCGCTATCAGGTTGAAAACCGGACTACGATCATTTCCGGTAATTTTTTCAATACCATCCCCGAAACGGGCGACCTGTATATCCTGAAAAATATCATCCACAACTGGAGCGATCAGCAATCGGTTGACTTGTTAACGAAAATCAGCCAGTCCATGGTGCAAAACGGACGTCTGCTGATCATCGAGATGGTCGTTCCACCGGGAAATAAGCCATCGCTGTCTAAATTACTGGATATCCAGATGATGGCCACCATGGCGGGAGGCAAAGAGCGCACAGCCCTGGAATACAGGAAATTGCTGGAACAATCCGGACTCACACTGACTCGAATCATTCCCACCATCGCTCCGATCAGCCTGATTGAAGCCCGCAAAAATCGATAAATCTTCCTATTTTTGCGCCATGCGAAAATTGTGGTGTATCCTGAACAAGGAATTTCTTTTACTGGTCAGGGATATTCCGGGGTTGATCATTCTTTTTCTGATGCCTGTTCTGCTGATTTTTGTGGTGACCCTCGCCCAGGAAAATGCCCTGAAAAGCCAAAATTCAACAACCCGGATCCTGTTTGTCGATGAATTGAAAAGCCCGTTTTCAATTAAACTTCTTGCAAACCTCGATTCATCTGGTTTTTTCCAACCTGTTGCTGATATCAATGCACTTCCGGTCAACGAAAAGCAAGCCAAAGACCTGATAGGCGATGGAGATTACAAATTCGGGATCATCATCCCACGCAACGACACCGCCATTATCCTGCTGATCGACCCGACCTTGCAGGAAACGTATAAAAAAACCGTCACCAACACGCTGACCTATATCATAAAAGGAACACAGACAAACGAAGCGATGGAGGGAATTCTCGCCAGTCTCCCGCATAACATGCAGCCTGCCATCAGGGGAATGGTGGCGGAAACGATGCAAAAATTGCCTCCTGTAAGGGAATCATATGCCATCAGGGAGAAATCTGATATTCAACCCAATGTGATACAAAACAACGTTCCCGGTTTTATCCTTTTTGCCATGTTTTTCATTGTCATTCCACTGGCAGGCAGCCTGATTACCGAGAAAAATGAAGGAAGTTTTCAACGGCTGAGATCACTTCCTGTGAGGTTATCGGCCATTCTGGGGGGCAAAGTAATTGCCTATCTGGTAGTTTGTCTGCTCCAATTTACCCTGATGATGTGGATCGGAACATCTGTATTCCCGGTATTCTTTGGTTTTCCTCCACTGCAACTTGGCCATCAGTATATGGCAATCATCATCGTTACCATCGCGGCATCACTCGCTGCCATTGGATTCGGAATCATCGTGGGGGCCGCAGCCAATACCCATAACCAGGCAGCGATGTTCGGCTCCGTCATGGTGGTTTTGCTTGGGATCGTCAGCGGTACATTTTTACCGATTCACATCATGCCGAAGTTTTTTCAATTCATTAGCCACGGATCGCCGATGCGCTGGGGCATTGACAATTACCTCAACCTTTTTATACGTGAGGGCAATATTGCCAGTATTCTGCCAAACACAATCCTGCTGATCTCATTTTTTGGTTTTGCAATGATCGCAAGCATTGCTATTTTTGCAAAGCAGAAATAACGGATTAATACAGATGCTCATCGCATGAAAGAAAAAGAGGGATTCGTGGATTATCCTGAGCAGCAGATGATTATTTATGTTGAAAAGGAAGATGGCAAATATGGTCCTATGCAAACAGGGTCATACCTCTCCGCCAATTATATGGACGATTACGTCTATAAGCGCAGAAACCTGGAATTGGAATTGCGGGCGCAATTAACCGGTGGTTTAATCAGCCCGGTGAAGTACTACATGGTTTTCGAGGATCTTTCCTTTTCTGAATTGGCTGCCAGAGCGGGAATCAGCAAGTCAAAAGTTAAAAAGCATCTCGATCCTAAACATTTTGGAGATGCAACCGTTGATGATCTTCTAAAATATGCTGCAGTGTTCAATATTCCTGCGGCAAACCTGTTGCAAATTGTTTTGGTGAATTCCCATGGAAACCTGGAATCCAATATCATCCTTGAAAATAAAGGAGATAAAATTTCCATTGAACAAACTCCATCAGGCAACCCTTATGCTGTGTTGACAAAAATTGAAGAAAAACGTTAAATGATCATACCCAATTATAAACATAAAATGGCCGCCCACTGTGAATCGGGCACGATCACCGCTTTGCTCAATCATGGCGGACTGAACATCACCGAGCCTATGGTTTTCGGAATTGCAAGCGGAATTTTTTTTGGTTATTTCCACAAAATGAAATCCTTCGCTTTCCCTACCTTTATTGTAAGAAACAAGCCCGGACAAATGCGCACCAACATTGAAAAGCGTCTTGGGGTGAGATTTAAAACATACGATTTTAAAGATCCTGTTAAAGGGCAGCAAATGCTGGATCAGCTGCTGCTGCAAAACATTCCGACGGCTGCCCAGGTTGACTTCTTTTACATGGATTATGTTCCCTCCTGGGAACGTGTTCATATCAATGTTCATTTTTTAGTTGTTGCCGGCAAGGATGCCAATAAATATGTCATCAGTGATGCATATTTCCCGGGTATGGTTGAACTTGATTCAACTTCGCTGGAAAAAGGACGATTCGCCGGCGGGAACATGTCGCCAAAAGGTTTCATTTATAACCTCGATAAGATTCCTGCCGAAATTGACTACCACAAAGCCATCGTCAAAGGGATAAAAAAAGCCTGTTTTTATATGTTGAAAATCCCCATTCCATTCCTGGGAATAAAAGGAATGCATATGTTTGCCAGAAAAGTGGTGGAATGGCCAAAATTCGCCCGTGATAACGAGCATCTTTCGCATGAAATCATGAAAATTAATATCCTGCTGGAAGATCAGGGAACCGGTGGCGCCGGATTTCGTTTCATCTATGCAACATTCCTTCAGCAGGCAGCAGGAATGATCGGTAAACCTGAGTTAAAACAACTTTCAGAAGAACTGATGAAAATCGGAGATGGCTGGAGAGAAATCTCCCTCTTCTCTGCCCGTATCGGAAAAAACCGGGATCTTGGCCCGGAAAAACTTAAGCAATTGAGTGACATGATCCATGACAGGGCTGACGTGGAGGAACAATTTTTTATGTCGTTGTCCCAAGCTGTTAAATAACTGAATATTAATATATTACATATGTCAAAACCAATAGAGGAGCTAAAGCATGAGATTAAAATATTGATAATGAGCACTTTGGCTATTAACGACATTGATCCCAAGGATGTGGATGATGATAAACCCCTTTTTGGAGGAGATAATGCACTCACACTTGATTCCGTTGATGCCATTGAAATCATCATGGCTATACAGCGGACATATGGTATTCGGATTGCAGATCAGAACATTGCACGAAATGTGATCACTTCCATTACTTCCATTGCCACTTTCATTGAAAGTCAGCAGGCCAATTCAGCATCTTAACATAACTCTTTTCAGCATTGAAAGATTCCTATCTGACCGCCGGAATCAAAGTGGATCAATTATTCCGGCTGCTTCGCAGAAATAAACTTACCTGGAATTTTAAAACTATCCTGCGGTTATTGTTTCTGCTGCAGAGTGCTTGCTGGTCTTCATTTTTCTCCTGGATTGAGCATATCAGGTTTGCAAAAGCATTGAAAAATGCACCGGTTCCCGACGATCCTATTTTTATCATCGGCCATTGGCGAACCGGCTCCACATTCCTGCATCAATTATTGAGTCTTGATCCCGATTTATCTGCGCCCACCCTTTTCCAGGTTGCTGTTCCCGATAGTTTCCTGGTATCATACCCCTATTACCGCCCTGTTTTTAAACAGGTTGTCTCTGAACATCGCCCAATGGACCAGGTGGTAATTGGCATGGATGAGCCCCAGGAAGATGAATACGCCATTTACCGCATCACCAGTTATTCGCCCTTGGAAAATCTTGTTTTTCCTAAATCACACGATTATTTTTTGAACCATGGAAGTCCGTTTTTACCTTCAGGGATCCATCTTGTCAAATGGAAAAACGATGTGGCCGGTTTTTTTAAAAAATTGTATTTTAAAAACAGGAAGCGTATTGTCTCAAAAAATCCTTTTAATTCCTACCGGATCAAGACATTATATGAAATGTTTCCAAATTCAAGGTTTATCAATATTGTCCGCCATCCAAATAGTGTAGTGCCTTCGACCATTCACATGTGGACCATCCTGGGTCGCCAGAATTCTTTGAATTCCAGGGCATCACAGCCTGAATTTCTTCAGGTGGTCAAGTTCCTGAAGGACTTGCTCGGGACTGTTGAAAAAGCCAGGAAGGACCTTCCATCCGGAACAATGATTCAAATCAGGTTTGAAGACCTGGAAGCCTCCCCTGTTGAAGTAATTCAAACTGTTTACAGGGAACTGGGACTATCATTCACCGACAGCCATGAAGCACGGATCAGGGGGTTTATGCTCCGGAATAAATCCTTCAAAAAAAACACTTTTTCACTGACTGCAGAAGAAAAATCACTCATCTCCCGTGAACTGGAATTTCATATGAAATCATTCAATTACCATGACAATTAGCAATCCATTTTTCCCTTCCATCGAAAGAGAGCCTGTGTCAAATATTGCAGACTACCAAAACAAAAGACTACAGGAAGCACTGCAATATCTTAATACAAATTCTCCGTTTTACCGCGATTTGTTTACAAACCAGGATATAGATATCAGGCACATCAAAACATTGGCTGAAATGGTGAATATACCAGTCACCACTAAAGAGGATCTGCAGCGAAGAAATGATGATTTTCTTTGTGTCCCCAAGGCCAAAATTATCGATTACATCACCACTTCAGGTACACTCGGCGACCCTGTAACATTTGCCATGACAGATAAAGACCTCGACCGGCTCGCCTATAATGAAGCCATTTCTTTTACCTGTGCAGGAGGAAATGAAACAGATATTTATCAGTTGATGACGACAATCGACCGAAGATTTATGGCAGGATTGGCTTATTTTCTGGGGATCAGAATGCTGGGAGCCAGTGTGGTCAGGGTGGGCAATGGAATACCGGAACTGCAAT
>JAPLDG010000269.1 GCA_026391845.1 Bacteroidota bacterium | reverse complement strand
ATCGTGATTCTTGGCGCCACAGAAGTTGATGTAAATTTCAACGCCAATGTGGTAACACATTCCGATGGTTATCTGTTGCATGGGATTGGCGGATGGCAGAACACCCTTTTCGGCAAATGCGTTATCCTTCCCATTCCCCTGTTCCGCGACCGGATGCCGGTCATCCGGGATCAGGTTACCACCATCTGCGGACCCGGTGAACTGATTGATGTGATCGTAACCGAACGTGGTATTGCCATCAACCCGCTTCGAACCGACCTGATCGAAAAGATGAAGAACTCATCACTCCCGATTAAAACCATAGAAGAGCTAAAAGCCGAAGGTGAAAAAATCTGCGGTGTCCCTGCTAAACCGAAATTCACCGGCGAGGTGGTCGCTGTTGTGAAATGGGTTGACGGAACAGTGCTCGATTCGATATGGCAAGTTCAACCAACCAATGACAAATGACAAGTGACAGATGGCTTTTACGATCCATCAAATACTGCTGAAATACTGGGGATTTTCGTCGTTCCGGCCTTTGCAGGAGGAGATCATCCAATCTGTGCTCGATGGGAATGACACATTGGCATTATTGCCTACCGGCGGGGGTAAGTCACTTTGTTTTCAGGTTCCTGCTCTGGCTAAAGATGGCATTTGCCTGGTGGTATCACCCCTGATCGCCCTGATGAAAGATCAGGTTGACAACCTGAAGAGACGCGGTATTCCTGCGGCTGCCATTTATTCAGGCATGCATGCTGATGAAATCAGGATTATCCTGGACAATTGCTGCTACGGGAATACCAAGCTTCTGTACGTTTCTCCCGAACGTCTGAAAAGCGACAAAATGCTTGAGGCGCTGAAACGGATGAAAGTCAATCTCATCGCCGTTGATGAGGCACATTGTGTTTCACAGTGGGGGTACGATTTCCGGCCACCTTATCTTCAGATCGCCGAAATCAGGCAAATCATTCCAGGAATACCCGTGATGGCCCTCACCGCAACTGCCACCCCGAAAGTCGTTAAAGATATTCAACGAAGACTGGCCTTTAAGAAAGAGAAGGTTTTTCAGAAAAGTTTTGAACGCAAAAGTTTTTTATAAAAGTTTTGAACGCAAAAACCTCACATACCTAGTGTTCAAAGAAGAGGATAAGCTAAAGCGCCTCGTTAAAATTATCAGTAAGGTAAAAGGTCCGGGGATTGTTTATGTGCGCAACAGCCGCCACACCCGGGAAATTGCAGAATATCTTCAGAAAAACCAGATCAGCGCCGACTTTTATCATGCCGGTCTTGATTCCAGGACACGCGATCAACGGCAAACGGCGTGGATGAAAGAGGAGAAAAGAATCATTGTTTCAACCAATGCTTTTGGCATGGGCATCGATAAACCAAACGTCAGGGTGGTCGTTCATCTCGATCTTCCCGACAGCATTGAGGCCTATTTCCAGGAAGCCGGACGCGGAGGTCGCGATGAAAAGAGGGCTTACGCAGTAATGCTATACGAAACTGCCGACGTGATTGATTCACGCCACAACCTGCAGCTCTCCTACCCTGAATTGAACATCATCCGCGATGTTTACCAGGCCCTTGGTAACTATTTTCAACTGCCGGTCGGAATGGGAAAAGATCTTCATTTTGATTTTGACCTCTCCCTCTTTGCCGAACAATTTAAATTTCAGCCGGTCATCGTTTTCAATTGCTTGAAATTTCTCGAAAAAGAGGGATTTGTCATGATGACTGAAGGCCTTCACCATCCATCAAAGGTGTTCATCAAAGCCCCCAAGGAAGAACTATACCGATTCCAGGTTGAAAATGAACAGTTCGACCATTTCATTAAAACCATGTTGCGGTCATATAGCGGGATTCTCTCTGATTTTGTCATTTTCAATGAGGCAGAACTTGCCCGGAGAAGCAATCTCGGAAAGGAAAAAGTGCTTAGCTACCTGAAACACCTCGTCAGGTTACAAATTCTTGATTATATTCCCCAAACAGATAAACCTCAGATCATCTTCATGCAGGAAAGACTCGATACCCGCGACCTGACTATTTCTCCTGAGAATTACAAAGACCGGCTGAAGGATGCAGAGAAACGATTGGAAAAGATGATCGGCTATGTGGAGGAAAACAATAAATGCCGCAGTCAGTACCTCCTGGCCTATTTCGGGGAATGCAGCACAAAGCGTTGCGGCATATGTGACGTTTGCATTGAACGCAATAAAATCAGCCTGAATGAGATGGAATTCGACAATATCCTGCGTATCATCAAGCCACTGCTGAAGACTCACTCACACACCCTGGAAGAAATCGTTGCTTCAACAGCACCTATTGATGAAGACAAGGTAATCCGTGCAATCCAATGGCTGGTTGATAATGACAAAATCAGGGTGGATCGTGAAAGGAGATATTTATGGGAATGACCTCTGAAGAAATACATATGACGAATTACGATGATTTGCCGCTCTGGTCGGCTCCTTTTGGATTGACCCTGCTGGATACGGTCCGCATGAAGACTCACATCAATGTACTCGATCTGGGCAGCGGAAGCGGCTTCCCCATGCTTGAACTGGCCGAACGGATGGGAAAGACCTGCATGGTCTATGGCCTTGACCCATCGGAAGAAGCCATCAAAATGATCACATCCAAAAAAAGATCCAAAGGGATTGAATTTGCAAAGATCGTAAAAGGCATAGCCGAAGAAATTCCTTTTCCGGATGAATATTTCGGATTGATCGTGTCGAACAACGGCTTGAATAACGTAAAGGATCAGGTTGCAGCATTGGCCGAATGTTTTCGCGTTGCAGATGAGGAGGCACAGATGGTGCTGACCATGAACCTGCCACACACCATGATCGAATTTTATAAGATTTTCGAAGAAACCCTCCATGATCTTGGAATGACCCACGAGATCACTTTAATGCACAAGCACATCGACCTGAAGCGCAAACCCGTCGATTATCTGAAGGAGTTGATCCTCCATGCCGGTTTCGCCATCAATACGATCAATGTAGATGGATTCCGGCTCAGGTACAACGATGGCTCCGCCTTTCTGAACCACCACCTGATCCGGAGTGCCTTTCTGGATTCGTGGAAGGAAATAATACAGCCTCCGATGGTGGACCCCGTTTTCGAGCGTATCGAACAACGTCTGAATCAGATCGCAACCGAACGGGGTGAACTGATCATGTCAATTCCGTTCGTTTGCTTTGACTGTGTGAAAAACAAACCTTTGCAGCCATAATTCGTCTGCAGAATAAATAAAAACACTATGATAACCTCGTTCATGTTCATGCTTTTGATGCTCATGCCGGCGGCACAGGAAAAGCCGGTGAATAAGGATTGTGAATGCATGGGATTCAAACTTTATGGAAAAATTAAAGTGGTGAATGATTTTCCCGATTTAAAGGTGAAAATAGTCGATAATTTTCCTGATCTCAAGGTTCAGGTTGTTGAGAACTTTCCCGATCAATGCGGAAAATGGCAATTTGTGAACGATTTCCCTGATATCAAAATCAAGTTTGTCACCAATTTCCCTGATCTGAAAATTCAGTTTGTCGAAAACTTTCCCGGCAAACCATGAATCCACTGTAAAAGAATGGCAGATGTTAATAATTGAATTTTTATCCTTAAGTTTGAACGATTAAAAAAACCAGTTTCGACTTCAATCAACCACTTTTATCATATCCATGGTCTGTGTAAAACATCCGTTCCTTGTAAAGATTGCCGTTCTGATTTGCTTTTTCGGAACAACTTCCTTTACCCCCCCCTCCTTTCAGATCGCCTTACTGAAGTATTCGGGTGGTGGCGATTGGTACGCAAACCCGACTTCCCTTCCCAACCTGGTGAAATTTGCAAACCGCAACCTGCTGACAAATATCAGCGAAGATATTGCCACTGTTGATGTCGGGAGCCCCGAGCTCATGAATTATCCCTTTGTTCACATGACCGGCCACGGCAATGTTCTGTTTTCAGACCAGGAGATACAAAACCTGCGGAATTATCTGATTGCGGGAGGTTTCCTGCACATCGACGACAACTATGGCATGGACAAATATATCAGGCCACAGCTGAAGCGTGTTTTCCCCGAACTGGAGTTGCTGGAACTGCCTTTTGATCACCCCATTTACCATCAGAAATACAACTTTCAGAACGGGTTGCCCAAGATACACGAACATGACGGAAAGCCGCCCCAGGGATTCGGACTAATCTATGAAGGCCGGCTGGTGGTATTTTACACCCATGAATGCGACCTTGGTGATGGATGGGAGGATCCTGCCGTACATGGTGACTCTGAACCTACACGCCAGAAAGCCCTGCAAATGGGAGCGAATATCCTTCAGTACGTGTTTACAACAAAGCGCTGAACATCATTTATTTCACAGGAAAAAAACTACTGAACAGCTTTGATGGCGAAGTCGAGAGCCGTTTTAATCATTTCGGCTGGCGGAGGGGCAATAAACCCTTTTTCCGTCAATGACTTCGTGAGTCCACGGGCATGTTCTATATCCTTTTTGGCTTTCTGAAAAGCCTCATCCCATGTCATGTTAACCCTTGCTACACCATCCTTGATGGCCTGCATGGCCACATCAGCAGCTTCATGAGGAAAAACAGATGCCTCCTCCATGTTGGGAACGATATCGTTGACATGAATGCCGCGTTTTTCAGCGTAATCAGCCAGTGAATGTGCTGCTGCAATGGCCATGGTATCGGTAATTTTCCTTGCCCGAACCATCAGGGCCCCTTTGAGAATTCCCGGAAAACCAATGGAATTATTTACCTGATTGGGGAAATCTCCCCGGCCAGTCGCAACGATAAAGGCACCCTCCTCCTTGGCTGCATAAGGATAAATTTCGGGAACCGGATTTGCACAGCAAAACACGATCGATTTTTCTGCCATGCTGCGGATCCACGGACGTTTGATCACATCAGGCCCTGGGGTTGAGAGGGAAATCAGCACATCTGCATTTTTCATGGCCTCATCGATGGTGGGTATCTTTCCGGGATTGGTTGTTTGACAAAGTTCCCATTTGCGATAGAAACGTGTGTCAGCCTTGATATCCAGACGATCTGAATGAAGGGAGCCCTTGGTGTCGAACAGAACCATTTTGGCCGGGTCGGCTCCGTCGGTAATGAGCAACCTGGCAATGGTTGTATTGGATGCACCGGCGCCATTTAAAACAATACGCACCTCGCTGATTTTTTTTCCGGCAAGCTTCAGGGCATTGATAACCCCGGCAAGTGTGACACAAGCTGTTCCCTGTGCATCATCGTGCCAGACCGGAATATCACACTCCTCCCGCAGAACATCAAGCACCCTGAAACAATTGGGTTGTGAAATATCCTCCAGATTAATGGCGCCAAAACTTGGCTGAACCATCTTGACAAATTCAATGATCTTTTCAGGATCGTTTTTCCCATCCTTCCCCTTGCTGTCTATGCACAAGGCAACGCCATCCACTCCGCCGAGGTACTTCATCAGAAAAGCCTTGCCTTCCATCACCCCCAGTCCGCCGGAAGGTGTACAGTCACCATCGCCCAGTACACGGGTGGAATCACTTACCACGGCTACCAGATTGCCCCTGTTGGTGAGGTCAAAAGAGGTATCATTGTTATCACGGATGTCTGTGGAAACCTTTGAAACTCCCGGGGTGTACCAAACATTAAACCAGTTGAAACCTGGAACAGGGGCTTTTGGCACTGTCTGGATCTTTCCCTGGTAAAACCGATGGGCATCCTCTGACAATTTTTTCAGGAAAACGGTCTTTGCTTTGGCAAGCTGTTCAGGCGTGAATGTTGAGGGGAAAGCCTCTTCCAGGTTTTCCAGGGTCAGGGAAAGTTCTTTCATTGGTTCGTTTTTTCGGTAAAGTTATAGATTTATTGTTAAAATTACCATTTGACAACTCTAAAATAACACTTTTTTTTATTTTGATATTTAATTGTACATTCGCATTGGTTATTCATCCTAATTTTAATGTATTATGTCAACAGGCAAAGTAAAATTTTTCAATGAGAGAAAAGGTTTTGGTTTCATCTTGGACGATGAAAGCCAGCAGGACGTTTTTGTTCATGTAAGCGGATTGGTGGACAAAATTCGTGAAGACGATCAGGTTTCATTTGATCTGACGGAGGACAATCGCGGTAAAAAAGCCATCAACGTTCGGCGAGACTAACAGTATCTCATTTGAAAACAAAAAGAGCGAAGTCATAACTTCGCTCTTTTTGTTTTACTCCTGATGCGAACCAGCGCTATTTATTCAGCATGACAGGCATCACCAGCATCAGGATGTCTTCATCTTTGTTTGCGTTGTTAAGAGGTGTGAGAATACCCGCCCGGTTGGGGGCCGACATTTCAAGACTGATTTCTTCAGTTTCAATGTTATTCAGCATCTCAAGCAAAAATTTTGAGTTGAAACCGATTTCCATATCCTCACCACTGTATGAACAGCTCAGCCGTTCCTTGGCCTCGTTGGAAAAATCGATATCTTCCGCGCTGAGGATCAACTCCTGACCCGATACCTTGAAGCGGATCTGGTGGGTGGATTGATTGGCAAAAATGGCAACACGCCGGATGGACGTGAGCAAAGCATGACGGTCTATCGTAAGCTTATTCGGATTTTCCTTGGGAATAACCGCGTCATAATTGGGGTATTTACCGTCAATCAGACGACAGATCAGATGAATATTACCAAAAGAAAAGAAAGCGTTGGTTTTGTTGTATTCAATGGTAACCTGAACATCCTGACTCGATAATATATTTTTCAGAAGGTTTAAGGGTTTCTTGGGCAGAATGAAAGAGGCAGAATCTTCCGATTTAAGGTCGGTACGCTTATACTTGACCAGTTTATGGGCATCCGTAGCAACAAATGTTACATCATCGGGTGAAAGTTCGCAAAAAACACCGGAAAGCACCATGCGCAATTCGTCATTACCGGTGGCAAACAGGGTTTTATTGATGGCCTGTGACATCAGTTTGGAATCAATGATGATATCGGTGGTATCTTCCAGGGATGGTGTATGCGGATATTCCTCGCTTTTATGCCCGGAAAGTTTATATTTTCCTTCACCTGCAGAGATTTCAATCATCAGGGTGTCGGGGTCAATCGAAAATGCTACCGGAATATCTGCAAAGGTTTTTAAGGTTTCCACCAATATCTTGGCAGGAATGGCAATACTGCCCGACTCCTCCGATTTATCCGGCCTGATGGTTACACGCATG
>JAPLDG010000099.1 GCA_026391845.1 Bacteroidota bacterium | reverse complement strand
GGTTGCCAGGTTGGCGTTTTTCAACTTACTTTCTTCCCTCCCGAATATCGGATGCATTACAACATGCACAACCTCGTCGTTTTCGGCAAGGAAGGCAACATGTATCACGTGAGCGATACAGTGATGGAATTTCCGCAACAGATCAGCTACGAAGACCTGTTGCGCGTTCGTTATGCCAAAGGCGCTTTTGCCCCGCAGGGGAAGATGTACTGGATCAACCATTCCATTGACAAACCAGTTGATTTGAAAGCCGCCATCATCCCGGGAATCAAAAAAACCGTTAATGATATGATTGGCATCCCGTTCCCGCTGATCGGGGTAAAAGGATTGCGCTGGCTTGCCCGTGACATCAGGAAATGGCCAAAAAAGCACGGCAATGACAAAGCCTCCTTTTACCTCGGACAAGTCCTGCGCATGGCTGAAGATTTTGGTACTGGTGGCGCCGGATTCCGTTACATCTATGGTGCATTTCTGAAAGAAGCGGGAGAATTGTTCGACAACCATCAGGAGTTGCTTGAGGCTTCTGTCATGATGGGCAAGACCGCCAACAAATGGCGCGAATTCACCTATATGGGGGCCAGAAACTGTAAAAACCGCTCAAAACCTGAGGAGGATTACGGGACCCTTTCAGAAAAACTGCTCGAGATTGCATCGGAAGAGGAGAAGGTTTACCAGAAACTGAAAAAAATAAAATTTTAATGGCCAGTCAACCTATTATAGAAATCAGGGAACTGACAAAAGTTTACAAGGGAGCTGACGAACCGGCTGTTAAAGCCATATCCCTGGATATCTTCCCCAATGAAATCTTTGGTTTGCTGGGGCCCAACGGAGCCGGTAAAACCACGACCATATCCATTCTTTGCGGTTTGTTCCCGGCCACAAAAGGCAGCGTAATGATCGATGGCCTCGACAGCCATACCGATCTCAACAAAATCAAACAGATCATCGGGGTCGTTCCGCAGGACATTGCCCTCTACCCTACCCTCACAGATCGCGAAAACCTGACCTTCTTCGGCAACATGTACGGACTTTATGGTTCAGAATTGCACGATAAAGTCAACCATTACCTCACTGAATTCGGACTGGAAAAACACGCCGGCAAAACGGTGAGCAAATATTCTGGCGGGATGAAACGCAGGGTGAACCTGATCGCCGGATTGCTGCATGATCCGAGAATCATCTTCCTCGACGAACCCACTGTGGGTATCGATGTGCAGTCGCGTGTGGTGATCCTCGAATATCTGAAGGAGATCAATAAAAAAGGTGTGACCATTATTTATACTTCTCACTACATGGAAGAGGCTGAGAACCTTTGTTCCAGGGTGGCAATCATCGACCGCGGAAACATCATTGCCTTGGGAAATCCGAAAGATCTGCTGGAAGGACATCCTGAATTTAAAAACCTGGAAAACATCTTCATCCATCTCACCGGCAAAGAAATGAGGGATTAGCAATGAGGAAATATTTGTCAGTCTGCCGCAAGGAAGTATTGTTGCTTATTCGTGATAAAGCAGGTTTGGCCATGCTTTTTATCATGCCGGTCGTTTTAATCGTGATCTCCTCGCTGATGCAGGAATTCGGTTGGAGTTCGCTTACCAAAGATCCCAGCATACAGGTTCTGTTTGTCGATAACGATCATGACAGCCTGGGCCTGAAGATAAAAGACGGATTCGATGGCTCCGATGTATTCGAAGTTGTTGACAGTTTAAATCATCTTCCCCTCACGATTGAGTCGGCAAAGCAAGCAGTCAAAAAGGGAGATTACCTTATTGCCATCGTGGTTCCCAAAGGCGCCACCAGCACCATGCGAGCCAATGTTCGTCTTTCTGTTGCAAAAACCCTCGCAGGTTTCGGACTTGGAAACCCAATGCTGTTCGATGGCATTACCTTGCGTGATTCTGTGGATGTGACCATTTTTTTCGACCCAACGGTAAAAAAGACATTCAAAAATGCATTGATCAGTTCGGTGAGGGAAAACTATTATAAGTTCCAGACCGATTGGGTTTTTAGAACCTTTAATCAGGAAATCGCCCTGCAAATGCCGATGTATAAACCTCCAAAGGAAGCCTTTAATGAAATACTCCATTTCAGGGAGGTGTTTCCCTCCTATCGTGAAGTGGAGTTGATTCCGAACGCAACACAACACAATGTTCCGGCGTGGACCATTTTTGCGATGTTTTTCATCGTGATCCCACTCACCCAGAGCCTGATCCAGGAACGGGAAGGTGGAAGTTTGTTCAGGTTGCTTACCATGCCTGTACCTTATATGACTCTTTTGTTGGGCAAAGTCGGTGTTTACCTGGTTGTTTGCCTGGTGCAGACGGTGGCCATGTTGCTGGCCGGTATTCTTCTGCTGCCGTTGTTCGGGCTGCCAATGCTGGTTCTCGGGGATGACCTGCCCGGGCTGTTTGTGATGACGCTCGTCGTTGCGATGGCGGCTGTAGGGTATGGTCTGATGATCGGAACAATTGCCAAAACACATCAGCAGGCAGCATCATTCGGATCCATAACAGTCATTATTCTCGCCGCAATAGGCGGGCTCTGGGTGCCAATTTACCTGATGCCCCCCATCATGAGGGACATATCGTTGCTAAGTCCGCTAAACTGGGCCATCACCGGGTATTACAGCATTTTTCTTCGGGGAGGAGATTTTTGGCTCATAGCTCCGCAGGCTGTCAGGTTGCTGATATTCGCCTTTTCCACCGTACTCATAACCGCCCTTTATCAGAGATATAAAAGGCCATTGAACAACTAATTATGGAACTTACCGACCGGAAAGAAATTATTGTCAGATTTTCAGAAGTTGATTCCATGCGTATTGTATGGCATGGCAATTACCTCAAGTATTTTGAAGATGGCAGGGAGTCATTCGGCATGAAATACAACCTTGGCTACCTCGATGTATATAAATACAAGGTGATGATCCCCATCGTGAAAATTAACTGTGACTATAAACGTCCGCTGGAATATGGTGACACCGCCATCGTGGAAACACGGTACGTTCCTACTGAAGCAGCAAAAATCGTATTCCAATACACCATATACAGGAAAAAGGATTTGGAAGTGGCTGCCACCGGGACCTCTACCCAGGTTTTCCTTACACAACAAGGAGAACTGTTACTAACTGCCCCGGAATTTTACACCGGATGGAAAAACAGATGGGGCGTTTAATTTCAAATCGCATGAAACCAGTTTACATTCTGAACGACAATATCATCACTTCACTTGGATTTTCAACCAATGAGAATCTCTCTGCCCTGGAAAATGGAACCATTGGAATACATCTTGTAAACGATCCCGCCCTCAGCCCTAATCCGGTTCAGCTTTCGCTTATTGATACAATGCAATTGAATTTGAAGTTTTCAGACGCACTGTCATTTTATCAAAAAACCAATCCTGCCGGATCATTCACACGGTTGGAGAAATTTTTTATCGTTTCCATTCATGATGCGCTGAAAAACAGTGATGTTGATCCACAACATTCAAAAACCCTGCTGGTGATTTCAACCACAAAAGGCAACATTGATTTACTGGAGCAGCACAAACAGACTCTTTTCAGCCACAAGCGGCTCTATCTCTGGGAGTTGGGCAGAATCATCCAGGATTTCT
Source organism: Bacteroidota bacterium (assembly GCA_026391845.1). Lineage (GTDB taxonomy): Bacteria > Bacteroidota > Bacteroidia > Bacteroidales > FEN-979 > CAIVAT01. Next base: position 1,334 of record JAPLDG010000099.1, on the reverse strand, counting down.
TTGGATTTGCCAACGCACCAGTTATTATCTCAAACGCCTGTATTTCCGGGGTTGTAGCGATTATGACAGCTACTAGGTTCCTGCAATCAGGTGCATACGATCACGCGGTGGTGACCGGTGGTGATATCATTTCTGAATTCGTTATTTCGGGCTTTCAATCCTTCCAGGCGCTCAGCCCGAACCCATGCAAACCTTTTGATATCAACCGAACCGGATTGTCGCTCGGGGAAGGTTGCGGTACAATGGTCATTTCTGCCCGGTCAGACATTCAGGGAACCCCGCGGATCCGGGTAGCAGGAGCTGCCACAAGCAATGACGCGAATCATATTTCAGGTCCTTCCCGCACCGGTGAGGAACTAAGTTCGGCTATAAACCAAACCATGACTCAGGCAATGGTTACCCCCCGGGAAATTGGCTACATCTCAGCACATGGAACAGCGACCCCTTTCAACGATGAAATGGAATCAAAAGCCATTGGACTCAGCGGACTTTCTCACGTTCCGGTCAACAGCTTCAAAGGATACTGGGGACACACGCTTGGCGCTGCAGGGCTTGTTGAATCGATCGCAGCTGTTTCATCGATCAGGAACAATATTCTTTACCGCTCAGCAGGGTTTGAATCATCAGGAGTTCCAGAGCCGTTGAATGTTATTTTGACTACCCGGCAGGCTGAGTTAAATTCATGCCTGAAAACAGCATCCGGCTTTGGTGGATGCAATGCAGCAATCCTTTATCAGAAAGATTAAAAATGGACCTCTTCATCACTTCTTACAGCCATCTTCATGATAACAATGTTATCGTGAATGGCCGTCTCATATTTTATCAGGAAAATATTGTTAAATTTGCAGACTTTATTAAAACTGTTTTCAAACAGGAGCAGATTGTTTACCCCAGGTTCTATAAGATGGATTCCATCAGCAAACTTGGATTTCTGGCAGTTGAACTGGTTTTAAAAGAAAAAGCAATTGAAGGATATCGCCCGGAAGAGGTGGGTGTGGTGTTGTCAAACTCAAGTTCAAGCCTTGATACCGACATTGCCCATAGTGAAACGGTTAAAGACCGTTCAAATTATTTCCCAAGCCCTTCCGTTTTTGTTTATACACTGCCCAATATCGTTATCGGGGAGATTTGTATCAGGCATAAAATCAAGGGAGAGAATGTCTTTTTAATCTCGGAATCATTCAACGCAAAATTGTTGTATGATTATGTGAGTGAGCTATTTGAAAGTAAACGGGTGGAAGCCTGTATGTGTGGCTGGGTTGAAGTGATGGGGAACAAATGCAATGCCATGGTTGCGCTGGTTGAAAACAGAAACCAGGGCGTAAACGGCGGAG
>JAPLDG010000007.1:33221-46801 GCA_026391845.1 Bacteroidota bacterium | reverse complement strand
TGTCGCCAAAGATTTAACGATCAACACCGGAAAATCTGTAACTATCAATGAAGCCAAATCTTTGACCGTGAGCGGCACCCTCACCAACTCCGCCGGTTCAACCGGTCTGGTGATCAATTCGGATGCTACCGGTACTGGCTCGCTGATTTACACTTCAGGATCGGCAGCAGCTACGGTAAACCGTTATGTATCTGGCAATCCTGAAGCATGGCATCTGTTCTCATCGCCCGTTGATGCGCAAGCCATTTCCGGTGATTTTACGCCGACCGGAACCTACCCTGATCTCTCAGGATATGATCTCTTTGCCTGGGATGAACCAACAGCAACCTGGGTAAACCGCAAAAACACCATTGCTACCCCCATTGGCACAGGTCTGAGATTCGATGATGTATCCGTTAATAACGGGTTAAATTTCATGGCTGGCAAAGGTTATCTGGCAGAATATCAAGCTGCCAACCCCACCAAACAATTCCAGGGAACCCTCAATGCCGGGACAGTCTCCTACACGCTGACCAACAGTGGTTCAGGCACCTACAAAGCCTATAACCTGGTTGGAAACCCCTACCCTTCTGCCATCGACTGGAAAGCTTCACTTGGCTGGACAAGAGAGTTTGTCGTCACCAATGTTGGCAGTGGTAAGGATATGAGCATTTGGAATGATGCGGGGTCAGGCAATTATGGTACTTACAGCAGCGCCTCCTTAACGGATGATGGCACCAATGGGGCAACAAGGTATATCCCCGTAGGCCAGGGATTTATGGTAGAAGCGACATCCCCGGCCGGGGCCTTCGAAATGAACAATGACGTCAGGGTTCACCAGAATCCTTCATTCCTCAAAGCTTCCGGTGAAATCCCAAACATCCTCCGCCTGAAAGTTTCGGGGAATACAAATACCTACTCCGATGAAATAGTGGTTGAGTTTGGTCATCAAACAGCCGAAGGCGGAGCCGAAAAAATGTTCAGCTTCTATGAAACCGCACCGAGTCTTTATACCGTGAAACCAACCGGCAACTATTCCATCGACTTCAGGGGAGAACCCGGAGCTGTTACGATCCCCATGAGCTTTAAGGCAGGCGCCGATGGAAACTACACCATACATGCCAGCCAGATTGAAACCTTCACCACATCTTCCTCCATCATCCTGGAAGATCTGAAACTTGCCAAAACACAGAACCTTATGACAAATCCTGACTACACCTTCACGGCTGTGAAAGGGGAAGATGCCTCAAGGTTCCTCCTTCACTTTGGCGGCACCTTCAGCGTGTGTGACAAGGAAACCGTAAAGACGTTCAGCATCTCTTCTTCTGACAATACCATCTATGTTTCCAATATATCAGGAAAAACATTGAAAGGCGAAGTGATCGTTTACAATATGATCGGTCAGCCGATCATGCACCAGCTACTCGGCGAAACTCCTGTGACCAGGATCAGCCTCAACGCACCCATTGGCTACTACCTCGTAAAAGTCGTAACCAGCGATCATGTCTATTCAACCAAAGTTTTTATCAATAATTAAAACCCACTCCGCAATAGTCCCTCCCCCCTGGGGGAGGGATTTAGGGAGAGGTTAAATAACCCAACCATCATGAAAAAATCACCCAGAATCCTCTTCTTCTCGCTATTCCTCCTCGGTTTCATGACTTTTGTCCAACTTGGCCTTGCACAGGCTCCCCCGCCTCCACCGGTCGATAAGGGAACCAACTCCAACAAAGGCCCCGGTGGCGCCCCGATCGATGGCGGAGTGATCGTTGCCCTGGCCATGGTGGCCGGCTATGGTACCTGGAAATTACTGAAAACCATCCAAAAGAAGAAGCAGTCAGTTGGAAATTAATAACCGTGACACGTCACGCGTCACGCGTCACACGTCACCAGGTGATGATCCGTCACGCGTCACCCGTCACACGTCACGCTCCCGTCACGCGTCACGCGTCACGCGTCACGCCAAAATCACCGAAGGCCCGCTATCCTCTCGTGCCCTCTTCGAGTTAAGCCTGCTTTCAACCACCATTTTTGTTTTTGCAGCCCTGCTCCTGCAATTCCTGCTGACGCTTTGTTCGTCGCTCTTCCTGAAAATATATGCTGTGACCTTCCAGTACAGCCTGTTTGCAATCAATTATCAATCGGAAAGCAGCTCAAAATGGCCGGATGACCAGATCTATTTTATCTTCGCAACAGGCCCGGTACTCCTGTCGGCAACAGGGTTTTTATTGTTGTTTTTACTGAAAAAAATGGCAAATGCCCGCTGGAAAATCAGGCTGGTCCTAACCTGGCTGGCATTTTTGATGGTAAATGCCTTGCCTTGCGGTATCCTTGCAGGCGTTTTTTTCTACGATGGATTCGGCGTCGCTTTTCATTGGCTGATAGGGAGTATCGTTGCAAGAGGGCTGATTGCCCTGTCGGTTTTTTCCTTCCTGGTAGCATTCAGCAATTACTGGCAGCGATTGTTTTTTAAAACATCTTATACTTCTGCTTTTCTTGACAGTGGCATCAACCAGAAAAAATTCATCAATAATGTGTTCCTCAAGCCCTGGATATACGGTTTTCTGATCCTCCTGTTTTTTAACTGGCCTTTTTCCAATTTATTCTGGCGGGCATTTTTACTGAGCCTTGGCTTTATGTCGATATCACTCATTGACAAAAGGGCGAAAATGAGCCAGGTTGTTCATATCAGGAAATCGAGAAAAAAAATATTTACCTCCCCTTATCAGCCATTTTATTTCGCCCTTGCACTGGCCTTGGTCTGGGTGGCCGACAACATCATCATCAATTTCTGAACTCCTCTTCGCTCTAACAGGCGTGATATATTTTCAGAATTCAACATTTTATTTATCTTTGCGTAAATCGTCCACTCCTGGTATCATGGTAGTAAATACTGATTGAATTAAAGAATGGCAGAAATAACTATTCGGACAATAAAGGCTCCATTCCCCGGTGAAACTGTTACAAAGTGGACCGATTTTATACAGCAACAGCCCCATTGGAATTTCTTTCAGACTGCCGATTTTTTGTCCCTCTTCGATCATTGCCAAAACTACCAGCCCCTTGTGCTGTTTGCCGAAAATTCCGATAACGAACTTGCTGGTGTTTTGGTCGCCATCATCATCAGCGAAAGGATTTACGGAATCCCGTTCAAACGCCTGCTGATCCAGGGAGGACCCATCATTTCAAATACGGCTCCCGACAAGGCCGGAATATTAAGTGCGTTGCTGAAAACCCTTAAACTCCAGATTCCCGGGAAAACAGTGTTCGTCGAAATTAGAAATCTGAATCAATGGACTGAAGAAGCTGCCATATTCCGGGAACATGGTTTTGTTTGGCACGACCATCTGAATGACATCCTTCCGATCCAATTAAAGAACAAAGTTTTTCCCGCCATTAAACCTGCAAAACAGCGACAGATCCGCAGGGGAATCGAAAACGGGGCCATCATCCGGCCGGCATCATCGATCGGCGAAATTGAAAATTTTTATCTCCTGCTGCACGACCTGTATAAAAAAAAGGTGAGGAAACCACTCCCGCCACTTGCTTTTTTTATCAATTTCTACCAGAAAACACAACAGGAAAATAAAGGTGTGATCCTACTCGTCATTTACAAGGAGGAGGTGATCGGCGGCATGGTCTGCCCTTTTTCCGGAAATAATACCGTTCATGAATGGTACATCTGCAGCCTGCAGGACCGGTTGAAACATCTCTATCCGGGTGTGCTGGCAACGTGGGCCGGAATTGATTTCGCCCTCCGGAACAATTTTCGCTATTTTGATTTCATGGGCATCGGAAGCCCGCAGAAACCTTACGGAGTCAGGAATTTTAAAACCAAATTCGGTGGTGAGATCATCAACTTCGGGCGATGGCAGCTAATCAACAATGAACTCCGCTATTTCATCGGGATTCTGGGATATAAACTGTTAAAAGGCTGGTCGAAATCGTGAAAGAGTAACAAAGTAACAGAGTAACAGAGTAACAGGGCAAAAGCCAACTGCCAACTGCCAACTGCCAACTGCCCAACTGCCAACTGCCGACTGCCAACTGCCAATTGCCAACTGCCAACTGCCCACTCTTTTACAGAAACTTCCTGATATCCGCGGCGTGTTCCTTCTCCTCATCAATAATTTGCTGCACGAGCTTCTTTGAGTCGCTGCGGGTGTACTTTAACAGCTCAGTATAAAATGCAACACTATCGTTTTCAAATTTATAAGCTGCTTCCAGCCCTTCCTTCGGTGTTTTAAGGGTCAAGGCAAGATTCTTTCCGGAATCCGGTTTCCCGAAGATATGCGACTCAGCCAGATGGTTGATATAATCCGTGGCATCCTGGGCGCCAAAATCAAAACTCTCTGCATCAAACTTCTCAGCAAGTTTCTGGAAAATCGATATGTGAAGAATTTCTTTCTCGGCCAGGTCATAAAATAAACCCTTGATATCACTGCTGTCGGCAACCATTTCCGCTGCTGCTGTGTAAAATTCATTGCCGTTCTCCTCAATTCTGACGGCAATTTCCACGATCTCCTGTCCTGAGTAATACATGTTGTTTGCTTTTGTTTGACAAACTTACGAAATTTTTCCATCATCCCTCCATACTTTTTATTGGTAACTTTGCAATCTTACTGGCAGTTCGCAGTTCGCAGTTCGCAGTTCGCAGTCGGCAGTCGGCAGTCGGCAGTCACGCGTCACGCGTCACGTAAACATTAACCCACACCCTCATAATGAACCGCAAATCCCTCGAAAAATACAGTTCCGCATTTACCCTCAGCGACATGGAGATATTCATCTTTCCTGAGCTTCTCTATGCATTGGTGCTCTCCAATATCATGTCCCCTGAAATCTGGAAATGGAGGGACGACCCCTGGTTTGCCGGGATCAGGAAGATGGGACCATTGAAGAAGATCCACCGGGTGAAACAATATGTGATGGATCACTACAACTTCAACCTCGACCTCGAAACCTGGGGACTTACCGACAAACAGACCGAAATAAACCGCTTCAGCGAATTTGTTGACATCGACATGCTCTCCCGCTCCAACGCGCTATTTGGTTATGAGGGAGATAAGTACTATTTCGCCATGGACATCCGGCGTCATTTCGGTCTCGATAAATTCGATTCAGACATTATCCCGTATTGGAAAACTGAAACCGTAGAGGCGATGAACGCATTTCGATACAAGCCAAATCACCCCGCCGGAGCCGGGGAGTGTGTGTCGCTCGCATGCTTATATGCCGCGGCTCTTTTTATCATCGCGGAAGTGCCGCTGGAAAAAATATTCCTGATGGGAACTCCCCTCCATTCCCAGAATTTCATCATGGTTGATGAAGGAGTGCTGACCAACAACCGCAGAATCGTCACCAAATCAATGTGGTACAATGGCACTGAACTCTCTGCCCTCGCGCGGCGTGCGCTGGAACATGAACAGGTTACCTATATCGCTCACAACACCGGATGGATTCACTCCATGTACACCGAAGCTACCATCGATCAGGCCGCTTATGCAGCGTTCAGGGAGAAACTCACAAAATTTCTGGAGACAGAAGTTGATTTTGAGATATTTATGAATTTTCTGCGCGATTATAGCCGCCACCAAAAACTTTTTCAACTCTGTTTCCAATGCCATGGATGCAACCGTTACATTCAGCTCGAAAAAGCTTTCGGTTACGAACATGGAAGCAAAAATCGTCTGGGCGATAAAACCGGAAGGAAACTTTATTGTGAAATGGATGAAGAAGACCTCTATCTCCAGCCCATCGATCACCGGTTCAGGATTTATAATGAAGACGAACTGTTTGATCTGAAACCATACGCAGCCTTCATTGAAACGCTGAAACAAAACTTTCCGGGGCTTGAGAGTCATCCTGATTTTTTCACAGACCTGAAAAAGTTCGTTCATACCGTTCCGCTCCTGCCCTCAGCAAATAAAGAGTTCACCTCCTCTCATCCAATCAAAATAACCCCCGACCAAACCCGCCTTGAAATCATCGAACACCTCTCCTCTCTCCGTCACGCGTCACCCGTCACGCGTCACGGCTCTGATGGTCAATCCATTGCCGACCTCGCCTTCTATGCTGGTCGCTTCATGGATTCCTGCGATTGGGAGCCATTCTTCAAAGCTGCCTTTGAGCGTAATCCGGTCTCTATCCAACAGTTCCGCGATCTGGATCTTACGGCAATCCATGGGGAGCTGCAATCCTGGCCAAACGAATCGATTTACGATGGCAACAGACTGGCCCTTCCCGATGAAGTCGTCAATTTCCGGCGGGGCGACGGCATCGAAAAAGCCATCACCCTGATGAATATCGCCAAAGCACGCCACCTCGAAGTTTCATGGGAACAGCATGCCGGCATTGTCTCAATGCATTACGGCCAGGAGAAATTTAATTTCACAACACTGAAAAACCTGACAATTCTCTTCTGAAAATGGTTTTAAAATAACCATCAAGGGTTGAACCTCCTGCTATAATCATGTCATCCCTTCGGGATTTTGTTGAAAATCACCATGTTTCTATAATCATGTCATCCCTTCGGGATTTTGTTGAAAATCACCATGTTTCTATAATCATGTTATCCCTTCGGGATTTTGTTGAAAATCACCATACTTCTATAATCATGTCATCCTTTCGGAATTTTGTTGAAAATCACCATACTTCTATAATCATGTCATCCTTTCGGAATTTTGTTGAAATTCAACCAATTACATTACAAACCCGAAGGGTTGACATTACTATAGCATGAATAATTGCAAAGCGCTATAAACCCCGAAGGGGTGACATATTAAATAAAAGTTCCCTGATTAATCCTATTAATCTTTGATTCATACAGGATATTGGGTAAAAACCCTGCTGCTTTCAGAAATTTCAGTGTTAAAAAATGAAATTTCCTTTGTACCTTAGCATGACAACTCTGTAAAACCAAACGAGTATGAAAACAATCTTGATTGCAATCGTCGTGATTTTATCAATTCTTCTGGAACAAATCCCAACCCATGCCCAGCAAAGCGGCAACCAGCGCACAAACATTTCAGTTTCCCCGGAAAAAACCCCTTCCGATACCACTGTAAAAGCCGACAGCCTCACTTGTGGTTTACTTACTTACGAAGGCCAGGTTTATCCCACGGTGAAAATCGGCACCCAATGCTGGATGACCACCAATCTGAATGTCGGAAAGTGGACAGATGGAAGCCAGATGCAAAAGGAAGGAAACAACGGGATCATTGAAAAGTATTGCTTTGGCAACGATTTCGTTCAATGTGATTACTGGGGAGGCCTTTACCAGTGGCATGAATTGATGGGCTATTCAGAAACATCCGGCGTACAGGGAATTTGCCCTGCGGGATGGCACGTCCCTTCCATTCAGGAATGGAAATCTCTGATCAGATACACTGGTGGGGAATCCCTGGCCGGCGGAAATTTAAAATCAACCCTGCAGTGGCAAAATCCCAATGTCGGCGCCACCAACTCAAGCGGATTTTCGGCTTACCCCGGAGGCTATTTTGATTCAATGGCTCAGCACTGGATCGACCTTTACCGCGGAGGATATTACTGGACCTCTGAATACATCTCCACAGGAACTGCCGTCGCCGTGTACCTGACATTCCGCACAGGTAAGGTTGACACCTATGAGGAATATCAACCCAGCGCTTTATCCGTCCGCTGCATCAAAAATTGACCGGCCCTCCGGATTTCAAAATTTCCTACCTTTGCGGCCTAAAATCAGAGTTACAATGGCCAACAACGAAGAACTTTTTAAAAAAATCATATCCCACGCCAAGGAATACGGCTTTGTTTTCCCCTCTAGTGAAATTTACGACGGCCTGAGCGCTGTTTATGATTACGGCCCATTCGGGGTTGAACTCAAAAACAACATCAAGGAATACTGGTGGCGCTGGATGACCCAGTTGCATGAAAACATTGTCGGGCTCGATTGCGCCATCTTCATGCATCCGACTGTGTGGAAGGCTTCCGGCCATGTGGATGCATTCAGCGATCCCATGATCGATAACCGGGATTCAAAAAAGCGTTACCGTGCCGATGTGCTGGTTGAAGACCATCTTCAGAAAATTGAAGATAAGATCCAGAAGGAAGTCGAAAAAGCCCGCACGCGCTTTGGGGAGACCTTTGACGAAAAAATGTATCGGGAAACCAATCCCCGCGTTAAAGAATACCAGGACAAGATCGATGCCGTCAAGACCCGGTTTTACGACTCCCTCGGAAAAGACAATCTGGCAGATATCAAACTGCTGATCGAAGAGGCAGGAATCGTTTGCCCCATCAGCGGTACGAAAAACTGGACCGATGTCCGCCAGTTTAACCTCATGTTTTCAACTCAGATGGGTTCTGTCAATGATGATACGTCCGTGGTTTACCTGCGGCCTGAAACCGCCCAGGGAATTTTTGTGAATTTCCTCAATGTCCAGAAATCGGCACGCATGAAGATCCCGTTTGGCATCGCCCAGATCGGTAAAGCCTTCCGGAACGAAATCGTTGCGCGACAGTTTCTCTTCCGCATGCGCGAGTTCGAACAGATGGAGATGCAATACTTTGTCAAACCCGGGGAAGAGCTGAAATGGTACCAATTCTGGAAGGAAGAGCGCATGAAATGGCATCTTTCCCTGGGGATACCGGCTTCAAAATACCGCTTCCACAACCATGAAAAGCTGGCCCATTACGCCAACGCCGCGGCCGATATTGAATTTGAATTCCCCATCGGGTTCAAGGAACTGGAGGGAATTCACAGCCGTACCGATTTTGATCTGAGCGCTCATCAGCAATATTCAGGGAAGAAACTCCAGTATTTTGACACCGAAACCAATGAAAGTTATGTACCCTATGTCGTGGAAACTTCCATCGGGCTCGACCGCACTTTTCTGGCCATTTTAAGCCATGCATACCGTGAAGAGAAGCTGGAAGATGGCAGCGAGCGTGTTGTACTGGGAATTCCTGCAAAGCTTGCCCCCATCAAACTGGCTGTTTTACCATTGACAAAAAAAGATGGCCTGCCCGAAAAGGCACGCGAGATCATGGACGTGGCGAAGAACGATTTCCGCTGCTACTATGAGGAAAAGGATACCATCGGTCGCCGCTACCGCAGGATGGATGCACTCGGCACCCCATTCTGCATCACCATCGACCACCAAACGCTCGAAGACAACACCGTCACCATCCGCACAATACCGTCACCATCCGCGATCGCGACACCATGTTGCAGGAGCGGATTCCGGTACCGGAGATATCTTCACTGGTGTCGAAGAAGGTTAAAGCGTGATCCGGATTGAAGCAATCTCCTGGGTTTAATCTCATTTTTCCGGCCGGAAAAATATTTTCTGAAATGTTTGACTTTGTATGTTAGAAATATCTAACTTAGCGTTAGAAATATTTAACATCAACTTGATGAAAAACACCTTCTTTCTGACCTTGTTTTCGGTTCTTATGCTGGCGAACGGGTTCCATATGACTTTCAGCCCGCTGGTTATCAGAAGCAGCTGGACGGACTGGGGGCAAGGCATCCTGCTGATCATCGTCTCTGGATTCGGTCTTTTTAGGGGGATTTCAGACTGGTGGAGTACCCTGAAAGGAGATCCCGTGATGGACGAACTCACCCGGAAGATATCTCAGAAAGCGGCTGCCCAGGCCTTTCGCATCTCTGTGTGGGGATGGCTCGGTCTGATGATGTTAAGCCGTTCAAATCCCCAGCCAACCTTTGATCTCGTGATAACGGGTATATTGATGATGGGTTGCATCTACATCTTGTCGGTTGTGATAATCAGGGTAAGAGGTCTGCGGGATGAATAACAGGATCAGGGAATTGCGGCTTCGGCTCGATATCACACAGGATGAACTGGCCAGGCAGGTGGGTGTTCGAAGGGAAACGATCGTCTTTCTCGAAAAGAACAAATACAATCCCTCTCTCCGGCTTGCCTGGGATATTTCCAGAATCTTTGGTGTGACGATCGAGGAAGTCTTTATCTTTGATGAAACGCAAAGGGAATAGGATGAAAATAGTAATAAAAAGTTTACGGATGACATTGCTGGTGGCGGGTAGCATTTTCTTGTTACTGGTAGGCCTTGCATTCACTTCAGCACCCTTTTGGACCTGGTATAGGATGGCGGCGAAAGAAGCCGGAATCAACCGTCCCCCCGACTACCTCGTTCTGCTTGGAGGTGGCGGAATGCCCAGCGAAAGTGCCCTGATGCGTTTGTGGTACACCGCTGGCATCGCCGGCTATTTTAGGCAGGCCTCGGTGATCATCGCCCTGCCCGGCGATACAGCCGACAAACATAGCGCCATCAATCAGATGAAACTTGAACTCATCCTCCGCGGCATCCCTGCCAATCGCATTCTGCTTGAAAACGGTGCAACCAATACTCGTTCACAGGCGCTCAACATCCTGAAAAAAATATCAGTTGAGGAAGAACTTCGGCATGCGGCGCCAATTCCGTCAAAGGTCAACCGCCAATCGTCCATCCTTCTGATTACCTCCCCCGAACATCTTTACCGCGCCGTTCTGACCTTTCAAAAAGCAGGTTTTCTGAAGGTTGACGGAGTACCGGCTTTTGAACAGCCCGTTGATTCTGATATTTCCTTCAATTCCCGCCAGCTTGGCGGACGAAAGTTCATTCCCGGCATCGGTGACAACATAACCCTGCGATATCAGTTCTGGACCCAGATGAATTACGAACTGCTCATCCTCAGGGAATGGGCTGCCCTGGGCTATTATAAACTTAAGAATTGGATTTGAAAATCTATGGCTCCCCGGCTATCTGCCATCGGCTCAATGATTGCCGGGGCTACTTTTTATTGAAAAAATTCATCGTTCTCTCTGCTCCGATCAACACAAAGCTCTTGATAAGTTCCACCGTGATTTCTATCCGCGGGATCATGAGTTTAGATTCGTCGGCGCTCCAGCGGCCAAGAACATAATCAACCTGGTGACCCTTGGCAAAATCGTTTCCGATGCCGATCCGGAGACGGGCAAATTCAGCGGACTCGATTGTTTCAATGATGCTGATGAGTCCGTTATGCCCGCCATCGCTTCCTTTGGATTTGAGGCGTAACGCACCCAGCGGAAGCGCAAGATCATCGACGATGACCAGAATGTTCTCTTTGGGAATATCTTCCTTTTGCATCCAGTACCTGACGGACTTCCCGCTCAGATTCATATAGGTGGTTGGTTTGATCACCACCAGCGTACGCCCTTTCAGCGACATGCGTGCCACTGATGCGAGTCTCCCGACCTCAAAGGTCGATTTGAAATTAATTGCCAACGCATCAACAGCCATGAAACCGACGTTGTGACGGGTATCTGCATACTCATCGCCGATGTTTCCGAGGCCGACAATCAGGTGTTTCATGGTAAAAAGTGACAGAGTGCTAAAGTAACAGAGTGCTAAAGTAACAGAGTAACAAAGTAACAGAGTAACAGAGTAACAGAGTAACAAAGTAACAGGGTTACATATTCACAATTGCTTGCATTGTTTGAATTGCTTGCATTCTTTTCATTGTTCTCATTGCTTGCATTGTTTGCATTGTTTGCATTATTTTCATCGCTAAACTGCTCTCATTCCCAAAAAAGAAAGGTGCAAAGTTACAAACCTCACACCTTCCTTATTCAAATAATGAACATTTTTAGGCTTTCTTTGCGCCTGCGGGAGCAGCGGCAGCCGTAGCGGCACCTGCGGCAGCAGCGCCTTCCTGACCTGGCAGAGCTTCTTCAACCACGGCACGGGCGGTGCGAACACCAAGAATAACACTGCTTGCGGGATCGAGAAAGGTCACATTTTCGAGGACCATATCGGAAACCTTCACAGAATCGCCGATTTCAAGTCCGTCGATGGAGACGATAATTTCATCGGGCAGGTATTGAACCAGAGCCTTGATAACAAGTTTCCTCATTTTCTTAATCAGTTTTCCTCCACGGAGAACACCCGGAGCTACTCCCGTAACCTTTATAGGAATACCAATCGTTACAGGCTTTTCGGGAATGATCTGCATAAAATCAACATGCAGCATGCGGTCGGTGACCGGATGATATTGGACATCCTGGACAATGGTGCTGTGTTTTTGACCACCAACGGTTAATTCGAATATATGGGCAACCGGTGTGTGCATGATCTTCATCAGCACTTTTTCCTCTGCCACAAAGTGAATCTGTTCTTTCCCGCCATACATCACACAGGGCACATTAAACGCCTTGCGGTGCATTTTGGCATCTTTTTTCCCTACGTTCTCGCGAAGAGAACCGCTCAATGATACCGTTTTCATAGAATTTTTGTTTTTAGTGATTGATATTTCATACGACAAACCAACAAAGTTCCGACAACACAATTTCTGTTACTCTGTTACTCTGTTACTCTGTTACTCTGTTACTTTGTTACTTTGTTACTTTGTTACTTTGTTACCCTGTTACCTTGTTTTTTTCGGATTGCAAATGTACAAAAATCTTTTAAAACTTAAACAGCGACGAAATCGATTCCCGTTTTTTGAGCCTGCGGATCACCTCAGCAAACAGGTCGGCGGTGCTGAGTACTCGTATTTTCGGGCTTTCCAAAGTAACGGGTATGGTATCGGTCACGATCAGTTCAAGCAAGGCAGAATTTTCAATATTTTCACGGGCGTTTCCGGAGAGGAGTGCATGGGTGACCATGGCCCTGACAGATGTGGCTCCATTTTCCATGATGATTTCAGCCGCTTTGCAAAGGGTTCCGCCCGTATCAACGATGTCGTCGAGCAGGATGACATCCTTCCCTTTTACATCTCCGACCAGTCTCATTTTGGCTACTTCATTGGGTTTTGACCGGTGTTTGTAGCAAATAACAAAATTGGTATGGAAATATTTCGCATAAGATCCCGCGCGGCGTGTACCACCCGTGTCAGGTGAAGCGAAGATCAGTTCCGGTTGGTGGAGTGTCTTCAAATAAGGGATGAATACAGAAGATGCATAAAGGTGATCGACCGGGACGTCGAAAAAACCCTGGATCTGGTCTGCATGAAGGTCAAGGGCGATGATCCGGTTAACGCCGGCTGCCGAGAGCAGATTTGCCACCAGTTTAGCGGCGATGGAAACCCTCGGTTTATCCTTTCGGTCTTGTCGTGCATAACCGAAATAGGGGATAACGGCAACGATCGTTTTAGCCGAGGCGCGCCTGGCTGCATCGATCAGCATCAGAAGTTCAAAAAGATTATCGGACGGGGCGTGGGTAGATTGGATCAGAAAGACATCCGTACCACGGATATTCTCTTCAAAGGATGGCTGGAATTCGCCATCTGCAAATCTGACCACCGATGATTTTCCCAGCTCTACGCCAAAACTTTGCGCAATTTTCTCACCCAGGTTTGCAGTTGCTGAACCTGAAAAGATATTGATCTTTGCTGCCATCAGGAAGGGGGATTTCTTTGTGCAAAGGTAAACCAATAAACACACTGGTGCAAATTAAAGTATCAACAGTTGGATGGTGATAAAAAAATGGTATTTTTGCAATCTGGTTTACCCCTGACGATCCCCATTTTTTTCAGGATCGGAATGAACACCTGCCCGGATGGCGGAATAGGTAGACGCGTTGGTCTCAAAAACCAATGAATGCAAGTTCGTGCCGGTTCG
>JAPLDG010000007.1:0-33188 GCA_026391845.1 Bacteroidota bacterium | reverse complement strand
ACCCTTTTGGGTACCCAAAAGAATTTTTCGGGTTAACCACCCTATTTTCGATCCTAAATCATAAGTTGGCAACAGGTTACTACTGTAATTACTAATAACTGAAAAACACCGCCTTGCGGGTCTTTGATGAGGTTTTTCGGATGATGATCAGTAAAGTAAAATATAGAGTTATTTATGGAGCATTGAAAATGAAGGTGGTTCTTGATATTAAGGACTATCCTGGATGTTTTTTTTCATGGCTCACCTGTGGCGATACATTAAATATAAATACATTTACTTTAAATTGCCGGAAAGCGGAATTGGATATCATCATGGGCTGGATGAAAAGCATGCTAGGTTAGTTCTTGAACGGCTACAATAAACTATCGGGATTGTTTCTTGAATAAAATAAGTTGAATAATTCTCATGTAGAAGATCCTAAGGCAGCATAAATAGATTATGTTTTGAGAACCTAATTTTGCTTAACTGTTTTAATAATAGTTCAAACAATCACGATCAGCAAAAGAACTTGTCATGGAGATTAAAAAAGGAATACAAACAGAGCCAATCAAAATTAAGGCAGTAAAAAAAAACAAGCGAAGATATGTTCTCGAAATTGATTCAACTACGGAAAAAATAAATGGCGCACCATTCAATTATTTCTTGTACGACAATTTATATCATTTAGGGAATAACGAAGAGCAACTTACAACACCGGGGGGCATTCCTGTTACGACTACATCAGAATCACTTGCCATCAGATGTGTTGATCATCTGAACCAACATGGCATAGATTACCATTTGCCATATTCGATCCTGACTTTCCTTTATTCCTTTATTGATTTTGGTATTGGAGCGACAAGGGAGGACCTCGAGACCGCCGCATTGAGTGATACAGAAAATGACTGGACCTTTGCATACAATCGCGGAAGTGAAAAAGAAATGGAAAGATGGCGACTTGATTTTGGAACCATCGGGGAGCGAAAACCCGAACTTGAAAAATGGCTGAACGGCCTTACTAAATTTCAGTTGATGGCAGTGGTCATCATGGGGGCATCATTAACATCTGTCAATACAGCGTATGTGCTTTCGAACAAAAACAAGGGCGGTAAACTGAGAATCTTCACAAAGGGATATGAACGCGTTTTTCACTCCCACCATAAAGGCCAGGGTTGTTATGAATTTTTCAATTATGATCAGATGGTGAAGATTTTTGAAAACTACCTGTTTTGGCAGAAACTAGGGATTTAATAAATCATTGCAATACATCAGATGAAGCGCAAGCACATGAATAAATACAAGAAATAAGATGAAGATACTCCACACCTCCGATTGGCACCTAGGCAAACGACTCGAGGGTTTTCCCCGACTGGAAGAACAGGAAGCGGTACTTAACGAAATTTGTGAGATTGCGGAAAAAGAACAGGTTAACGCAGTGATCGTGGCTGGCGATTTGTTCGACACCTACAATCCACCGACTGAAGCCGTTGAACTTTTTTACAGGTATCTGAAAAAGATGGCAAAAAACGGCACCTGTGCCGTCATTGCCATTGCCGGAAACCATGATTCTCCCGAACGGATCGAAGCGCCTGATCCCCTGGCCAGGGAATGTGGGATCATCTTTGCCGGGAATCCCAATGCAACCATAATGCCTTTCAAACTGGAATCCGGACTGGAATTGACCAAAAGCGATTCAGGTTTTATCGAACTACTGCTACCAGAGGAACCATCTGCATTAAGAATACTGCGATAAAAATGGCGTCAACATGCTTGTGGCCCATCTGCTTTTCGCTACCAATGCCGAATCGATCCCGGAAGAACCGGAAGAAGAGCGGCGGATCAATTACATCGGTGGCGCACCGGCCATTTTTACCGAAAATATTCCGGAAATAATCCAGTATGTTGCCTTGGGCCATCTGCACCGGAAACAAGTGGTTGATTCGAGACCCTGCCCTATGGTCTATTCCGGCAGCCCCATTGCCTATAGCTTCAGTGAAGAAAATCAGGAAAAGTATGTGGTAATCGTTGATGCAAAACCAGGAAAAAAGGTTAACTCAAAAGATGTCATGCTTAAATCGGGAAAAAAGCTTTTAAGGAGCCGGTTTGAGGACATCGAGGAAGCGGTGGAATGGCTACTTGAAAATCCGGATGTTTTTGTGGAACTGACCATTGTTTCTGACCAATACCTGGCTGCTGTTGACCGGAAAAGATTGCTGGAAGCGCATGCCGGTATCGTTACGATTATCCCTGAATCAAGGGGGCAGGGCATTGGCGGACTTACAGAAACGAATGCCATTGATCTTACAAAAGGGATGGAAGAGCTATTTCTGGACTATTTTAAACACAAAAAAGGCCAGGAACCCGGCGAACGCATTATGAATCTTTTCAAAGAGGTAATTTCAGAGGAGGAGGCATCATGATCCCATTAAACTTAACAATCGAAGGATTATATTCCTATCGTACCAGGCAAACTATTGATTTTACCAACCTCACCCAATCCGGCCTTTTTGGGATCTTCGGAGGCGTTGGCAGCGGTAAGTCATCCATACTGGAAGCAATTTCGTTTGCCCTGTATGGAGAATCGGAGCGGTTGAATTCCAGGGACAAGCGAAATTATAACATGATGAACCTGAAATCAAAAAAACTGCTGATTGATTTTGAGTTTAAATCACACAATGAAACAATTTATAAGTTCATCGTCCAGGGAAAAAGAAATAACATCAGATTTGAGGAGGTGGGAGCCTTCGAACGAAAAGCTTTTCGTTTTGAAAATGAAGAGTGGGTTCCCATTTCGACAAATGAGATTGAGACGATCACCGGATTGAACTATCAGAATTTCCGCCGGACCATCATCATTCCCCAAGGAAGATTCCAGGAATTCCTCCAATTGAGTTCAACAGATCGTACAACCATGCTGAAAGAGTTGTTCAACCTGTCGAAGTATGAATTATCTGATAAAATTGGAAGGCTTGATGCCAAGAATGACAAAGCAATACAGTTCATTGAAGGTGAGATGAAGGGAATAGGAGAAGTGAATACGGAGATGATAACTGAACTCGAAATCAGGAAAGGTTCCCTGCTGGCTGAAAAGGTTGTTATGTCAACCAACCTTGCCATAAAGGAAAAAGCTGACCAGGAGGCAGAAAGCCTGAAGAAACTAGTCGGCGAAATCGTAGGTAAAAAAACGGCACAAGCTGAGCTTAAGCGATCGGAAGGTGCAATGAAGGAACTTGAGATCAGGGTTAAGGAATATGATCTGCTATTCAAACATTTCAAGGCAGACGCTACCCTGTTTGAAGGTTTGCAGGAGCAATTCGGGAAAAGTGGCAAGGATCTCGCAATTCAACAAACCATCCTTGCTGATCTTCAGAAGAAAGCCATCCCTGTCAGGATAAGGTTTGACGAACTTAAGGATGCTTACGGAAATAAAGAGCACTTGCTTGCAGAATCGGAGGATACAAAAAAATATGCAGAGGTGAAAAAGACGCTGGCATACTTTGAAATTCTTCAGAAAAATGGTGAAACAGCCGGCAGGGAAATTGAAAGATTGACCGGCCTTGTCGCTGCCGACAAAACAAAACAGGAACAAATAGACATCGAGCTTGGTGTTCAGCGGAAGAATCTCCCGGATTATAAAATTCTTTCTGATGTAAAGGCCTGGTTTAGCGAAATGAAAAGACTGACCAAATCCACTGCAGAAAATCTGAAGAAAGCCGGGGAACAGGATGACTTGTTAAAAATCCTGAATAGCCAGACACTGACAGAAATCAACCGATCCGATCTGTTTGAAACCATGTCAGATGAGGTTGATCCGGGTGAAATATTGATCAGGATTGATGCCAGTAAAACTGAACTACAGGGTAAACTGACCATAGTGGAATTGCAGATAGCAGGTCTGGAAGTGCAGAAAAGGCTGGAGGATTTTGCAGCCGATCTTCACGATGGAAAGCCATGCCCGCTCTGCGGTTCAGAAAATCATCCCCACAAGATCAATTCAACGGATGTTGACAGCGACATTGCTAGGGAAAGGACCACTAAAAAGTCATTGGAAGCACTGGTAAAAAAATGCATTGAGCTGGAAAGAGCATTAACCGGCATCCAGGTGAAGCTGGATTCCGTTGCAGCGCAAAATGCCGAGCTTCATATTGGGCTCAATTTATTACAGGTGGCCTCAAAGGAACATGAAGAGTCTTTTTGCTGGGCCATGTATGAAAAGAACAATGAAGCAAAAGTTGCAGAAGCGGAGGCCCAATTCGACCTCCTTACAAAATCGATCAGCTCCCTGGCAAAGGAAATGAAAAATGTCAGCCATGAGGTTGAAGAGCAAGGGAAATTGCTGGAAAAACAACAAACGGAGATTAACCAGATCGAAAAACATAAAGTTGCTGCTCATACCACCGTAAACATGCTGGAGGATCAGATTGACCAGCATTCAATGGAGAAGTATGACGCACTTTCCTTTGAACAACTCCTTGAAAAATCGCAGGAGCTGGCCAGTCAGCATGCCGAACTTACCCGAAATTATCTCGCAACGGAAAAAGAGCTGAATTCCATCAACATTGCCATCGGCGAACTCAATGGAACAATCGGAGCAATGGAACGGAGCCATTCGGAACTAGAAGTCCAGGTCAAAATCCTGCGACAAAAAATTGACGATAAGCTCCTGGATCATGGCAAACTGGAATATTCTCATGTACTGTCGGTATTAAAGCACGACATGGACGTCGACAAGGAGCGGGCCATACTGGAGGAGTTCAATCAATCATTGACGACGATATCTAAAATGCTGGCAGAACTGGAGCTGGAACTGGCCAACCGGCCATATGATGAGGATGCACACCAACTGATGAAAGAAGAGATCCATGCCATGAAACTGTCGGTCGATGGCATAAACCGGAACATCGGCGGCCTTGAATCTGCTATCGCCACCATGAAAAACAACCAGGTAAAGTATGAGAACCTGAAAAAGGAGATGCACCAAAAAGAACTGAGGAGGCAGGATATAACGGAATTGAAAAACCTTTTCCGAAGCAATGGTTTTGTCAATTATGTATCCACCGTGTACCTTCAAAACCTTTGTATAGCCGCCAATGAACGTTTTTATAAACTGACCAGGCAAAAACTCGGCCTTGAACTATCTGAAGATAACAGCTTTGAGGTTCGTGACTATATGAATGACGGCCGTCTCCGAAATGTCAAGACGCTCTCCGGCGGGCAAACATTCCAGGCCTCCCTCTCCTTGGCGCTCTCCCTGGCCGATAGTATTCACAAACTGGCAGCCTCCTCCGAAAATTTCTTCTTCCTTGATGAGGGCTTTGGTACCCTGGACAAGGAGACCCTCGAAGTGGCATTCGACACATTAAAATCCCTGAGAAAAGAGAACCGGATTGTTGGTGTCATTTCACATGTTGAGGAGATGCAGACAGAAATTGAAACTTTTCTGAAGGTTACGAATGATGAGGAGCGGGGGAGTGTAGTGAGAGGTAGTTGGGAAGCATAAAAGTTTCCATAAAATGGAATTGCAACGGAGCATACTTTCAGTATAATAATTACAAATGATTGTGAACTTGCAGTTTTGAACTTGTAATTCGAGGTTGTCCATTATTTCCTACAGTAAATAATGATATCTGATGAAATTTATCCAAAAGCAAATTGTCATTCGAAAAAATGAAAAGTTTTAAAGGTCAAACGGCATTATTTCTTGGTAATGGTATAAACAGGACTGAGGAAAATAGAGGAGCATCCTGGGGCGCTTTATTGAAATTGATTTCAGATTCATTCCGGATAAAGGTTGACCTTACAAATGATTTAAAGCCGTTTCCTTTAGCATTTGAGGAGATGCTTTATTCAAAACCAGGATCGGGAGAAAATGGAGAAAAATTGAAGCAACTTAAAATTAGTATTTCAAGAATATTGGAAGCGGAAGCCAGTAAGTTAGTCGATATCAATGTCCATTGTGGCTTTATGGAAAGCGGCATTAAGGAAATCATCACAACAAATTATGATTACAACCTTGAAAATGCCTTGACAACTGATTTCATGGAAAACAAAATCAAATACTCAATCGATAATTCAGAATCCAAACACAGTTTGTATAGGGGATATAAGATTGGTGATATTAATGTTAGACACGTTCATGGCGAATTATATCACAATCGAAAAACCAACCCCTCTTTGCCTAATTTTCCTCAAGAATCCATAATGATTGGCTTTGAACACTACTCGGAATATTTTGAAAGGATTCAAAGGATTATCATTGGAGAAAGTGGAAGACAAAAGAAAAGCGGAAAAAAAAGCTTGCTGATAAGAATACGTGATAATGACGAATTACGATACTGGATGGATTTGTTCTTCACACACAAGCTTATTATTGCTGGATTCTCACTGGATTTCTCCGAAAATCATCTTTGGTGGTTATTGCTTCATAGAGCAGAACTCATGCGATCAAAAAATAAGCATGATATAGAAATCAATAATGAAATTATTTATTTCTCAGCGGTAAAGAAAGACCACGGGTTAGATTTCGAATCTGACAATAAGATTCCGTTCATAGACCGGTATAAGAAAAAGCTTGCTATCCAGAAAACAGATGCTGTCACAGATGTGCTTAGATCCCTTGGTGTATCGGTGATACCTGTTCCTTGTAGCACATACAAGGAATTTTATTTGCAAATTATTAATATAGTTAAACATTTAAAATGATGCTATGGGTCTCAATATTAAGCATAACAATAATGTTTTTTGCGACCATTCTGAAGACATATTGGAAATGCATTGAACCTTTTACAACAGTGCAAAGATCATGCTCTCAGGGAAAGGGTTTATTATTGTAATATAACGGTGGGTTGGGAAAATAAAAAGGATCAACTGTCGAAATCTAACCTTTAAGAAATACGGCTGAAAAAGCTTTACATCTTCTCCTTTCCTGCATAAATTCCTCAATAGAATATCCTCTTCTTGCCTCAAAAATATCTAGCCCTCTCCCAAGAATAATTTCGCAACCAGTATCTGTGACAATTTTACGATCATGGAATTCCTTGAACTCGTATGTGAAATTAATCCCAACTTCCAATACAGATTCTGTTATTTCGTCAAAAGCGTCGATAGAATCTGGAATTCGTTCGTCACTGTTCGAAGTCAGAAGATGAACATTTACTTCTTCATCCACTTCTTTCAGACGAGAAATCAAGCTTAGCAGTTCAATCAAATTCTTTATCTGATAAGGCATACGAATAAATGGATCTTCAATAGTAATTTGTTTTGCCCCTTTTAAATAATCCCCGAATAAGGCTTCATATGAAATGCCCGTCTGATTCTCACGAACTGAAAGGTTCTTTACTTTGGGCAAAAGTTCAATTCGGGGCCGTTTAATTTGTGTTCCTTCAATTGATTCATTGCGATTATCACCCTCTTCATTTGTGGAAGACGATAAAGGAGACAGAATAGTCGCAAAAAAGGCAGGATTGTCTATTCGCTCCAGAGTTTCTATATTCACTGTCTCGCCTGTCGCGAGAATTTTATAGTTAAACGATACTGGCTCTGCCTTAAAAGTTTCATCTATTATATACAGTTGATCTTTAACTCTTTTACGTCCTTCGGTTGCAAAATCTATTAATTCCAATGCTTCTTCCTGGGTGATAATTTTATCGGGATAAATGAGTTTCATCAATCCAGAAAATGTCTTTCTAATGGCATTGTGATCACGTTCAGTCAATGAAGAATCGAACTTTACATAATCATTTAACATAGAAGAATTGTCTTGCTTGCGGAGAATATGCAGTAATTCAGCTAAGTAATCAGATATAAATCCGAAATCATCACAGAACCACGTTTTTTTCAAAACTCTTACTTCCCAACCTGGATTATAAAGGTGAATTCGATCCAAAAACGCTCCTTTGATAAAACCTTCCGGGATTGATTCAAATAAATTGGAATTTTTTAACATGAAAGGAACAGTATGCTTTGTATTGCCAACAAAAGCCATGGAAGCTACAGC
Source organism: Bacteroidota bacterium (assembly GCA_026391845.1). GTDB lineage: Bacteria > Bacteroidota > Bacteroidia > Bacteroidales > FEN-979 > CAIVAT01. The sequence continues at coordinate 25,213 of JAPLDG010000007.1, read as the reverse complement.
TTCATGAGGAGTTCCGCCGCGGTTGAAAGATTTGTTTGCCAAATAGGTTTGCATGTGATCTACCAGAACAGCATCCGCCTTTTTTCCAGGTTGGCGCTCAAATTCATCCATTGCTACTACATCCCAGTATCCAACCAACCCCAGTATTTCCTTATTACCCGAGTGCTTAACAAACAGTCGTGCAGATGTAATATCTCCACCTGAAACCAACACACCATTTGGGGAAAGTTCAAGAAATATATGTGATTTGCCTGTTCCCTTAGGCCCCAACTCGATAAAGTTATAATTATTCTCAACATGTGGTAATAAGCGAGCTAATTGAATAAATTTACCCCTTCTGTTTAATACTGCTGGTTTAATTCCTATAGATTGTACCAAAAAGTCGATCCATTCCTCAGTTGTAAAATTTTGACGCTGACTAATATAATAATCATAATCTATTGCTGAAATTTGGATTGGCTTTATATCCTCAATCCTCCACCGGATACGTGCAGTCTCTGAATGGTCATATGCCAAAGTAACAATACACCATACTCCGTTTCCACTCAAAAATTTAGGATTGCGTTGAACAACATCATCACTTATAGGAATTTTGGGTATAGCTAAATTGGCAAAATCAGCCTCAAATTGATTTTGAATATTATCATTAAGCTTTACATTCACCTTGTCAATCACTCGATAACGTTCATGTTCCCTGATACGACCCTTGATTATTTCTGCTTCCGCTCGGTTAACATAGTTATTCCGGATTATCTCCTTAACCTTTTCAATTCCTTCAGCAATAATTTGTTCATCGTCAACCGCACAATATTGCGCTAATAAATATTCAATTACGTAGGTTGGTACTGGCAGATTACCTTTAACTATAGTGGCAAGGTCTTTTCTTACAACTTTACCCTCGAAGTACGTCAATATTTTTTCTTTCAGATCCATTTTAAAAGTCTCTTTCTATTAAAGTATTATTCTTTACGTTTTCTTCATTAAGTGGATTCAGCAAATCATCCCTGTCAAATATTTTCAATTTGAGTATGCTTTCAGTTGATTTTATGTTTAACGCCAATGAAACTGTATAAGCTCTTTCCGATGGCATTTCACCGATAGAGTTTAATGTTAGTACTACTTTGTTGGATACCAGAACTGTGTCATTGAAAATTCCAACCTCAATAGTACACTCCTTTTCTCTGGCTGAAAGTGGATTTTCCTGTAACAATTGAATTTTCAGATTATTCGATACAATAGACAGATTGTGGCTAAGTAATAGTGGCTTTACTTTTCTCTGAACTTTATCTTCCTTACGAGAGCTTTCAATTACCGGAACTATTAATTCCTGCATACTTCCGCCTCCATGAGTGAATTTGTAACGTGATCCTGATTTTTTAAATCGATTGACCGAGTCAGGAATAACAACTTTATAAGGTCCCTGATATTTAGTTGTTTTACATAAGGCAATCTTGTGCCCAATTGCAATCTCTGGATCACCATTGGTTACATAGTGCCGAGCACCAGCATCGATAATGGGACATTCGGCCATTTCATTTTTATCAGCTTCTTGTATTTCAGTGTCATTGTATATAAACCCATGATCAGCGGTGATGATTACTTTATTAACCCCAAATCCACCTTGAATTTGTTTTACCATTTTAGACAATTCATTGATTGCTACTTGCGCAGCATTGAAAACATTGCGCTCGGTGCCTTTGTGCCCCTCTTTGTCTATAATGTCATGGTATATATATATCACATCTGCTTTAAATAAATCCCGGTTATCTTGTTTACTACCATTCAGTATGGTTTCGAAACTGACAGCTTTATATCGATCTGAATGTTTTTTTAAAATCTTATCGCGCTGGTCAATACTGAAAGGTTTTTCACCATCAATTTTGATTTCACCATCATAAACAAACGATTTTCCCGGCAATAAATTAGCCATACCAAATGCAGTTTCGGAAGGAAGTGAGGCTAATTGACAACTGAGTTCAGATACATTTTTATCATCAGTATGCAGTTCGTTAAGCAATTCCTGTGCAACCTCGTAGCGTAAAGCATCACTGATTATAACAGCTACTTTCTGTTTCAATGGTTGGATAAGCCTCTTGAAAAAATCGAATTGTTTAGGGCAGCTTATACTATTATATTCAAATTGTTTTGAACTCAAACAGGACAACCATTCACGATTCAGTGTATAAATAAACTTACTGTATTTGTTTTCAATCTGAAGTTTAAGTTGTTCCAGTAACTCTTCCACCGGAATTGTATTTAATTCTAATGAACGGTAAATGAATACACATTTACGGTACAGATGATCTATCAGGTAAAATTGAGCAGTGTATTTTTGAATATATTCGTCCGGTGTATCAAAAACCAAACTTTTGATTTGATCAATTTTATTGAATAACTCTGTTGTGTATACCAAAAATGACAAAGTTCCTTTCAGTGAACCATCCTCTTGTGTTTGAATCGATATTCGCTCCAATATCTTCCCTGAATTGCCAGGTTGTTCAAAACATTGATTAAGCAAGTACCGAATGACTTCCCACTTTAGCTCATCAGTCATGTACACATAGTTGGCATCTGCACCATAGAGTTCAATAATTCTGGATTCCAAAATTGAAGCACCATTAATCTTGAGGACTTCGTCAAAATTTTTACCCAGATACGGATGATTCAAGCCCATCTCCCGAAGTTGATTTAATGGCTCTATGCAGTCAACATCTTTTATTTTAAGTGCCTTGTAAGGGTCGGCTTCATTGACAACAAATTCCTGGACTATGGAATTATATTTCATCCGTTTTACTAATTCCACAACTTCAGCTGGCACAGCTTCTTCAAGGCTTTCTCCAAAACAGCGGCGGATGCGTTTATTTAATACATCCAAGAGTCCATTCTCCTTTGTTTTTTTAAAGAAACGGAGTAGCTCTTTTTCTTTGCTTTCAATTGAATAAGACAAGAGCCGGACAATTATGGTATTCCAGTCTTCCATTTTAGGGAGATCAAGAAAAACACAAAAAAGTCCTTGCTGTATTTTGTTTTCTTCAAAGTTGGCAGCATTTAACCAAGCTCGCAGTACTTGTTGCGTTTGGCTGTATTTCAATTCTTTTATATGTTTTTTTACCAAATTGATTTGGTGCGATTTCAACCCAAACTCTTCCATAAAGTCAGCGATGCTGTCCAGTCGCAACTCTTTATTTGCCTTTAGTAATCCAAGCAACGGGAAGTTGAGGAAGTCTTCCTGGGTTTGCGGTGACGACATACGCAGGTATAGGAATACCTTTTGGTTTTTCCAAATTGTGTTAAATTTCACTTTCAGGTTAAACCAATCATTCTGAGCATATTCTACCTGCACACCCTCCATGTTTATCAATTTGACTTCTTCTTCATTTTCTCTTTCGGGGTCGAAGAAGAAAAGAATCTTCAATTGAGGATTGCGGTTGAAATAGGTTTTAATTTTATCTTGTAACATGTTTGGATTTTGCTTGACGTTGTCAGGAATCTATGAACTATTTTATCGTTGCCACTACACTTCCAAACTTTTGGTAATTTACGGTTACACCATCGTCCAGATCGAATTCGATTTGATGATCGGCTACATCTTTCAGAACCAGGTCATAATCGCGGCATTCCTGCAAGTCGCGCTGTAGTTTTTCCAATTCACGGATTTGAATACGATCGAGTGAATCGCTCGTACCAGATAATACAGCTTCCCTATTTTCTAAATTGCTGATATGCCGAAGCAGATACTTGCGAATTTTCTCAACCGTGTATTTATTCATACGATGCATATAGGTTATTACCTGGAAAGCTCCTTTGGGCGATGCGAATAACCAATAGATTGGACGTTTCTGGTAGCGCTGGCAATGGTCCTTCCAGAAATCTTTTACCAGGTAATTTTCAAGTTCCTTGCCTAAAGCTGCTTCCAAGTAATTGATGGTTTCTATCAATTTTTCATCTGCACCCCATTGTATTTCCAGCAGGTTTTTTAGTTGGATAAGTGCGTTGTCGCCAAAACTGCAGGAGTTATCCATTAATGGCACAATGGCATCCTCATCGATATTTACTCTACAACCATTATATTCGTAAGCAGCCGTTTCTTCTGCAGATGGGTTTGGGTGGGCAATATACAGTCCCGGTTTATCCAGGCGATAGCGCCCCAACAGGCAACCTATCATGTAAGAAACCATCTGACGTATCACGACATCCTTTTTTATGGGTAGTTTGCCAATTGGTTTGGTAGCATCGCTTAATGCTGTGCTGTCTATTTCTTCTTGCAATATGGTAATATCCTTAAGTTTTACTTCAGCCGTTAGTTCCTCCTGCAACCCATAGATTTCAATAAAAATACGATTTAACTCCGTTTCATTGGCATGAAGCTGGTAAAAGTCCTGCGTTACTTTTTCTTCCCAAGACTGATAAGCGGATTCCAAGGAAGTTTTGTTCAAATTAATTAATGGTTGTTTTTCAAAATCCCAAGAGGTTTCATGGGAATCCCAATCAGATTTTGAAATAACAATATTGAGCAGACAAAAATCATTAATCTTAAGGTTGGAGCTAATTATTAATGGTATTCTTTTTATGTCACCTGCATTGAAATTTAATGTTGGACTTAAAACACTAAGTATCGCTGAAAGCACTTTTGAATTCAATAAGGCCATTACATATTCAAAAATCTTATTATCAAGAATACAAACCATTCCTGCATTGGAGAAAATAGAACCACTCAAATGTTCTCTTACACTAAATTTGCTAGTCGAAATTGCCGTCCATGTTATACCTTTTTTAAAATATAAATCTTTAGAAGGTAATTGATTGCCGGATTTTGATAATAATTCAATGTTTTCCTTATCAAATGCAATAACAAAATCATAATTTCCTGACCATTTTCTATTTTCACCTCCTTTATTAAAAGGCATCCATTTTATATTTATTGACTTAGCCTCTTCAATTGACTTACATTTTCTAAAAAACTTTAGATTGTTTATTTCAAACCATAGTCTCAAAAATTGTAGATTATTACCAGTTGCTAATCCTTGCCTAATTGTAGTTGAATCATCCAATAAATCAGCTTTATTAAAAATACTTACAACATTTTTACTAGCCCAATAAGCGACAGGACTTCCCTTGATTTTAACGAAATTAAACTGATTAATATTTGTAAATAAATTATCAATTTTGAAGAATGCATTTTCTTTTGCGGAACAATTAGGCTCGTTTACCAATCGATAGTATACACCCGTTTCAAAGGATTTTGATTTTCTAAATACGAATGCTGTATTTTGCACTACTTCACCGCCTAATTCGTCAAATGTGTGCGGACCTAAATGCAACATATTTTCGATATAATAGGTATCGATAATCATTTTTCGTAGTGCTTCAAACGAAGAAAGAAACATCCACGAGTGCATATTTATCATTCCCATACGCCCCCTTATCTGACAGAAATTCAAACAAACTTCCATAAAAACCGAAAATAAATCTGCTTTACTTAAAGGATACTTTGTTTGAATATATTTCTTCAATTCTCCATTCATTTTACCATCTCCCATATATGGAGGATTTGCAACCACTGCTTCATAGTGTTGCATAAGCAATTGTAACACTTGTAAATAAGGCGAAAGACGTTTCCAAAGGTCTTGATGCAGTAAGTCAAGGTTGGGTTTGGATTCCCAAGCAGAAATTTGTTGATTTATGGCTTCTTGCGCTTTGTCATTGAAAGAGAACTTCATGATAGAGCCGAGATTCTGGCTTTGTTGCATAAGTATTAGTGCATCATATAACTTAGCAGAATGAGCTGCATTAGCTTCGCCCAGAAAGTCCATCACTTCTTGCTTGGAAAACGCTTGTGTTTCGGGCATTGGGTAGACGTGGGGCAGAATATTTCGATCGAGCACGGTACGGTCTTTTGCCGCTGCTTTTAGTAATAGAGCAAACGTGGAGAGTTGTGTTGCCCGAGCGTCAATGTCTAATCCCCAGAGGTTATCTGTAAAAATAGACTTCACAGCTTCAACTGCCGAATAGCCTTCTTCACGATACATGGAATAGAGTATGTCAAATCCTTCGACCAAAATATGCCCCGATCCGCAAGCCGGGTCTAGTAATTTAATCTGAGCCACTTCATTTACAATGGGTTGTACTTTTACATCTGGATTTTCAACCAGGTATTTCATTTGTTCCCGTATACGTGATTCCGGATTCAGGTCAAGCCAAATTCGTCCCACAGTATTTTGTACCATGTATTTCACTATCCAGTTGGGAGTAAAAATCTGTGTAGCTGCAGGAATATCTTCTAATAAAACTTTGGGCTTTTTATCCACTTCTGCCTTTTTCTCCGAAATATAGAATTGATAGAGCCACCCTATAAGTTCCACCTGCCGGTAATCCTCATCCGTTATTGCATCCGTAGTGTTTAATAAATCGATAAAGCCTTTTGTGGCAAGTATATCGGCTGGAAGAAGCAGTTCAGTAAAATCATCCATCCGGCCAAATACACGCTGTAACAGCTCATTTCCATGGCAATAAGCGGTTATTAATAAGGTAAATAATTCAGTTTCCAGGCGATCATCCTCAATCAGACTGTTCATCATTGCTGCCTGATTGGTGCTCATTCTGGGACTTATGCCCCGTTTGGCTGCTTGCACAATGAGTGGTGTCCTGGTTTCTGCGCTGGTGTATTCCAGTTGGGGTATTATGTAGTTGTTTTTTGCCAATATATGAATAGCCATCAAACGATTAAACCAGGTATAAGCAGCTTGCTCTGCAACCTGATCGACGCCTTTAATCAATACAGCACTTTTCAGTGCTATCCATTTTTTATAAAAATCCGGATCATCAATCAGTTTACCTCCAAACTCTGCTCCCCCAAATACTTCATGAGCTTCAGTAGTAAATTGCTTCGTTTTTGGGTTGTATCCCCAATAGATCAATTGTTTTTCAATACCTGTTTTTAGAATATTGCGTGCCTGTTGGGCAAACCGTTTTAATGCGCTTGTATTCATTTATAGTTATTTTACGAGGATATTTTTATTGCCATGTATAAGTGCCATCATCTGCTTCCGTATAATTGCCAGATATTCATCTACTTCAAGTTCTGATGTCAGAATTTTATTGGCTTTAGGAAGGTTATAACTGGCTGGAGGTTCGGTTACAATCGGAACCGGTTTCTCCTTATTAGTAGGATAGTCTTTTTTATTTTGCTCTATTTGACTTTTTTCTTGCTGTTGACGGTTTGCATCGAGCAGGATTTTACCTCGTTCGTCACTAAAGAAACTATCGGCCCGCGAAAGTTCGAGTCGGAGCATAGTAATGGATTGCAGGTTAGTTATTAAAGTCAAACTCTGCTCCCGATTGGCGTAAACATTATTCGCAACCGCATTCTCAATAGCCAATGCATCAAGTTCATCGAAAATAGCATTATAGCATGTATGAGTTTCAGCCTTAATATCTTTAATGCTCTTTGTAAGAGCCTCTTTAAGTTCTTTATAGGTTTTCTTACAAAGATGAAAATCGTCAACCGGGTAATCGGAAAGAAAGAAGGTTTTTAGTCGATCCACTTTTACGGTTTCTACCTCGTCGAGGTGTTGGAAGTTTTCTTCGTTCAGCTCGCAGAAACGTCTGATGTCAGAATAGTCTTTCAACGAGTGAATTGTAAAGTCTTTGAGGTTGCGACATTTGTCTATTAAAAGAGCTGTTTCGGAAGCATCTTTATCCAGGATTTCAAATAAACGTTTTGGTTCACGAATGCTTATCCATTCGGTCAATAGATCTGTTAATTGGTTAAAATGCTTGGCAAAAAGGTACTTCTCATAGTCATTTTTTAAAATTTTCCAATCTTCGAAATGTTTTATCAACCCATTATTTAACGTATCAAAAAGTGAATTTCCATCACCGTTAGGTGATATATGTTCGTTGAAAATGATAAGCCAGGCTTGGATAGCTTTATTGATAATGTCTTGCGAAATTTCTTGTGCGGAGGTGATTCCTAAATTTTTGTACTCACTTGCCACCAATGCTTTGTTCACAAAGTTTGTAATGGAATATCGTGGCTGGTTTTTATAGGTCAGATCCCGGAGTTTGCGTTTACATAACTCTGTTACAATGTAAATAATACTTACATCTTTCCATCCATAAGGTGCTGCTTTATATTTATCCAATAAGTCGGAAAGCAATAATTCATTCCCCTGGCGGGTTATATGGTCGTTAATCATCGATTCAGCATCGGTCATTGGATTCAATTCGCTATATTCATTTGGAGCTATGGCACGGTTGGCACGAAGTTTCAGGTCTTCCTGAGTTAAAGGCATCCCCAAAGTCAGTTTGATTTCAGCATTTCTGCTTTTGAAATTATCAATCGATTTTTTGCGTGCCTCAGTGGCATACTCCTGATTATTCTTTATATATTTTTCTACTTTGCAAAACCACTGGAAGTTAATCCTCAATTCTTTATCCTCCATGAACCATTCATTCAAACAAAATATTAATGTATGGGAAGGATTACTCAAACTTTTTTGAGTTGTTTCAGTGTCATCAAAAATTGTAAATGATACATTGACATCGCTATTGGTACCTAAATAATTTTTCCCATCAATGCTAGCTGCAATTTTAAAGTCGTTACCTGCAAAACGAATTTTGTTGTCGACCTTTAACCAGGGGAAAAGGATACCTTTAAATGTTTCAGCAATGAAATCGCTGCCGGGCTGTGTATTAGCAATCAATTTTGACAACTCTACTTCATCCTCATTATAGAAATAATAGTTTTTGCTTTCTTCTCGAACAATATTGTTTTCGATCAATTTTTTCAGTACGTCCTCAATCTGATTCCTCAATTGCAACTTGTTTTCATCAAGTTTGGTCATCATTAGCAAAGTCAGATTGTCTAAGGTTGAACCAAAATTGGCCTTATCAGTATCGAGAAGATTAGAAATCATAAAAAGCAATTTCACTACCCGTTGTGCAAATAAGTCAACTTTTACAAATCCAAGTTCCAATGCAGGAGAAATAGCTTTAGTTCCCCTGTGAATCAGGTTCTGCCAAAACATCTGATTAAAGAAAGCATCAAAAGAGATAAACGTACCTAAGTCGAGATCCTTTGCAAGTTTTGCTGTTTCGTGGGTAATTTTCAGTACTGATCGTTCATTGTCTTTTACTTCGGCTAAAACATACTCCAATTGTTGAAAAGCATCGAAAACTTTTGCTATTAGCTTGAACTGATAAGGGATGAACGGATATGAAAGCTGAAAATCTTCTTCAGTCCGAAATCCTTTATATAATTCATGTCCCATAATAAACTGGTTCAGAATAGCATCCTGATTATCTCGATAAATTACCTTCAACGCTGCTTCTGCAGTAGAGTTTTTCTCTAAAATTCTTTTTTGGGTAATGTAAGCGGGATCTGTACTTTCCAACGAAGCACGTGTCTCAAATCGTCCCATAATTTTACCATATGCTTCATCCGTTGTAAAGATACCTGATTCATAGGTGACAGATTCAATGGTTTGTTGTGCGGTACAAGCAATCCAAACTTGTTTGTTGCAATCCGGACTGAGGCGTTCAATTACAGTCTGCAAATCGAGCAAAACATCTTTGTTGGCATTTATAAACTGTGATACTTCGTCCACCAGGAAAAGAAATCGGTAATCCTCTCCTTTAGTACTTATATAACTTTTAACTTCATTTGAAAATTTGCGTGTATCAATATGATAGGATTCCGGGTGTAAAAGTGTTGCCTTCAATGCATCTATATCGAGTGACGGAACACATTTCTTTGCTACACTTAATACCGTATCTAATTCATTGCTCACCACGTCAGCAGCATCAGTGTCCCAAATAAAGCCTTCTTCTTCTTCAAGTTTTTGTTTGAACAGATCGAAAGAGTTATTCTTATCCAGATACTTTTCAAGAAGCAGAGCCAATGGGATATTGTATGCATTGTATCCCCGACACTCATTAAACATATTAAAAAAGATGTGCGTAAAAGTGGTATTATCCCGATTAGCTTTTGAGACATCCTGTGCATTGAACAATACATCTTCAATTTCTGCTTTATCATACCATCGTTTAAGTGATGCTATTTCATCATTGTTCATTGTTATCCGACTGTCCAAATGAAGCATTGCATCACGGTCTTTAACAGCTTGTATAAATCGGCCAAAAGCTTTTTCACGCGTATCAACATTTATGCAATAATGCAGATATTTCAGAAAGTGAGATTTACCCGATCCATAATATCCATTGATCCAAATTCCGGTTTTATCAATATTTCTTTCCTTAATAGCAACTAATACCTTATAAAGACTGTTGATAATTTCGTCAGTAAAAACATATTCTTCAATTTCTACTTGAATTGTTGATCCATTTTGATCTTGAGCAACTACTGCAGGATTAATAATGCGGTCAATAAGTTTACTGTAAATTTCGGCTAATTTCATGTTGTTATTTTTGGAGAGTGTTGATCTATGCGTTTATAAGGTTAATTGAACGATATGTATGGTCATCTTTTAAAACGCCGAACAGACTAAAGCTGTTTTTCTGCGCATGGCCGGGATAAAAAACGATAATTTTGTAGTGTTCACCGTTGTTAAATCGTTCAAAATTTGATAAAAAGGTATTAGTTCGTAAGTAAGGATACATTTGTCCAAATCCATATAAATAAACAAAAGACTTAGTCAACTCATTTTCCTTGTTAAGATGTTCTCTGATCAGATTATCAATCCACTCAAAGAATTTTTCATCGCATGCCTGACGAATTAGAGTTTCTTGAATTGCAGGTGAATTCCCGATTTCTTTTTTTAATAAGTATTGTAAATATGACGGATTCTTTCCAAATGGCTTTTTGTCTAAATAGGCACAAAATTCATCGAAAATGTTTAGAGTTAAAATATCCAGATTATTACTTGGCCTTTTTAGTCTAACTTTAAACTCATCAATCTGTCTGTATATTTCGTATTCATCCTCAGCAGGATACTGAAAAATATACACATTATAAAACATTGATCCTACCGAGTTGTCTTGGAAGGATTTGTCTTCCATTTTTTGATACAATTCTTCTACGGTCATATTCATAGGGCACTATCTATTATATTTTTCTTTGTTTGGATATTTAATAAGCAAGCATCTAAAAACCACAACTCGCGTTTCTGAACAAAATAATAGTAAAAGGAGTTATCCACAATAAGTTCTTGTAACCGATAACTTTCAGCATTCAAGATGCCTATATCTTTAAGGATCTTCATGTAAACGGATATGATTTTTGCTTTGGTTTTATCTGTCCAATTGAACACTGTATCTTCTTTGCCTGAAATTTCATTCAATTCCATTTGATACAAAAAAGGTTCTATAACAGGTGAGGAGGAATTCCACTGCTGAAGTGTAACATTAAAGTGAAAATCAAACATTATTCTATATAATTTGAGGCATAGGTAAAAAAGTAATAACTTTTGTTCCTCCTCAATTCGGTGTGAATAATACTCCCAAAAAGGTTGATCAACAGTTGACAACCGTTTAATAATTTCAGAAACAGTTCGCTTCCTTGAGCTTTCGGAATTAATTTTTAACAGGTTATTTTGTTTGATTTCTAGTTTAATTAGTTCTTCTGGATTTTCAGAAAGTAGTATTGGAAGCAATGCGGTTGTTTCCTTATGTAATAGACTTCCTGCTGAAAAAGAAGCTGAATAGGCACTTTCATTCATTTCATATCCGGATTTGTTCGTGTGCTTTTTTCTATGTATTTTATGCTACTTTAAAAATGAATTGTAGCATTGTTGATTTTGTTAGTAATAGTCAGGAATGCATAATTTGTAAATCATGTAACGAAGGTAGAACTTTATTCTTGCTTCTTTTTACTATTCTTTGCTAGATTCCCCTAAATTTGAAATGTAGGTTTGTTTGTTAAACTGCTTTGAAAAATGTTCCAAAAAATTTCAACATGCTGGTCTCAAACCGATTATTTTGCTCAGATTTGGAATCTGGCTGTAAATGATGGTTTACTAGGTCATCGAATTCGAACAAACTGATTACCTCATTCAAAAACCCCAGGCATAATAGAAACGACATGCCAGAGCTGGGTTTAAGTGTTTTCATCATAACTTGCTGCGCAGGACTCAGTTTATGATAGGCCTTGATGAACTGGGTAGCTATTTTCTGCTTGCTAAACTTTACGTTTTCGCCCAAAATTGGAGAAGTGAAACATTTTTGCTGAACATGATCGAACAAGTTCCAGTTGTCATCCATAGTTGCTGTTGAAGCCCAATTTTCAATTCCTTCAGCCATTCTTTTGATATCTTCATCTCCAATCAAATAGCTGCTATCAGCCAATTGGCTGAACAGGGTAAAAATTCCCAACGGAGGCGCGGTTTTTAAATTACTGAACTGTAATAATTCGAAAGCTACAGCTTCCAGCAAACGATTATCCCCAACTTCACTTTCGATTTTTCTCCCGCCAGTGGTCAGGAATTTTTCCAAGTAACAATGATCGCCATCCCATTTTATCAGTTTTTTGGCTTTTTTCAACCTTTTGATATCCTTATCAATCGATTTGAAAAAAGTTGCCGAATGCTCTTTGCTGAGGGAATATTGATCCTTCCCCAAAACCAGAGAGTACTGTTCACCGGAATATTTCAATACGGCAAAATATGGATTCAACTGATGAAATAGTGGCCGGTCAGGAGTTCCCCATTTTGTCTCGTAGAGCATTTCAAAACATTCGGCGAGCTGGTAACTTGGTAGATGATATTGTGTAATCGTGTTATAAGGCTCTGATCTGTTCTTTATAAAATGATAATGGTTTTTTCTGAAACCTGCCATCAGGAAGGAACTTTCATTCTGTGAAAGGAACTTGACCCTGAAATCATGTTCCAATATAACCTTCATAAAATCATCCATATTTGCGTATTTATTTTAAATGGTTTTGCCCAGTTCAAATTCATTTTTAATATCCTTATAATAGCCGTGAAAGAATTGGCTCTAGAAAGATGCCTGTAAGTAGCCTGTACGCCATCTTTAGTATAATGCCAAGTGCCATTAAGACGGTCGATCATTGAACGAATATAGGAAATAATTCTCGTTGACCTTATGTTAAGCTATTTTTTCGCAATGCCGGAACCAGGATGCTCTGCAGCCATAGACATCAGCTAATGTGCCATAAAAGAATATCTGCTTTTTTTATCTCAACAGATAGTCCCGACAAGTGTAAGACAACATAGATTACGACAAAGGCTAAAGCCAGCAATAAAATAATTTTCATGCCATTAAGCATCCTTCTCCTGTAAAAGCCAACATAATAGGCCAACGAGTTTAAAGCTTTCATAGTTTATGAATTAGGTTAGGATTAATTTACACGGATATTAAATTGTTCATCAACCGGTGCCATGTTGCATTCATTGACGATAAAGCTGTTATCGGGTTTAAGGACACATTGGATGAACGACTTGTTGGCCCTGAATTCCATGGCCTTTACAATTGCATACTGAAGATCTGGGTCCAGGAGGATCATGCACGGTAATAGCTGATCCCCATTTTCATGGTCAACCAGGCAGCATTCGTCCAGATGCTTAACCCTGTCCTTATCAATAATAATTTTACCGATAAGGTACCGCTTGGCGAGTTCGTATTCTGAGGCTGCATCGGCAACCGGAAAGATGATCGCCTCCGTGACTTGTTGGTTTTGCATGATCTGTTTCAGGTCATACCATTTGATGACTTGGTAATCAGAAGGATTTGTCTTGCAAATTGCGAGTGAATATTTCTTCATATGTTGGGTTTTATTGGTTTCAAAAATTAAACGGAAAACATGCTGCCACAAACGACTATTTTCCTTTTTAAACTGACACTATTTTTTTTAATGAGCTGGTGGAAAAATGAATTGCAGCAAAGGTAAATAAGCACTACGCAACCTATTTATGTTGCTGTTTTTACTGTTGGAAAACCAGAAATTCAAACAACTTTGTTGCTATTTTCCCTCTCCATATATACATTATGGAGTGTCGGATTACCTTTGCAACATGGATATCAAGAACAAGTTAATCCTTCACATACCCCATTCATCTATTGAGATTCCTAACTTCACTGGGTTTCTGGTTGATCAGAAACGAATAAACAGAGAAATAGACCTCCTCACTGACTGGTTTACCGATGACCTTTTTGAATCGAAAAAGGATATTCCGATCAAGGCGGGTTTTTCGAGGGTGTTTTGCGATGTGGAAAGATTTGTGAATGACAACCTGGAACCCATGGCAAAAGTGGGAATGGGAGTATTGTATGAAACCTGTGATGATAGAACACACTTACGAGTAGTGACCCCAGCAGAACGGGAACAGATACTGTTGCAATACTACCACCCACATCATAAAATGTTACTTGATGCAGTTGACCGTCAATTGGACAAGACCGGTTCTGCCATTATCGTCGACTGCCATTCATTCACCCAAACCCCTATGAAGCGTGATCAGTGTCAGCTTCCAGACCGGCCGGATTTCAATATCGGCACAGATATGTTCCATACTCCTCAAAAAGTTGTAGATGCAGCAACTGAATTTTTTAAGCAAGGCGGTTTTACACTGGGGAAGGACTGGCCCTATCAGGGAACCATGGTTCCATTGAAATACTACCAGAAGGATCGACGAGTAACTTCGATCATGCTGGAAGTAAACCGGAGGTTATATCTGGTTGAAGGTAAATCTGCTAAGAGCGACCGCTATGATCATGTAAAAACCGTAATCGATCAATTCCTTGATCTACTCAGAACGCTTTCACTCGCTTAGGCGCTTTAAAGATATCTTTGGAGAATGATTTTGGGCTACCCTCTCAGACAATTTCCAAAATTTTCCCAAGTACCGAATAATAAATCATTTTTTTAGTCACCTTTTTACCCATAGCCAATTCGAGGATTTTCGAATAGGCATTTAATTGTCCCGAGTAGATTCCCGCATAATGGTCGCTATTCCTGTCGGTTACCTCTGTGAATCTTCCTGGGTATGTTTTGTAGTCGATCAGATATAGCTGGTCATCGAACTCCAATACCAGGTCAGCTGTTCCAATGTAGATCTGCCCGTCTTTTGCCATTCGCATGGGCAGCTCACGATATGTCTTTATGGGAGCAAGCGTCATAACATAGTTTTTCAGATGCTCAACCGCTTTCGAAATGTCAGTACTATCAAGTTGTCCGCCCAGGTTGTGACGTTCAATGATCGAGTTTGTCCGGGATTCATCCGGCCCATCTGGCCAGAGATACAGAATATCATGCAGACAATTGCCCATCAAGGCCTCATTAATTTTATTTCCCGTCTTAATCCGGTGTTCATAATTGCATACCAGACTGACAGTAACATCAGCCGTTTCTTTCAATTTGCTTGGCGAAATGAATTTTGGGGGGTAGTCATTTACAGCCTCTTTTGCAAAATAGGTTGCCGGTTTGTATTCCTGTGCATCATATTCGTAAATGAATTCAGCACGGTCATCTGGTATTACTTGGTAGTTGACCATGATTCCATGATCGAAAAGGTCAAGAAGGGTGGATGCTGTATTCTGTTGTGTCATGTTTTCAAGACTCCAGTTACCTTCTTGGTCATTGACCAAGTTCATCCATTTGGCCTCTTTCTTGAGGAAACTTGTTGTTATAAGATAATCCCTTGCACGGGTCATACCAACATATAACAGCCTTTTGATCTCCTTTATTTTAGCTGTTTGCACTTCAATGAAAGCCTCGGAATTTTTGATTTCATCTTCGAAGCCCATGATATTCCCTTTAGATCCGAAAGGCCAGAAACTGAAATTGATATATCGGTTATTCAATGGATTTTCAATATCGAGAGGCGCCGACATTTTTACCGAGGTTTTGAAAAAATCCTTTTGAAGTGTTTTGAAATCGTGATCATGACCCAAACTGGTTAAGATCACGCAGGGCCATTCAAGTCCTTTGGCTTTATGATAGGTTGTAATATTCACAGCATTCTGATTGACGGAAGCAGCCTGCAGGTTTTTTTCCTGGCCCAGTTTCAACCATTGCACAAAACCTGCAAGGCTGGAGGCGATGTTAAGCTTTACGCAATAATCATCATAATTATGTGCATACAAGATCATTTGCTGAATATTTGACTTTCGCTGTTCCGTCTTTTCCCAGGCTGAAATATGCTTTACTATTTCCAACTCCGCAACTGCTTTTTCAATCAGTTCCGGAACGGAGAGGTGAAAGGAACTATTTACAAAAAGTTCCAGTTTTTGAACGAACTCATCGTCCTTTCCCCATTTTGATACATAATCGTAGTATTCCCGCCCATTTTCATCGGTACGGGCCGGACTATCGGAAATAAAATCAAGTCTTTTTTCTATTACAGACTCCGCAGTAAAGGCATTGTCTTTGTTGATTAGCAACAGAATTTCCGTAACGGCCAGTGAGTTTGAGGAATCGGCAATGTAATTGAGAATGTTGATCATAAGCCGGTATTCGGCTGTAATGGATAACCCGTCAATACTGGCTGCCACCTCTATGCCGTTCTTCATCAGCTCGGCGGCTAGCTCTTTTACCTCCTTGTTTTGTCTGCAAAGAACAGCGATATCCGAGGGCAGCATCGACCTGGTTTTTTGGATTGATTTATCAAAAACAGGTTGTTCTTTTGCGATAAGATCTTTGATCCTCCTTGCAAGATAATAGTTAAAATTATTAATGTTTCCCGCCCCTTTGATCTCATTTATAAAATGCCAGTGGTTCAATGCAAGCTGTTGTTCATCAGGGATAAATCCATCAGCCTTGTCATTGCGGACCGGGATCAGCCCTATCGTATCCTTGGCGGCTAGGGTAACCTGTTCCTTTGCCCCGAACTTCTCTGCGATCCAGGGCTGAATGGATTTTCCATCACCCAGGATGTCATTTTTATTTATCAGAACTGGTGAAGACTGATCTTCCAGGCAAACTTCAAACATTTTGTTGGTCAGGTTTACCAGGTCGCCCCTCGAGCGCCATGAGTTTTTTAGCAATTGCAGTTTGAGGTTACAGTCGTTTTGTTCGTAAAACACCTTCAACAGATTGCTTACCAATACAGGATCTGAACCATTGAACCCGTAAATCGCCTGTTTAGGATCACCCACCCAGATACTCTGGTCAACAATTTCAGCAAGCTTTATGAAGATGCTCAACTGGATGGGGTTTGAATCCTGGAATTCGTCTACCATCACCAGCTTGATGGTTTGCTTAAGTTCAGTTTGTACAGTTGGGATGTTCAGCAATTCAAGAAACCGGGTCTCCATGTCGGTATAATCCACCAATCCATGTTCTCTTTTGTATTCTGAAAAAGCGGTAATACAATCACCTGCAATTTTGAAGATCAATGCGGTATATGCCGACATGTCATCCTGTATGGTTTTGGAACGGTAAAACGCTCCCAGGTCATTTATCAAATTTTGGGCATTCACATTGGATGGATCCTTTTGAGCTATGATGTCGTTTGCAATATCAAAAATGTCAATAAAATCTGAATATGAAATTTTTCTGCCGTAAAGGTTGGCCTCCAGTTTTTTTCCCTCCTTTTTTCTGCCCCCGTTCCTTGGGTCAGGAAGGTTTTCAAGAAACAGAAGAATTGCGGATACATCAGTTGTAATTTTCGCAAAATTCAACGATTGAGTTGAGCCAATTCCGAAAATGGAATTTATAAACTCGATGGATTTGATAAAGCTCAATCCACTCAAGGTCAGATCTGCAATGTTATTCCTTCTAGCTTCGTTGATGATGGTCAGAATATGCTCTTTCCATTTCCAGGGATCGAATGCACTATGGTTTTGATCTCCCTTTGCTTGAAATAGAAACCGTTCAGAAAGAGCAGCCAGTTGATTCAGTTCTTCAACTGTTGGGATTTCAGAAATGGCCTGGGAAAAATAAAAATCAGCATCCTCCTTTGACAGTTCCTTGATGTTTGGAGACATACCGATCATGTAACAGAATTTCTTGATCAGACGGTATCCTACCGAGTGAATGGTTCCGATATAGGCATTCTGCAAGGCTATTGCATCCCCGGTCTTTCCCTTTTCAAGAAGTTTAGAATACGCTCGCTGCCTGATCTCTTCAGCTGCCCGCTTTGTAAAGGTGGTCAACAAAACCTGGTCTCCCCTGCAAATGTCATTATTGATAGTATGGTATAGCTGGTCGGTCAGACTGTACGTTTTTCCGCTGCCGGCACCGGCATTGATAAAGGTTATATTTTTCATCTTCAACTTTGTGTTTCTATTCAATAATTCCTTTAAATAATTCCAGCCCGCTATAGGCGTCACCATACTTTACTTTTGTCTTTTTATCCATTTCAAAAGGAATCAGTTGATTTTCCTCAATGGCATTGAAATATGGAAGGTCTGATACGCTCGTATTGTCTCCGATCTCTATCTCCCCGATAGCAAGTTCATCCCAACGATATGCTATTGAATTAACAGTTTGCAGGAGAACACCCTGTTCGTTAAGATCCTGCGGAATAGTCACAGGAACAATATGCTCCCCTCTAAAGTGCTGCCCGGTATATAGCTTTCCATTGTCAAACATGAAATACCCGGTCTTCGGATCGGTGCCAAGCAGGCTATGATAGATTGCCAACTGAACTGATCTGCCCTCCTCTAATTTAGCCTGGTATTTTTTGTTGTTCTTTGACCACTTAAGGTCAAAAATAATCTGTTGGCCCTGATTGGTTTCCAGCACCAGGTCCATTGTTCCTGCAACGTGGCCGATTCCGGGAATATCTTTCTCTGCAAAATGTTCACAGCCAATTATGTTTAATTCATTGTCAGTAATGATTGAAACAAGCGATCGGATGGCGTATTTGTATTTTCTTACCAGCTCCTCGTGTTCAAACCTCCTTTCTGTAAGCATGAAAACAAGCCCCTCTTCCCTGATTTTAGTGGCTAACCGTTCTTCAATAAGAGCATCGGTCAATTTAAAATTCAGATCATTTTTAAGTTCCGATAAAATGGATTCTGTTGTTGTATGGGCAATATTCCCCCGTAAAATTGACAAATCAGGCAGGGTGAACGAATTGCCGCTATCCAGTTTCGTCTGGTATTGGATGACCCATTCAAAGGGGGTCTGAATCAATTTTTCGACACTTGAGGCGCTTTCTGTTATGCGTTTTGAAAGTTTATCAGGATTGCTGATCTGCCATCTGGTTTTTGGTTCAGGCAAGTTGATTCTCCTTGTAATGCTTACCTCCATGGCGACCTTTGTCAGTAATTCAATCTCATTGAAGTTTGCAATAATCTGGCTGATATTTTGAAATCCGGCACCGATCTCCGAAATGACAGGATGAGTGGCGGTTTCCTCGCCATCGTGTTTTTCAACAACAACCAGTATGCATTTCGATTCTGCTGCAAGGATCCCTCTCTTTAATTTCCCGTATGCTATTTTCACCTGGTTGGCAGGCAGCCAGGTATCAATACCATGTTGGTGTAAAAATTCAATTTCACCGGAATATAAAAAAGCATGGTGCTCCGCCCTGATCACGGTTGGCAAGCAGGCCGCCAGGCGAACTGACCCTTTCAACTGAGCCTGCCTGTGTTATTTCATTGGGGAAGGAGGCTGGTTCATAAATACTTTCTACCATTTTCAGCAACCTGGTCCCGGTGTATGGCTCTGTTTCATTCTGGATTTTCTGAAGAATGGCTCCTGAAAGTTTGCTTAACCAGGCAAACTGATCTCTTTCTTCCTCTGTGTGTTCAAATATATTAAGCAGGGAATGTTTATCAGCCCAGCCTTTCAGAGATGCATAAACATCTTTAATCCGGGTGACATCGATGGTCGGTTCATGGTTGAACGAAAGGAATAAGGCGATATCCTCCTGTTTATTCTTCAGCGTTTTATCCTCAGGATTTTCCTTTTGCAAATCAGTAAAAAAGTTTCTGATGGTATCTTTCCATTGTAAACTATCTACTCCTGGTTTCTCAATAAGCTGACGGGCAAGAACCCGGGATAATTTTTTTGGAATCGGGGAGTATGGGGATTGGAGTAAGGATAATAGGTTGTAAACATTGAGCGGGTCTATCAGTCCGACAAGGATCAGTTTGAAAAGCTGAATGATAAGAGGATTTGAATTAGTCAATGTGGAACCAGAAGCAGGCAGCCCATTGGCCAACAGATAGTAATCAAATATTTTGTTTTCGTTATTGATGACCAAAGGATTAAAACCTTGTTTGATTTGGTTTGCCAGCACATCGGCTGCAAGGTGGTTGTCTTTCAGTCGCAGGATCGAAAAGGAGGTGTCTTCTGAAAGTGGCTTGAGTTGGTCATCCCCTGGAACTTTTCCAAGCAGCAGTTTCTTCACCATGCCCAGGTTGTTTTGATCAATGGTGACGTTGTCATTCAGCTTTTTAAAGCTTACGCAATTATTCAATTGATGGAACAACTTTTTGAAAAAAGGATGTACCAGCTCTGGATCATCATAGATGATAAGTTGAATTTGGATGGACTTAACATCTTTCAATAACGATTCAAGTACATCCTGCCATCGATCGACAACACCAAAATGAAAATGGCGGTCAATGAAGTGTAACTCAACCAGGGCAAGCGTTTTTAACCGCTGAGGCTGATTATTAAAAGACAATTTTTTCCATCCCAGCCAAACCAGGTCATCACGCCAGTTCATCAGGTCCCGGGCAACTCCCATTTCATCGGTCTTAAAGGCATCCGCATAAAAGGCATCTGGTGCTTCTGTCAAATGTTTTTCCAAGGCAGCAGCATATTTGCTGGCGCGCTCGAAAGTGGTCGGATATTCACCGGTCAGGCCGAGTTCCCTTTCAAGGAACCCAAGTAATCCCATTGAACCTAGGTAACTGATATTGACCGAAGGCTGCTCTTCAATATTTTCCCCAAGGAATACACCTTCGTCAAAGTACTGTGAAAAATGAATTGTCATCATATTTTTATGTTAAAATCTAAAACACATTCAAAGCTAATCTATTTGTCACTCTTATACGGGTTCATATGATTTTTTATTATTTGTTTGGATAAATCAGTTGGGACAAAGGTAAATAGTCACAACGCAATCTATTTACGTTACTATTTTTTCTGTCGGCAAAACAGAAATTCAATTTTTTTGTTGCTATTATTACTCTCCATAAATACATTATGTTGGACCCCTTTACCTTTGCACCATCAAGTTTTAACAAACCCTTAAAAACAAAAACCTATGCACTATTTGATCTCTTGTATGGCATGCGGGAAGCAGTATCCTGTTAATTTTTCCTGGTACGTCTGCGATAAATGCAACTTCCGGGTTTGTCCGGGATGTGTGGCATATCATAAAGGACCTTACTCTTCGGGAGGGAAGAAATGCAGCCAGTGTCAATGGGGATACCTAAAGCCTGCTAAGTAATCGCACACGTCTTTTTACAAAGTTTAATTTAAACAGTCACTAAAAACACATACAATGACAGATATGAAACAGTACCTGAACTATGCATTCGAAATCAATGATGAAAACGGAAACCAAATCGACAAGATTTATGGGCCGGGAGAAATTGGATTATGGTTGCTGAACCCGGAGGTTGCTCCAATGTTTGCTGCGATCATCCCGGCAAGTTATGCAACAGCGATAAGTCACAGGGATAAAGATTCCTTGAAAAAAGTTGTACGCATTCCATTGGATATAAAAGGAAATGAAATTGAAACTGGGAAAGAGGAGATGGTTTTATTTGATGCCAAAAACGAACAAGATGCCAAAAGTTTGGCCAGAGAAACAGGCTGTGGATATCTGTATTGGTCAGAATGGGATGGTGCCAGGGTCATGGTAATCGTTGATGCGGATAACAATGAGGAATGGCCGAAGGGCAATTTTGAACCATATTATGTTGAGGAGGATTAATCCTGAAGTCAGATACCTTTACAAACCAGTAAAAGGAAAAAAATGGAACTGAATCAAGCAATGCAAATATTTGAAACATTGGAAGGCTCAAAACACACGCAACAGTTCAATACTTTAATGGAACGGGCTATAATTTATTCCCGGATCCGGGTGGACTGGTATTATGCTGAGTTGAATGAGCAGCTTGAACTTGACTATGATCGAACCGTTGCCCACGATGAATTTATTAGTTCCTGTGCGGTGTTAAGCCAGAAAATGAAGGAAACAGGTGAAGATTCAAAATGGCGTTTTGCCATCGGGCAAGATCGCAAATCCATCGGGGATTTTGCATGTTTGCTAAATGCAGTGATTGGGATTAGAGCCAGGTAAAATGTACTTTTATTGCGAGTGCTTTGTATCTGCAGGTTTGTCTTTTTCATTATGCTCTTTGGAATAGTCATCATACCTGTGTAAAGTGGCGTTAAGTATTTTTAACACCAGGTCTGTTGCGAACGGAGGTCCAGTTACAACAACCTTGTCTCCATAGGCAAGGATAGCTCTTCGGACAAAATCTTCATGGATACTGACTTTGACGGAAATCAAGAGGTTATGTTCATCCATGAACATCGTCCTCTGAGGGATTTTCGTAGAAAGGACTTCATGAGCGACTGAGTTGTCATAAAGAAGTTGAACTTCGTGAGTTCTTTTTGTGAAATCAAGATGACCTACGGAATACCTAATTTTATGAAATAGCTTATTTCTGAAAACTTCATTGAATGTATAATAGTGATCACTGATTTTTAAATTTACAACCCTGTCAAGGCCATAGACAGCCACCTTTTCATTTTCGGCACCCAGGACATACCAGCGGCCTGAAATTTCTTTTAAAGCATACGGTTCAAAATTATGATCAGAATGATTGTTAAACATGATAAATGTAATCCATTCGCTGCCACAAAACTTTGTCTGGGGTTCGTAAAAGATGATATCATCCTTTCCTGGAACGGGCATTTTCAGATCAATTTCAAGACGGGACATGATCTTTTCAAGTGATTCTTTTGCATTCCTGAAGGCTTTCGTATTTTGAAATAGAGCCAACTGACTTAGCGCTCCATAAATGGTTTTTATTACATCATCACTCATGGGGATATCAAAACTGACATCAAGATCGGTATAGCAATAACCCTGGTTTGCAAAATCGTATTTAATCGGCAGGTTAAAGGTTTTTCGCAGTGATTCCAGATCTTTCTCGAACATGGATGAGGAGATTTTGAATCCCGCAAGTTCAAGTCTTTTGAGTATCCGGTCTTTGGGGATGGGATAGCCAATCGACTTTTCCAGAAGATTGTGAATGATCAGGTAGCGTTTGTATGCGTTTTTGTTTACGGGCATGGGATGTTTGTTAGTACACAAGTAAATGTAAAAGCAAAGTTATATGAAATAAACAAGAACGCAGTCGATGTTTTCTCGCAACAAAAAGTTCATTAATAATTGCAATATAATTAGGTTATGGAGTGCCGAATTAAATTTGCAATTCAAACAACAAAAATCTATATACCATGCAAATTGACATGAATAATCCTATCCTGAAAAGTATTAGCGCAGTATACGAAAAAAGAGAAGACCTATTTAAGAACCAGGAACAGTTGTCCGCAGTCGAGGCAGATCTTTCAGTCTTATCGGGATTTTTCGGAAAGGATCAAAAAACAGCCGCATTACTTTCTGTGATGATATGTAATGAGATCATGGAGGATACGGATTCTATTAAAAGGATCATGAGATTTTTAGGATTTAATCCCCTGGATTTTATCACGATAAACTGTGCCTTGGCAGAACTCCGAAAAGCCGGATGGATAATGGTCAGATCAAGGGATAGGCACTTTGGGAATAACACGGAATTCATAGTTGCCGGAGAAGTGATCGAATCCGTCACGCAAAACGACCCCGAAAAGTTGATTGTACCTGTACCGGGAACTCTGCCGGAAATATTATCGGCTATCCGTAAGATCATCCGGGCTGATCGCTATTCCCATAGCAACTATCACAACAGGGATTTCCTGACTGACATTGAACGGTTCTGCGTTTGTCCATTTGTGGAAAATATCATCAATGATACCAGTTTGAACGAAATTGAAAAGTTCATCTTGTTTTTGTTTAGCGCTGAATTTCTCCTTGGCCAGAAGGAGTTTGATTTAAATACAATCCTGGAATCATTGACGTGCGATTCTTCAGAGACACGTTTTTTGCTCTGTCAGATAAAGGATCACAGGAGTGCGATACTGCGGGATGGCTTTATCCGTTTTACGAATCCCGGATTGGCTGATTTTTCATCTATGGTACTTGGAGACAGGATTCTAACCGAACTTGGCGATGATCTTTCATCAAGGGACAATTCAATATTTGTCTCGAAATTTTGTCAGATACATGATCCTAGTAAGATTCGGGAGCAGGAGTTGTTTTTTAATCCCGAAAACCAGCGATCTGTTGATGAAATAAAAGATTTCATGGCTCCTGGCAACTTTTCTGAAATGGAAAGTAGATTTACCAATAAAGGCATGAAACCTGGTCTGACAATGTTGTTTTACGGATTACCGGGCACCGGGAAAACAGAGTTGGTAAAGCAAATTGCACGAATTCACGGAAGAACCATATTGCAGGTTGAGATCTCGCAGATTAAAAACAAGTGGGTAGGCGAATCGGAAAAGAACCTAAAGAAGGTGTTCCAAGAGTACCAGGCTGCCCTTAAACATTTCAGAATTACCCCAATTCTTTTTTTTAATGAAGCGGATGGGATTTTAGGAGAAAGAAAGCAAACACATAACTCTGTTGATCAAATGTTGAACGCCATGCAGAACATACTGTTACAGGAACTTGAAGATTTTCAGGGAATATTTATCGCCACCACTAATTTGATTGCCAATATTGACAAAGCATTCGACCGGAGGATGCTGTACAAACTGAACTTTCAGACCCCAAACGAAGAAATCCGGCTTAAAATTCTTAAAAATGAATTTCCCGATATAACCGAGGCATTACTGCAGGAGATTAGCGGGAAATACTCGCTCAGTGGAGGACAGATTCAGAATATCAAGAAAAAGTTCCTAATTGATAATATTTTGTTTGCCGAAACTACTGATTACAGCAAAAGGCTGCTCTATCATGTGGAGGAAGAAGCCCAATTAAGATCAAGAAAAAGGAACATAATTGGCTTCAAACTAAATGATTTAGCAACAAACAAAGATCAAGTGGATTGATCCAGATAGAAAAAATGAAAGCCTATTGTCATTACGATCATAAAAAACGGGAGTTCCGCCCCTCAGGGTGGAACTCCCGAATCATCAGAAGTTGATCTTCTCTTCAGCTTCCGAAATGCTACCATCGAATGATGATTTAAGAAAATCAATCACCTTCTTAACTCC
>JAPLDG010000283.1 GCA_026391845.1 Bacteroidota bacterium | reverse complement strand
TCCTGATTATCCTGGTTGTGATCAATATTTCAGCCCTGATCAGCTTTTTCATGTTTACAAAAACACCGGTTCCGGCAGCATGTTGCACCCCCGAGGAACAGCAATGCATTGCCTTCCGCGATGAGCTAAACCTGTCGGCTGAACAAACCTTGCAAGTCAACGCCATTAATAAAACTTACACGGAATCGGCTGAACCAATTGTCACCGCAATCAAAGAAACCAGGGCGGCAATCCTTACCGAATTGGAAAAAGAGTCGCCTGACACCGTGCAGTTGAATGCACTGACAAATCAACTCACATTGCTGCAGATGAAAATTCAGCTGGAAAATATTAAACAGTTTGGTGCCTTGAAAGGCGTTTGTACGCCGAAGCAGGTGCAAAGGCTGTCAGCCCTTTACCGCGATTTGTATGGTTGCCCCATGCAGAATGGCCAAATGCAACACCGTTACCGTAAAGGACAGGGTACTTCAGTTAAAACAAAGTGCGAGTAATTCAGGACTTGGTGGTCTTCTTCACTTTCTTTTCTTTCTTCTCCTTCTTTTCCTTTTTGGGCTTATGGGCCTTGTTCTTTTTGCAGGTGCAACGATCGTTGCCAAGGACTTTCAGCAGTTCAATCTCTTTTTCGTGGAGGTCGATGATATGATCAAGTTTCTTCTCCAGCAGATTCGTGTCCGGAAAGAATTGTTTATCGCAGGTGTTTGTCTCAATATCCTTTAAAACCTTGAGCATCTGTTCAAGAATAATTTCGCGTTGTTCGGCCATGATGAATTTATTTATTCAAAAATACAAATTTATATCCTCATTGCAATCGTTACGATGAATTTTTTTTATCTATATCTTTGTCTGCCTTAAATGTAACTGATGAAACAATCATACTCCGCAGAGCCGGATGAGGAAAAAGAGATGACTTTCTGGGAACATCTTGATGAATTGCGCGGAACACTCTGGCGTATCATCATCGCCATCCTGGTCACTTCCATTGTTGCATTTGCATTCAAGGAGGTTCTTTTCGATGACATCATCCTTGCCCCGAAATCAAAAACATTCATCACCTACCGGGCCTTCTGCAAACTTGGTGAATGGTTTTCGATGCCTTCACTCTGTATCGATCCATCGCAATTCCAGCTGATCAACATCAATCTTGCCGGTCAATTCACCTCTCACATGAACATTTCACTGGTTGCAGGACTTATCATTGCGCTGCCTTATGTTCTCTGGGAATTATGGCGGTTCATCAAACCCGGGTTAAATGATCAGGAGATCATCAGTTCGAGGGGAGCGGTAACCATTATTTCGTTGTTGTTCATCGTGGGTGTTTTGTTCAGTTATTTCATCGTTGCCCCGCTGATGATCAATTTTTTAGGGGGATACGCAGTGAGTGCGGCCGTTTCAAACCAAATCGCCTTAACATCCTATGTCAGCTCAATCACCCTCATGACACTCCTGATGGGTCTGTTATTTGAGCTTCCTGTATTAATCCTTTTTCTGACAAAGATTGGCATTGTCTCTCCCAGGTTTCTGAGGAAATACCGAAAGCATACCATGATCGGCATCCTGGTCATCGCCGGAATCATTACACCCAGTCCGGATGTCTTCAGCCAGT
Source organism: Bacteroidota bacterium (assembly GCA_026391845.1). GTDB lineage: Bacteria > Bacteroidota > Bacteroidia > Bacteroidales > FEN-979 > CAIVAT01. The sequence goes on along the minus strand of JAPLDG010000283.1, from coordinate 8,055 downwards.
TGATTGTTGCTTTGCCGCTATATGCCCTGTTTGAAATAAGTGTTGCAATTTCTTCCCGGATGTACCGTAAAAAGCAGGATCAGATATCTTAGACGCATCTTCCATTTTTTATTGTAACCAATTCATCCGGATATCGTCTAAACCCGGAAATCAATCAAATAACCCTTATCATGGAACCGAAACGTTTATATCGAAGTATTTCCGATCGCAAATTTGCAGGTGTTGCAGGCGGCCTTGCTGAATATTTTATCATAGACCCTCTTCTCATCCGTCTCGCTTTTGTCATTCTTACTCTTGCAGGAGGGGGCGGATTCCTCATCTACCTTGTTCTGTGGATCGTTACACCGGAAAATCCAGCCAGATTTCAGCCCTTTGTAAATCCATCGGGACCGGATTCTCAGCCATCAAACTCCGGATCTCCTGACTTCACTGCAACATCTGACGCAAACACAACGGAAGCGCCAAAAGCTGAAACAACCTATTCGACACCACCTCCGCCACCACAAACCAAACAACGGAACAAAGGGAGTTTTATCGGCGGCATGGTGCTCATCACCCTTGGTGTGCTGTTTCTGGCCGATGAATTTGTTCCACAAGTCAATTTTGGCGACCTATGGCCGGTAATCCTCATCGTTGTCGGCGTGGGATTGCTGCTCAATGCAGTTACAAAAAGAAATCGTAATACAAACCAATCCTAAAACCCTGTACCAATGAAATATCGTCATGTATTTTGGGCATTTATCCTGATAGCGATCGGGATTCTGTTTATGCTAAACAATTTCGGGGTGTTGGAATTTGGTTTTCGGACCTTATGGAGCCTGTGGCCTTTGATCCTGATCCTTTGGGGCATCTCGGTTTTACCGATTCAGGACGGGCTGAAAATCATCGCGCTTGTGGTGGTTCTCGCATTTACCGTCATCTTTTTCAACCGGATTTCAGAGCGGTCTCCCTGGTTTCATTTTCACAATTTTCGTGGTTTTTCCAACAGGGATTGGGAAGATGAAGAAGATACGACTGCAACCTATAACTATCAGCCGCAAAACCTGAGTGTACCCTATGATTCACTGACCGGAAAGGGTGTACTGAAACTTGACGCGGCTGCAGGCAGTTTTGATCTGGAAGGAGTGACCTCCGATTTTCTTTCATTCAATAAAACGGGAGATATCGGCAACTATTCGATCACCACAGCCAATGAAAATGGCCGGAAGCAAATCAATCTTTCCCTGGAGAAGTCGGGTATCAGGCACTCAGTGAATGAGAATAAAGTTGAGATTAAACTCAACGAAAATCCGGCGTGGAATCTTGACTTTGACATCGGAGCCGCTGAAATTCTGATGGATCTGAGGGATTACAAAATAGACACGACAACGATTGATGCAGGAGCTTCTTCCATTGACATCAAGATCGGGGACAAGAACCCCTTGACGGTCATGACTTTCAATGCCGGCGCATCTTCCATAAAGGTTGAGATACCCAAAGAATCAGGTTGTCAGATTAAATCTGAATCTTTCATGATCAGCAAGGAATTCGATGGCTTTACAAAAAAAGGGGATGGGATTTACCAGACAGCCAATTTTCCCACGGGGAAGAATAAGATTTTCCTGACCTTCAAGAGTGCGATATCCAAGATTGAGATTACCCGCTATTAACTAGCGGTCAAGAAAATTTTTCACCAGGGTATAGAATTCCCCGGGAGCATCTGCGTGAACCCAATGTGAAGCATTCGCAATGGTTTTCACCTCCGCCCCGGGGAATTTCGTTTTCAGGTCATCCAGGTCTGAATCCAGAATATAATCTGACAATCCGCCACGAATAAATAACGCTGCTTTGGAATAGTTCCCGGAAGCATCGACCCCTTCGAAAATTGATAACAGGTTGTCGTTGATAACCTGTAAGTTGAGCCGCCAATCGAGCGAATGGCGATCACGCCAGTAAACGTTTTTCAGGAGGAATTGCCGCAACCTGTTACTTTTTACAATTGATGATAATTGCCTGTCGACATCACTTCTTGATTTTGCTTCGCCGAAATCAACAGCCATCATGGCATTGAGCAATTGCTGATGCTCCCTGTCGGGCGGAGACTTCCGAAGCGAAATATCAACCACTATCAGCTTTTTTACAAGTTCAGGGTGATGAAGGGTGAAAAACATGGCTGTTTTCCCGCCAAGCGAATGTCCGATCAGAAATATGTTTTCAAGGTTGTTTTCTTCCACCATTTCTATAAGGTCATTTTCCAGGGAAGGGAAATCAAACACCTTGCTGTGAGGTGATTGCCCATGGTTGCGCAGGTCGGGAATGAATACGGAATAATGGTCGGATAACTGGCGGCCAAAGGTAACCCAGTTATCTGAAAGGCCAAATAAACCATGTAAAATGATGACAGGCTGACCTGTTCCGAAATGACGGGTAAATAATTTCATTCAGGGAGAGTTTTATTAACAAAATTTTGTTGAAAAATAATCGTTTGGAGGTGTCAAATGTACATAAATTTGCACCCTATTTGCAGTTGAATTTTCTGTGTGCACGATGATCTCTAGATTGAAATATAATAAATTGGTTTATAAACACTTAAACATTTATCATACAGGTAGAGGGCATCATTAATTTTAACCTCCTAACCGAGAAAAAAACAATGGAAAATACAGGTAGAGGGCATCATTAATTTTAACCTCCTAACCGAGAAAAAAACAATGGAAAAAAATCCAACAGAAAAACTGGTTATCCCACCCATAGAATTATCAGAAGAAGAAGAACCCCCAAGTCAGCCCACCTTTATAGATGAAGCATCCCTTTTAGATGAATATTTAAAGTCACGCGTTGATCGCGATAAAACTTCCATCAGCGATCGTTCGCTTGCGTTTTTGCAAAGCTATTTTCCGGAAGCGACAATCAAAGACTGGAACAGCTGGCACTGGCAAATCAGGAACAGCGCCCGGTCTATTGAACAACTGGCACGGTATATCCGGCTCTCTGATAATGAGGTAAAACCGGATGGCGCCAAAGGACAGTCATTGCCATTGCGGATTTCACCCTATTATATCAGTCTTCTGGATCCGGATAACCCGGAACAGGCGCTGCGAAAAAGTGTTGTTCCTGTTTTCGATGAATTTCTCCTGCATAGCGGCGAAGCTTCAGACCCCTTGTCGGAAGAACATGACAGCCCGGTTCCGAATATTGTTCACAGGTATCCCGACAGGGAGTTGTTTCTGGTAACAGGATTTTGTTCAACCTATTGCAGGTATTGCACCCGTACGCGGATGGTGGCAAAAAACAAATGCCATATCGGTGTGAAGGCCTGGGAGGCAGGTTTGAATTATATCGAACAGCATAAGGAGGTTCGGGATGTGCTGGTTTCAGGCGGCGATCCGCTTACGATGCCCGATCTGCACGTAGAGTACCTGCTTTCACGCCTGCGCAGTATTCCACATGTGGAGATCATCCGCATCGGAACCAAAGTTCCGGCTGTCCTGCCGCAACGCATCACCCGCCCGCTGGTCAACATGCTGAAGAAATACCACCCGCTTTTCATGAGTATTCATTTCACCCATGCGGATGAGGTAACCCTGGAAGTGAAAGAAGCGTGCGAGAGGCTGGCCAATGCGGGTATTCCCCTGGGGAGCCAGACAGTATTGCTGAAAGACATCAATGATGATGTTCAGATGATGAAAAACCTGATGCATGCCCTCTTGAAAATCAGGGTACGCCCGTATTACCTGTACCAATGTGACCCGGTGGTAGGATCAGGACACTTTCGCACCACGATTGAAAAGGGGCTTGAAATCATCAAAGGGTTACGCGGGCATACGAGTGGCTATGCAGTTCCAACTTATGTGATCGATGCTCCAGGAGGCGGAGGTAAAATTCCATTGCTGCCTGATTATCTTGTCGGACGTGAAGATAACTATGTTGTACTGAAAAACTACGAAGACAGGTTATTCAGATACCCTGATTTTACCCAGTAGCCCATGAAAATCGGATTAACGTATGATCTAAGGGCAGATTACCTGAAAGAGGGCTACAGCGAAGAGGAGACAGCGGAATTTGACCGTGAAAGCACCATTGATTACATCGATCAGGCACTGCAAACGCTGGGCTACCAAACGGATCGGATCGGTCATGTTCGTCACCTGATTCAGCGTCTGGCCCTTGGTAATCGCTGGGACATGGTTTTCAACATCTGCGAAGGGATGCATGGAATTGGCCGCGAGGCACAGGTTCCGGCATTGCTTGACATTTTTCAGATCCCTTATACCTTTTCAGACCCGCTGGTTCTCTCCCTGACCTTGCACAAAGGAATGACAAAGCGTGTTGTGAGGGATTTCGGAATCCCGACCCCGGGATTTACCATCATCGACAAACTGGAAGATTGCGCAACGGTTGACCTGCCGTTTCCGTTGTTTGTAAAGCCGAATGCGGAAGGTACAGGGAAGGGAATCAATGCCTTGTCGAAGGTGATGAATTCGGGGGAGTTGTTTCAGATATGCCGTGATTTACTTCCCCGTTATCCGTCGGGATTGCTGGTTGAAGAGTTCCTGCCTGGCCGGGAATTTACAGTTGGAATTCTGGGGACCGGAAATGAGAGTTATGCCATCGGCCTCATGGAGATTCTTTTCAAGGAGGAGGATACGAAAAATATTTATTCTTATCAAACCAAGTCTGATTACCTGAAAGCGGTTGAATATCAAATCCCGGAACAGGAAATTACCGAAAGGTGCCAGGCTCTGGCGTTGAAAACATGGCAGGTTTTAGGTTGTCGTGATGGCGGGAGGGTCGATATCCGGGTTGACAGATTTGGCGTTCCGAATTTTATCGAAGTAAATCCATTGGCAGGCCTCGATAAGGTTCATTCCGACCTGCCTATCCTCGCATACATGCATGGCTATGATTTTGAGAGAATTATCGCGGAAATCATGCATTCGGCCAGAAAAAGAGCCGGACTGCTGTAACATCAATGTCCCGAAAATGAAAAAAAACATCCTGATACTCTACAACAAACTATCCAAAATACCGAAAGATGATGAATCGGATGTTATTGAGCAGGTCAAACTTGTAACAACCGCGTTACAGAATCTTAAATATGAAGTCAGGTACCTGGAAATAGACCTGAATTTAAAGAAAGCCATCAACCAAATCCAGAGAATCAAGCCGGATATAATCTTCAATCTTGCAGAGACCATCGGGAACAAGGGAGAGTTCACCTTTCTGGCTAATTCGGTGTTGAATTTTGTAAGAATTCCGTACACCGGGTCTCCTTTGATCCCCATGTTTCAATGTTCCAATAAGTATCTTGCAAAAAAAGAACTGAATGCGATCGGAGTGAGGACTCCAAAAGGTTTTACCCTGGATGAAGCGAATAAACTTTTACCGCAAAAAAAAGAAGATTGCGTTTTCAAGGGTTCTGATGTTGAATTCATCAAGAAAATCGGCCTGAAAAGCCAGCAGCACTATTTTATTGAGGAGTTTATCGAAGGTCGGGAGTTTAATATTTCTATCCTTTACAGCGCCAAAGGACCAGAGGTGCTTCCACTGGCTGAAATGACCTTTCATGACTATCCTGAGGGAAAACCAAAAATGATGGGTTATAAGTCAAAATGGGATGACAAGTCGTTTGAATATTCTCACACCCGCAGGACCTTCCGGCTGAGCAAAGAGGATGGCCCTCTGAAAAATGAATTGATCGCCATTTGTCAGAAATGCTGGACTGAACTGGGCTTTAAGGGATATGTACGCATCGATTTCAGGGTAACCCAAAAATCGGTTCCGCTGGTAATCGATATAAACCTGAATCCATGCCTTTCTGAATCGGGCGGGTTTATGGCTGCTTCAAAACAGCGAGGGCTGGCGTTTGAAGAGGTAATCGAAAGGATTCTGGAAGATGCAATCAGGTAATTAAAATAACATATCATGATCACTTTTCGTTCAGACGTTCGTTCAGAAGATGTTGAAATCGTTAGAGATATCATCGTTTCCACTGGATTTTTTTACGATTTTGAGGTTCCGGTCGCGGTGGAATTGGTTCAGGACAGGCTGGATCATGCCGACCAGAGCGATTACCATTTCCTGTTTGCAGAAGTGGACGGTAAGACGGTGTCGTACAGCTGTTTCGGCCCTATTGCGGCTACTGAAGGCAGTTTTGACCTGTATTGGATTGCCACACACGATGACTACCGTGCCAGAGGGATTGGCAATCTGTTGATAGGAGAAACCCACCGGATGATCAAAGAGATGGGGGGGCGAATCTACACAAAAGAGGCGCAAATCGACGATTTTTACAAAGAAGGTGATGGTAAGGTGTTTTTTGTCAAGAGGTTGTAGAAATCAAGCCATTATACTTACTCAATGATTCTTGTGATTGTACCGTAGAGGGAATTGTATCGCGCAACCCTTTTCCATGCAAAGGTTACAGAGTCTTTTTTTACTGCCCAAAAATCATAGTTTCCAATGGATCGGTCACCATTTGTATCCAGTTGGGTGTTTCCGGAAGCGCCGAAATAGCCATCAGCTTCATGAATAAAAATATTCTTAAAATGAGCCATTGATGGATTGTTGCCAGCGGAGAGGGATGACTTGACCAGCACCCACAATGCGTCATAGGCAGTAAAGGCATAAGCATCAGGAATTCTGCCAATCTGGCTCCCGATCCTGTCTCGTAATGGCTGCCACTTGTATTTTGCTGCATCATCCAACCCGAATACCGGACACGGCAAGCCGTGGGTATAGGCAAAAAGCGAGGCAACAGTATCTTCCGGCATGGAACCATTCTGAGCAAAAGCAGAGCCTCCATACCAGTAAACATTGTTGAGATTCTCGTAATGTTTGGCTTCATTCATGATCTTTGTTCCCTCGGCAAATGAAAGCATATACACAGCAACTTCATTGGGATTGTGATGTGCTAACTCCCAGGCTACTGCGGTGTCGAGTGAATTGAGGGAAGAGGAAAAGTCGGTCGTGCCCGGTTCAAATTTAACGGAAGGATGGGTTATACCCCCTGTTTTGGAAAAATCAGCGCCGGTGGCAGCTGCCAGATCGTTCCCCCACACATCATCACGAATGAATGGCACGATCGCCCTGATTTTATCCTCAGTCAGCATTTTGCTCATGGCTCTTCCCTGAATCACATCTGACGAGACAAACCGGAAAATATTATCATTGGGGATGCCGAGTGATACGGCAACACTGGAAGGGCTCACAATCAACATCCCATAAGTGTCGGCGAAATTTTTGATGTGTGAGAGTTCAGCACTGCTGTAAGGTCCGATGATCATTCGGATTCCTTTTTCATAGAAAAGTTTGAGTTGCTTCAGCGCTTCTGCTGTATCAGTTTTTGTATCAGCGATTTCAAGGACCAGCTCTTCGTTAATTCCTGATGCTGCTAAATATGCTGTAATATCATGTTGGGCAAGCGAAAGGGAGCATTCCATTCCGATGCCGGAAGAATACCCCGTTCCTGAAAGCGGGAGGAGGGCCCCGACAACAATTTTCTCGCCGCCATGAGGCAGATAGGCGGTCTCTTTTTGCCTGGTACATGTAACGTTTCCAATCAGGCACAGTGAAAACAGAAAAATGATTTGAATTTTTTTCATTCCTGATGGTTTATTAAGCTCTTCCATTGAAATTGATGGAGAGAAGGGTAATATCATCTGATTGCGCATTGCCTGTTGAATGGTCATTGACCTCTTTCAGGATACCCTTGACCAGCTCTTCTATTGTATATATCGGATTTTGTTGTAAAAAAACCTTCAGCCGGTCATCGCCGAAGGCTTCGTTTTGCCCGTTAAATGCTTCTGTTACCCCGTCGGTGTAAAGGAACAGGCGATCTCCCCTGTTCATCATGATTTTACGGGAATTGTAGTGAAAGTTTTCGATACAACCGAGGATGGTTCCACCGGTCATCTCGACCTTTTTCACCCCTTCGCCTGTTAAAAGGTATGGAGGGTTGTGGCCGGCATTGACATATTCAAGTTCTCCGGTGAGCGTATTCAATATACCATAGAAAACCGTGACAAACATACAGGAAACACTCTCGTTGCATAGCAGGTTGTTTACATAATGCAT
>JAPLDG010000062.1 GCA_026391845.1 Bacteroidota bacterium | reverse complement strand
ACCGTTGTTGGTCGTTGTGCATGCCGAAGAGGAAACCATCGTTCAGCGGAATCTTGGCGAATTCAAAATGCAATACGGCGAACATATTCCGGCCTCCGCACATCCCCTGATCCGAAGCGAGGAGGCTTGCTATCGCTCGTCAGAAAAGGCAGTTAACCTGGCAGTTAAATACAATTCACGCCTTCACCTGGCTCATTTGTCAACAGCCAAAGAACTTGATTTACTCAGGAATGACCTGCCACAGGCAGAAAAAAAGATCACCGGTGAAGTTTGCATTCACCACCTCTGGTTCGACGACCGCGATTACCAGGATCTCGGATCCCTGATCAAATGGAATCCTGCGATCAAGGCTTCCAAAGACCGTGAAGGGCTTTTCGCCGGACTGCTGAACAATAAAATAGACCTCATCGCCACCGATCATGCGCCACATCTGAGAGGGGAGAAAGAAAACCAATACACAGGCTGTCCTTCGGGTGGTCCGCTCATCCAACATTCATTGGTTGCCATGTTTGGATTTTTTCAGCTCGGCAAAATATCTGTGGAAAAAATAGTGGAGAAAATGTGCCATGCCCCGGCAATCCTTTACAGGATCAGCAACAGGGGCTTTATTCGAAAAGGATATGCTGCTGATTTGGTATTGATAGACCCCGATGATCCCTGGACGGTGGCCCCGGAAAATATTTTATACAAGTGTGGCTGGTCACCCTTTGAAGGAGTGACCTTCAAATCGCGGGTTACACAAACCTGGGTAAACGGGCATCTTGTGTACGACCAGGGAAAATTTGATGAAACGAAGAAAGGGGAGAGGCTGAATTTCAATTCACCTCATCCCCCTGACCCCTTCTCCTGAAAGGAGAAGGGGAGTATTCCCTCTCCTTGAGGAGAGGGTTAGGGTGAGGTATTTCAGGGGAGGGATTTAGGGTGGGGTCGTATCATTTTTCACTCTGTAACAATATCTGAAAAGTAAAAGCGTTAATTTTGCGGCCTTTTAATTGTCATGTACTTATTTATTTAGAAATCAACATATGAAGATCAGATTATCATTTCTATTATTTTTTGCTTTGGCAATAAGCAGAACCTTTGGACAAGATACTGAACCACAGGATGGCAGCCGCGTGATATCTACCGCTGTGCCGTTTATTACAATTTCTCCGGATGCCCGTTCAGGTGGTATGGGGGATGTTGGAGCTGCTACTTCTCCCGACGCTTATTCCATGTTTTGGAATCCGGCAAAATATGCGTTCATAGATAAAAGTTTTGGCTTCGGTATCGGCTATGTGCCATGGTTACGCAGTCTGGTAAATGATATTGGATTGGCATCTGTTGTCGGCTATGGTAAGATTGGTGACAAACAGGCCGTTGCCATGTCATTACGTTTTTTTTCAATGGGAGCTGTGATGTTTACAGACAACGATGGCAATGAACTTGGTGAAGTAAAACCCAATGAATGGTCCATCGATGCTACTTACTCACGTAAATTTTCCAGGGAGTTTTCCGGCGCTGTTGCGGGTCGTTTTATCTATTCAAACCTGGTACCGGTTGATCTGGCGAACTTAAGTGTACGCCCGGGGACATCGATTGCTGCAGATGTGGCACTTTATTATCATCATGAGATGGAAATAAAAGGCATTACTGCCTCTTCCATTAATTTTGGATTAAATATCTGCAATATCGGCTCAAAAATGTCGTATAGCAGCACTTCCATTGTGCGTGACTTCATTCCCACCACATTGCGGTTAGGCCCTTCGTTCGATATGGATATTGATGATTATAACCGGATATCCGTCTCTCTCGATCTCACCAAATTGCTTGTTCCCACCCCACCTGTGTATGAAGTTGACAGCAACAACAGTGTTGTGATTGGTACCGATGGGAAACCCGTTATTGCAAAAGGAATGAATCCCGATGTTTCTCCGGTAACCGGGATGATTCAATCGTTCTATGATGCACCGTATGGCTTCAAGGAGGAAATGCAGGAAATCGGCGTGGCAGTAGCAGCTGAATATTGGTACAATAAATTGTTTTCTGTTCGTGCAGGATATTTTTATGAATCCAAGTACAAGGGCGACCGCCAATTTTTTACCGTGGGAGCAGGTTTGCGTTACAACGTATTCGGTCTCGATTTCTCGTATCTGATTCCTGTCAAAAGCAACAACCCATTGCAACACACATTGCAATTTACCCTGTTGTTTAATTTCGACAACACCAAGAAGGCCGAAAAAGCAAGCGGCACCAACTAATTTTGCCATTTCCCGATTTATGATTCGTATCGGCTTCGGCTTCGACACCCACAGGCTGGATTTTAACCATGAATTTTGGTTAGGCGGAGTGTTGATCCCACATGCAAAAGGTGCATCAGGGCACTCTGATGCCGATACGCTGATTCATGCCATCATCGACGCTTTACTTGGGGCAGGCGGCTTACGCGACATTGGAACCCAGTTTCCGGACAACGACTCCGAATACAGGGGGATCGACAGTAAAGTACTGCTGTCCAGGACAATGGAAATGCTTGTTGCCAAAGGATTTCATATCGTAAATATTGATTCCACGATTGTGCTGCAAACCCCTAAAATCAGTGCACACATTCCGGCCATGCTTGAAACACTGGCGCCCCTGATGAATTTGGATATGAGTCAGTTGTCAATCAAGGCGAAAACCAGTGAAACGCTTGGCTTTATCGGTCGTGAAGAAGGAATCTCCGCCTATGCGGTAGCTCTGCTCGAAAAAAGTTGATACGGATTGTTGGCAGTTGGCAGTTGGCAGTTTGAGTCGGCAGTTGGCAGTCGGCAGTTGGCAGTCACGTGTCACGCGTCACGATTTATTTTCTACCATAAAACCCCACCTTAAAATCATCAATCAACATCGGCTTCTTCTGTGTATTCCATATATACACCTTCAGGATTCCATCAGAGTTTGAAATTTCCGGCAGCATCAATGAAAAAGAACATTTCCGCCATTTTTTACCGGTTTTAACGGGGACGTCATTCAGCCGGAATCCCTGCCACCAGTTTTCACCCCTGTGAATGGTATCCATGCTAAGAACCACGAGGGCGCCATTGCTTGCGCCAGGGAGACTATCCCAAACCATCAATTCTCCTGATATAAAGTAAGAGGCAGGTGTAGCACCCAGGTCTCCAGCCTTGATGGCGATGCCGGAACTGAATTGGTGCAACGAATCAAGATATCCTGCACGGCTTCCGGAGAAGGAGCGACTGGTCTCAACAATTGAATAGTTGATCCAGCCTTCGCCTGCTTTTTCAAAATCATTTTCGTAAACCTTCACCGGTTGACGCATGTTGATGGGATAATCCGCGATTTCTTCATTGCCTCCCAGGCAGTTGATCACAGCGGAATCAGTCCTCATGAAGATATGATGGTATTTCGCTGCATTCATGCTGTTTGGATGGATGACTAAATGGGTATATTGCCAGGTTTGCACAAGGTTTAATGCAACAATTGGTGTCAGCAGGAAAATGAATAAAATGGCTGTGATACGTCTGTGGTTCCAGTTCATCAACAGGGCGAGGAGGATAGCGAAAATGCCATAATAATCAATAAAGGCCCGCATTCCGAATCCATCGCCATAATACCAGTTCCACCAGCTGGCCACAACAAATGTGCTGATCATCAGGAATCCTGCGATGCTGAAAAACATCAGCCTCTTCCTAAGGAGTAATGGCAATAAACCGAACAATGAGATCAGAAGCAATGGTGCATAAATGAACAACCCCTTCCGGTAACTGAACAATACATTGAAAATCTCAGGCTGACCGAAATTAAATCCTTCATTTTGATAAGACCATACTGCAAAATGGCCGGTTTGGATATACCACATCAATCCCTGAATTGAAATGACAACTGAAAGGAGGCCAAGCAGAAGAATACCCGCAATTTTTTTCGCCCTGACTTTATGAACAAACTGTAACAGCTCCTTGTCAGATTCTGACAAAAAAGGAATCAATAAAATTATCATGATGTTTGTCGGGCGGATCAGGCAAGCCAGACCCAGGAATAAGCCCATCAGCAAGGCGGATTTTATATTCCAATCCCGTATCGCCCTTATGGTAAACCATAGGAAACCATTGATTGCAAAAAATGAAAATATGTGCGACATGGTGGGCTGCCATAAACTGTAATAAAAGAGATTTGTGCCAAACAGGATCACAATAAGCGTCCACGCGATCACTGCAGGTCGAATCTGCATGTTTTCTAAAATTCGTTTCAGAAAGAAGAGCCCTGAAAAAAGGTAGAACAAGGCTCCGAGTCCGGCGAAAATCTGAAAGAAAAATGAATAACCAGTCATGTCTGCTCCGGTAATTGCTGAGAATAGAACCCCAAGTAAAAAAAACGGAAAAAGCAGCAGCGCTTCTCCGGCAAAATATTTGTTGAGCACATGATCCTCAAACTTCACCAGATACCCTGGTTTGTAATGCAAATACCCAAGGAGCCTGGCCTCCCTTTTCACAACTTTGGCAAATGTGGGATCCTGGTCTATCAGCAAGGCCGGCAGATAAGCATAGTAACCACGCCCATCGCTGGTAATGATATGTTTCCAACCAGGAATTCCGTCGTTGAATACCCTCATGCTGAAAAAGCAAGCCAGCATGAAACTGAAAAGCACGTAAAGTGTAATTTTCGGATAGTCGTTTCGATTCATCAACAGAAAATTTAACTTATGATACAAGCAACTTATAGTAGATCCTGTCACGCGTCACCCGTCACCCGTCACGCATTGCGTCACATGTCACGCGCCAAAATTAAAGAACTTTCCCATTTGGTGGTATAATTAATTTTTCGTACTTTTGCAGTCCTTTTTAAAAAACTATCTATTAATTAAAATCAACGAGAAATGTTAAAACAGTACGAAACCGTTTTCATTATGACTCCCGTTTTGTCTGATGAACAGATGAAGGAAACGGTAGAAAAGTATCAGAAGTTCCTCGTCAGCAAAGGCGCTGAGATCGTTCATGAGGACCATTGGGGGTTGCGCAAGCTCGCCTATCCCATTCAGAAAAAGGCTACAGGATTCTATCATCTGATTGAATTCAAGGCTGAACCGACCCTGATCAGGGAATGGGAAGTGACCTTTAAACGTGATGAGCGGATTCTCCGCTTTTTAACGGTAGTCTTTGACAAGCACATGCTAGCATACAGCGAGAAGAAACGTGCCAGATCCAAGGCTGCAAAGGAAGTAAAAGAATAGTAACCATCCAAAAAACTGTTTGATCATGGCAACACAACAACAAGGTGAAATAAAGTATCTGACTCCGATTGCGGTAGATACCAAAAGAAAGAAATATTGCCGTTTCAAGAAGAGCGGCATCAAATACATCGATTTCAAGGATGCTGACTTTCTGCTGAAGTTCGTCAATGAACAAGGCAAACTGCTTCCCCGCCGTATTACCGGTACGTCCACCAAATACCAGCGAAAAGTAGCACAGGCAGTTAAACGGGCCAGGCACATTGCTCTCATGCGAGGCACGAACCATGGAAGTAATTTTAAAACAAGACGTCCTCAACCTGGGCTATACAAATGAAAAGGTTAATGTTAAGCCAGGCTACGCTAGGAATTATCTTATTCCCCAGGGTATTGCAATTCTGGCAACCGAATCCAATAAGAAGATCTTAGCGGAAACCCTGAAGCAGAAAGCGCATAAAGAGGCCAAGATCAGAAAATCGGCGGAAGACCTTTCAGAAGGGTTAAAGAACCTGACGGTGAAAATTGGCGCAAAAGCTGCGGAAAGCGGTAAGATTTTTGGGTCTGTGAATGCCATCCAGGTTGCACAGGCGCTGAAAGAGCAATTTGATTTCGAAGTTGACAGAAAAAAAATTCATGTTGACCACGAGCATATTAAGGAGTTGGGAACATACAAGGCCAAAATACATCTTCATAAAGACGTTCAGGTAGAGATCAGCCTTGAAGTGTTCGCTGAGTAGTTATACTGTCCTGAAAATTTGTAATTTTATCCCGGAATCCAAAGGTTCCGGGATTTTTTTATGCTGTCACAAAATCAGATCAAACATATTTCTGCCCTGAAGATAAAAAAATTCCGCGGGGAGTATCAGCAGTTTATTGCCGAAGGTAGTAAGCTGGTCATGGATATGATCAACAGTGAATTTATCATTGCAGGATTGTATGCCTCTGCCGAATGGATTGTTGAAAACCTTGCCCTCATCCACAGCAAAAAAATACCTGCTTTTGAAACAATGCCGGGAGAAATGGGCAGGATTTCGGCGCTTGCCACGCCGAGTCCGGTTCTTGCTGTGGTCAATATGCCATTCACCACCCCGGGCCATTCATCTTTTTGGGAGGAACTTGGAAAAGGATGTCTCACCATCGCCCTCGACGACATCCGGGACCCGGGAAATTTGGGGACGATCATTCGAATTGCTGATTGGTTTGGCATATACACCGTGCTTTGTTCAGAAAGCTGCGTGGAGATCTATAACCCAAAAGTCGTTCAGGCGACCATGGGGTCAATTGCCCGTGTAAACGTAATCACATGCAACCTTGCTGAAGTGTTTTTAAATCTTTCAGGTCGCTGCAAGGTTTTCGGGACTTTTCTCGACGGGGATCCGGTATTCACCCAAAACCTCGGTTACGAGGGAATTATTTTAATTGGCAACGAATCGCGTGGAATTTCACAGGAGTTGATCCCTTTTGTAACTCAAAAACTGTTCATCCCATCCTTTGGGGCACCTTCAAGCGGCAAAGCAGAATCACTCAACGCCTCCATTGCCACCGCCATCATCTGTGCCGAATTTAGAAGGAGCATGAAAAGTTAATTGAAAAATCAATGGATTTACCCAATACATTTTAATATGACAAATATCAGCTCTTTTACCTTGTTTTTGGGATTCTTGATTGTCTCTCTATGCCCTCCTTGCTTTGCCGATGAGTTGCCAAACGAAAACATATGCTACGATCCGTCAATAAAAACAATCCAGGTATTCCAGGAGGGCATTGACCTGTCTCCGGCAATTCTTCAGCTAAACTCGACCGACAGGCTTACGATTCAATTCGATGATCTTGATCCTTACATTAAAAGATATAAATACACTATACTGCATTGTGAATCGGATTGGAAAACGTCATCAGAGCTATCCGTTTCAGATTATATCGAGGGCTATCGGGAGGAAAATATCGATCGGTATGAATATTCATATAATACAACGGTCAAGTTTACCCATTTTAAAACAACATTCCCAACAGACTATATGAAGCCTAAACTCTCAGGCAATTATTTGCTGGTTGTTTATGAAGATGACCCGTCAATACTGGCTTTTACCCGTAGATTTATGGTGGTGGAAGCATCTCCGGTTGTGGCTATCGGAAAAACAGTGCAGAGTTCCCAGGTATCTGAGCGGAATTCCCGTCAGCAAATTGATCTTATCGTTCAGCTGAATGGTTTCCAAATCCAGGATGTCGGGCGGGAAATGAAAATTATCCTCATGCAGAATGGCCGGTGGGATAATGTACTTCAATTGTCAAAGCCACGGTTTGCCAGAACCGATGAACTTGATTATCGATATGATGAATCCATCTCTTTTAACGGAGGCAACCAATTTCGCAGTTTTGATATAAAAAGCCTGCAATACCAGTCGGAACGAATCGCCAGAATAGCGTATGATACTACGAACCAGGTTTATCTGCTTGCCGATCAACCAAGGACATTCAAACAATACTCGTTTGAAAAGGAACTCAATGGACGCTTTTTCATAAAAAATGAAGACCATGCGGAAAACAGCAATACGGAAGCGGATTATGCCTGGGTCCACTTTTTTTTGCCATATCCTGTATTAACCACAACCGGAACCTTTCATATATTGGGAGAACTTACATCCTGGCAGCTTGACGAAAGGAGCAGGATGTATTTCAACCCTGAGCACAAGGGATATGAACTCAATCTCTTCCTGAAGCAGGGCTACTACAATTATATGTATGTATTTAAGGAAAAGGGCAAAAAGCCGGGAGATGAATCACTGATTGAAGGGAGCCACTGGGAAACTGAAAACGACTATACTGTGTTTGTATATTATCATGAAGCAGGTTCACTGTATGACCGGTTGCTGGCTGTCAATACTTTCAATTCGATACAGCCCTGAACACCATAAACTATCAATCAGAACGGGTACCCGATTCCAAAATTCCAAATGACATCGCTGATTTGCATTTTATCGAAGTACCATCGGTCACTTTGCGGATAAGATGGCACATATAAGCGGATTGCCGGGTCAAACCGGAAAATGAAAAAATCAAAATCAAGCCGGATCCCGACACCGGCATCCAGGGCAATCTGATTTAGAAAACCAGGAAACGTGAATTCTCCTCCGGGCAAATCCCGGGATGGCTTTAGCAACCAGATATTTCCGGCATCTAAAAAAATTGCTCCGCGGATCCATTGATAGAGCGGGAAACGATATTCCACATTAGCTTCCAGCTGAATATCACCAATCTGATTGAAAGTTCCGCTGCTATTTGCATTGTTATACTTTCCGGGTCCGAGGGTGTACATTTCCCATCCCCGCATCCCGTTGGCACCCCCTGAAAAAAATGATTCTTCAAATGGAAGTAAAACGGAATTTCCGTATGGGATTCCGATGCCGCCGTAAAACCGGTAAACCAGAGAATGTTTGTTACCCAAAATATTGTATAGGCGAAAATCAACGTCGGGCCGCACAAATTGAGCGTAGGGCAATCCAAAAAGCTGGTATGCACTGCTGTCCCCTTTTGGTGTGTTTAAAAGTTTATTACACGCATAAACGAGGTTGCCGGATGTTTTAAAATTAGCGCGGATATAGATAAAATTCTTTATCTTGCTGATTTGCTGGTTACTGAATGTGAAAGTGTATTTTAACCCGGCGATCATATGATCGGTATATTGGTTCTTCAACCGGTTATCCTGCTCGGTTTCCATGACAGAATCAAAGTAGGCATCCGTATAGACCTTGACGAGCGAAATTTCTATCGGATTCAGTACATGTTTGATTTTGTCATTCTGTAACCACGAATAACCAAAGTTAATATTTGAAATGTGCCGGTCATAGTGCTGTTGATGCTGAAAGTTGTACCCGATGTTGATGGTCGTTTTTGGTTTGAAGTTTTTAGGCAGTGTTTCGGGTCTGATTGGGATCAGGAACTGCGGGAATGTAATACCAGCGTTCACACCCAATTCTATTGTGTTGAAGAACTTATTTCCTGACGCTCCGTCAGAAGCCTGCATCTGCAGGGAACCGTTCACATTAAACCGAAATAGCTGAGCTCCATTGAAAATATTTCGGTTCTGGTATCCAACGTTAGCCTGGACGCCAAAAGCCCCGCCGGAATTCGTGCCATCTGTCGTAACTGAAAATGATTGTGCCGGCGCCCGGGATAGTTCGACATGACAATCAATGACATCCTTTTGCCGCAAAAATAGATTTCTGGTGTCACCGACATCCTTGAATTGAATGTTGATGTATTTGAACACCTGAAGCCCGGAAAGCTGAGCATAGCTTTGATTGACATCCAGAAGATTGTAATTGGAACCAGGGGCAATGAAAATAGACTGCGCTATGGTTCGGGGTTTAACATTGAAGTGATCCTGATACAGGAAGTAGTATGTGTTAGGGGGCTGACCCTTTACCGGGCTTTGATAGGTCTTCACCAGTGTGTCATAAGTGCCGGTGAAGGTGACTAAATGGTCAAACTCAGGATAAACATACACCTTGTTGATATAATATCGCTTATGGGGAACTTGTTGCACTGCAGCAAAATTATCGAAAGATGGCACAACATTGTTAATGATTTCAAGGGTGATATCACATTGGTGTTGCCTGAAATTTGTGTCGATCCTGTATTTAATGAAGATATTGGAAAACCTGAAGAAACCAACATTCAGCAGATTGTTTGTAATGCGTGTTCGTTCGTCATCCAGAATGTATGAATCGAAATTCGCCCCCTTTTTTATCAGGCTTTTCGAAGTATCCTGATAAACGAAAACTGACACTTGCGGGTCAGAAATGGCATAGAATAAATTTCTGACCAAATATGGCTGTGAGGCTTCAATCCGGTAAAGCACAACAGCCTTTTTTCTATTTTTATAAAGTATGGTATCACTAATTCTTGACTTGAAATATCCTTTATTGCCAAGATACATACCCATCTGCTTAATTGAAACTGTGATAAGGCTTGAATCAAGGATCACAGGTTCAGATCCGACTTTTGTCCGCAGCCATTTTTTGAATTTTGTTTCCTTTCCTTTACTGCCGATGTTGTAAAAAGCAATATTCGACCGAAATAGACCAAAAAGCTTTGTATTTGGATGCTGCTGTAAGTAGGGTTCAAGTTCTTCAATAAGGATTTTTCGATCGGAGACCTTAATTTTATTTTCAATCAGAAGATGCTCGTTCGATTCCAGATTTTTTGTGACATTGCAACCTGTTAGGATCAGCAAGGTAAAAATGAAAAAGCAAATACCGGTTAAAGCTTTATTGTTCAAATCACACATGCATTGAAACGTTTCATATACCTTGTTAAAAAAACAATTGCCAAGAACGTGCAGGCATTATCGGAAATCATCCAGAAAACAAAAATAGGGATTAATATTCAATTTGCCATGTTCATTACTGGCCGGAGTTCCCTCACCCTGCCATTCGTTTGCAAGAGAATTAATTCTTATTCATTTTTGTGAGATTGAGGATGAAACATGTAATAAAACCAATGCATCATACGAAACATATTTTATATATTTGCATCCTCCGATATGTTATTCGTCATTTAGAAATTTACACCATTCCGCAGATAGTTATTAAAAAAGAAAAAACAAGATTATATAAGTTAGTTAAACCATTAAAATGAAAGTTATGAAAAAAATTACACTTATTTTCCTCGTCGTTCTGTCTAATCTCCTTACATCTGCACATTTAGGTTTTGCACAAACCCCTGAATGGACCCGGGTGCTTCAAGTGAACACTTTTGGCTTACCCGTTGTAAATGTGGTAACGGCAGAAGGAAGTAATGTGTATATGGCAGCAACATTCAGCGGACCATTAACTTTCGATGGCATCAGTTACAGCAGTAGTGGTTTCAATGATATGCTTCTGGTTAAAATGAACAATTCAGGTGTGGCTGAGTGGGTAAAACAATTTAATGCTCAAATAAAAGGATCGATTAATCCCAACGCTATAAAAGTCGATGCCGAAGGGAATATTTTTATTACAGGAAGTTTTTCAGGTTCAATGACTGTTGGTTCAAATACGATAACCTCTGGTGCCACATGCAATTCATTCTATGCTAAATTCAATACTTCAGGTGATGGAGAGTGGATAGCACCATTTCTTTGCACCAACCTTTACGGAAGCAGTAAAATTGCATTCGATGGAGGAGGTAATAGTTATGTGGTAGGTTTCACCACCAAATTACTTAAATTTGGCAGTGCAGGTTCTTTACTTTGGGAACAGAGTTTTCCCGTCAGAACTTTGCAAGCCATTGCAGTCAGCGGAACTGACCTGTATTTAGGGGGTGCATTGCAACCGGGAACAACGAATTTTGGAACAATTCCGTTGACATCATTGGGTGGGTATAATACCGGTTTTCTGGTAAAAGGAGATTTGGATGGGGTGTATTCCAATTCAAGTATTGTTGGCGGGTCAACTTCTTCTTATGGCTCATCAATATCTGACATTGTTCCTGATAACGCCGGAAATATCATCATTACTGGTTGTTACACAAAAAATTTGATTTTAGGTGACATTACAATAGAAAATTCAACCAGATCCTATTATACCTATATCGCTAAATGCAATGATAATTTTAGTTTTTCCTGGGCAAAATCAAGTTCGGCTTTTATCAACATTAATCGTGACATGTTTAATTACCGGATATTTCTCGACAATTCAAATAATATTTTTGAATTTGGCATGATTGGCAGCACCATTACTTATGGAACTGTTACCCTTACGCTCAATACCATAGACCAATTTCTATTTAAATTCGATGCTGATGGGAATGTTCTGAATGGGTTTGCGCTACAAAATGCATCCTCTGGCAGAATGTGTGTTAACATTTCAGGAAAAATCCTCACCGGAGGAACTTTCGATTTTGCAGGTTCATCATCATATGGAAATTTGTATTTCACAATGTTTGATGAAAACTTGCAACAGGAATGGCAAAAAGTATCGTCAAAAAGTCTTTCAGGCATTGCAAAGATTAATTGCATTAAGCATGATGCAGCAGGAAATTCCTATATTCGATCAAGGTTGATAGGCCATTGTGACTATTTTGGAACCATTGTTAATACCAATGATTATATTACTGTTATTTCCAAGCACGATATTGCCGGAAATCTGCTATGGATGAATCAGATAGCTGATTTTAGCCCTGAAGTTTACGGATCATCCTTCACTCTGGATAAAGATGACAATGTGTTGACATTGGGACTGTTTAAAGCTAGTCTGAACATTGGTACAGTAACATTGACCAGCACAAATGCAGGATATGAAGGGTATGTTGCAAAGTACAATACAGGAGGGGATTTTCAGTGGGCATCAAAGATGAATTTGAACGCCGATATTTCGACCTATATTTCTGTTGCGACAGATAAAACAGGGAAGGTATTGGTTTCTGGTGTAGTGGAACCGGCTAATTTTTTAGTGAAATTTGATGTCTTGGGCAATCAATTGTGGGCGAAAACTTTCCCGATGGAATCATACTATACTTCATTAATTTCTACCGATGCCCAGAATAATATTTATCTGACAAGCGAAATATATTTGGTTAATTCTACCGGATCCACCACCATTGGTTCTGTTACACTCAATCAAACTAACGAAGATGGTGCTACCGCCTTGGTTAAATTTGATCCCGATGGAAATGCAATCTGGGCGAAAACTTACGGTGGTATTACCGGTGGAACATATCCTGATGGCTGGCCTTGTGATATAAAAACAGATGCAACGGGTAATACCTACCTTTGGGGTTGGTGCCCCGATCAGGCAAATTTCGGAACTACAACGCTTATAAATCCTTTATCTTCCAATACAGGCTGGTCTTATTTTCTGACAAAAATCAGCACTTCGGGTGATGTCGTATGGGCAAAGGCTGTTTATGAAGCAGGGCAGAGTTTTAATTATGGGGATTTATTGGATTTGGATCAAAATGGCAATGTTTATGTTGGCGGGCATTTCAATAACAAAATAAGTGTTGAAGGTGCTGAATTCATGCCAGAAGGCACAAATGATTATTTTACCATAAAATATTCAGGCAGTGGTGTTTATCAGTGGATAAAAACGATACCGGCCAATGCCAATATCATGAATGCGCTGAGTGTATTCGACGAGAATATCGTCAGCCTGGCAGGTGCGGCAGGTAAGAATTCAACTTTGGATGGCTTTAATATTAACAGAAAGGGAGGCTCAGATTGTATGGTGGCAACAATGGCCATATTAAATCCTGCCCCCACACCATTAAACATCCCTGCAACCGGTGGAAGTACTATTACTTTTAATATTTTCTCAGACAGCACCTGGATAGCTTCAAGCAATCAAAGTTGGTTAACCATCAGTAGTGGTTCAGGTACCGGCTGTGCTTCAATTACCTTTACTGCTTCTGCAAATCCGAGCACCAATCCGAGAACGGCCGTCGTAACAATAACATATTCAGGTATCAAAACGACAGTGCAAACGATAACTATAATTCAGGCAGCCGGAACATTTGGCATTTCAGAATTATCCGCCGGAGCAGGTATAATCTATCCGAATCCTGCAACTGATTTTTTGTTTTTCGATGCCAAGGTTGAAAATGCTGAAATTTCAGTTTTCAATTCAGCCGGAAAAATGCTGATCAATGAGCATGTGGTTGATAATAAGGTCAATGTCAGTCGTTTAAATAAAGGTGTTTATGCTATAATAATAGTTGATAACACAGGGGTTGCCGTTAGGCTTTTACAACTCAGCCGCTAAAATTTACAGTTCAACAATTTTCTACTTTTTTGAGGGTCAAATCTGCTGTTATTTTGCCAAAAAAATAAATGGCCATGAACAGCAGATTTGTAATTTCTTTTTTCGCTATCACTTTCTTCATACTGTGCCGGGGATATTCCCAACAAACGGCCCAGGTAATCCGTGGAACAGTGATAGACCGGCAGTCGCAGGTTACCTTACCCGGAGCCAATGTAATCCTGTTAAATTCAGAACCGCGGATCGGCGCTTCAACAGGAGTTGATGGCAATTTTAAAATTTCAGGGGTGCTTCCGGGGAGATACGATCTTCAGGCTACATTTCTGGGTTACAAACCCGTGATCATTTCAAGTATCGTAGTTACCGCCGGGAAAGAAGTAGT
>JAPLDG010000059.1 GCA_026391845.1 Bacteroidota bacterium | reverse complement strand
TTGCGATACGATTCTACAATCATATCACCCCTTCGGGGTTTGGTGGTTTATTTGTCATGCATTTCTACAATCATGTCACCCCTTCGGGGTTTTGTGGTTCAATTTGCGATACAATTACAATCATGTCAGCCCTTCCGAATTTAGAAGCCCGAAGGGCTGACAGGATTCTAGGTTCGATTAATATGTGTCAATTGGAAACCCCGAAGGGGTGAAATTATTCCTGAAAGGATTTTCCTAATATTTCACAACCGCTTTGGTGACCCTGAATCCGTTTACACCGGAAAGGGTTATGTAGTAAACCCCGGAAGGATAGCAGGAAAGATCTATCTGGCAGGCGTCGCCGGTCCATTTGGGTTCGATATCCAGCTTGCGGCCCATAACTGAAGTAACCGTTACCCCTCTTATACCGCCTGGAACTGTAATATGAATCTGGCCATGGGTTGGATTCGGACTGATATTCAGGCGGATATTGGCGGGGTCGTTCATGCCAACAGAAGGACAAGCCACCTCCGTGGCTGTATATTTGCCTCCTGACATTGGTCCTGCATCCCAGCACATGTCGGTTGTCGTAAACAGGTCGACCGTCTGCTCTATCCCGCTGGTTGCACCATTGTTGAAGACCACCCCGATGGGTAAAGTGGTGAATCCGGTCACGGTATATGTGTAATATCCATCGTTTTCCAGGGTCATCGACGTACCGGGCCAGGCGCCGCATAACGGGGCAGTTCCCGTCCAGGAATAGACCTTGCAGGCAGTCCAGCCAACTGGGGCTTTAAAACGGACCTTGATGGACGACGGCATGGAGGCGATGGTGTAAGTGTTTGACATTTCAGGAGAGTACAAATGGGTAGCCGGGTCGTAGGCAATGATTCGCAGGGTTGTTGTGCCTGAAACGATGATTGGGATGGAGTATAGGTTGGAAGCATTAGTGGGTGGAGTGTTGTTGGTGGTATAATAAACCGAAGCTCCGGCAGAAGCGGTGGCAGTGACGGTTTGTGTGGTATAGTATGTTCCTCCCGAAGGAGTCACCATTAACATGGGGGCCACCGGGTTGTTGGTGTATTTCCACATGGAATAGTCGGTGCCTGATGCAGCGAGGACATACCCTGAAGGCGGTGTATAACTTCCGCTCCCGATCTTGATGATCAGGCTGCCATTCATTCCGGTGGCTGTGGAAACGTACAGGTTGGCCGAATACTGGTTAACGGTAACAACACTTTGGCTGTGAAGTTTTACGGCCCGCCGGGCAGCGATCATGTTGAAAATATCTGTTTTATAGGAATTCCAGTGAGCCAGCAAAACGCAGGGTACACCGGGTGAACCCATCAGGAATGCATAGGCAGCACGGATATTTCCACTGAATCTGTTTGCATTTCCGGTTACATAGGTGTCGTGGTTGTCAACAAAAGTAACCGCATAGCGTTTCGTGTCGGTGTGATGTATCAATCCGGCCGGCTGAGGGGTGGTGCCGTTCATCAGCCAGACCAGCTGGGTCAGGTTCATTCCTCCGTTCCACATGGCTGCGTTCAGGGCGAATTTCAACGGAAAATCAAAGGTGGTTGAATTGTTGCTGCAACTGGTCAACCATGTTTTACAGAGATCATAACTGCCGTCGAAATACTCTCCCACCGAGAAATACCCGCCGGCAGCATTGTTGTATTCATTCACAAAAAAGGCGCTGTACCCTTTGGTCATGTCGTAGCGCCATCCGGAGTATCCCATATCGTTTTTCAGGAATTGCATGTATCCTTTCACGTTGCTCCGTACAACCGTGCTAAGATGATCGAGGTCGCGGGACCCGTTGAAATCTTCACCGGTGTCGGGCGCGCCGGTTGGCGTTGCCTGGCCAGGCTGATTCGCCACTTCATCGGTGCTGCAAATCTGGGCAGGTCCCATCGAATAGGTCACCCCGCTGTAAACTTCTGTCGGAAAGTCCGTCCAGTTGGTTGCCCCGCTCCGGTGGTTGACGACCACATCGGCCAAAACCTTCGAGCCCCGGCTGTTGAGCGAGGTGATCAGCGTTTTTAATTCATTGCTGCTACCAAATGCACTGTTCTGGTCAAACCACCATATCGGAGCGTATCCCATGCTGGCAGAACTTTGACAGTTTCCGCTGGGTGGAAGCCATACCAGGCTGTAAACCGGGGCGATTTCGTCAATTTTGGAATGGAGGGTGGTCCATTTGCTGTCGGCATATGAATCCCAGTAGAAGGCTTGCAACATCACGTCCTGGCATTGCGCAGGAGCCTGGGCTTTAAGCATTGGTTTTCCGAAAGCGATGAGTGCCAGAAGCAGAAGGATGAAAGATCTCTTTTTCATAAAATGTATTCCGGATGAAATGTAATACAAAACTAATTAAAATTCAGGCGATTATTCATTTACAAATATATAAAAACGCTTTCTGTATGATGATTTTGTCTAAAAATGAAGTATACTTAATGTTATTCAAATATTTGTTATATTTTTGAAGTATATTTAATATTTATGAACCCAAATATCAAACCGCACATCAAAGCGTATAAGTGATTACCTGAAATCACAGCGGGTGGCTATTTCCCCGGTTATTATTTCCAATTACCTGATGTATCTGGCTTCAGCTTACTATATTACAAGAGTTCCGCGCAGCGACCTGCAGGGAAAGAAAATATTTGAAACAAGTGAGAAATATTATTTTGAGGATCTTGGTTTGCGGAATGCCATCATAGGATATAACCCTCAGGATATCAATAAAATAATTGAGAATTGTGTGTTTCAGCACATGATCAGGATGGGATTTAATGTTTACGTCGGAAAAACCGGAGATAAAGAGATTGATTTTGTTTGTGAACGACAGGGAGAAAAAATATATTCCAATGCGCATACATGTTGGCTGATGACAAAACAATTGAACGGGAATTCGGGAACCTCCTGCTGATCAAAGATAACTATCCAAAATTTGTCGTCACGATGGATGATTTCAAAGGCAACACAAATCAGGGGATTATCCATTCAAACCTGAAGGAGTTTTTACAAAGGAGGTTTTGATTAATAATGCTATTTTAAAATAACCTTTCTCATGATCACTCCCGCTTGTGTCGTAATCTGCAACAAATACAATCCCCTCGGAACGGCAATGCACGCTATATCAATCGTGTGCTGATGGTCAATAACCCTGCTTAATACAACATTCCCGAAAACATCAATCAGCATCAATCCGGTTGAATTATCAGGAATGTTGGATATCCGTATACGGTTGGTGGCAGGGTTTGGGAAAACTGTAATACCGGGTTCTAGTCTATGCCCTCCGACGGATGATGTAACATCATATTCGTCCGCGCCGATATCGGGCGGATTGCTTCTGACATTTCCATCTATGTCATCTGTAACATTTAAGTTTATTCCATGGACGAAATAACCGTTCAGAACATGAAGGTCGGATACGGAGTGATACATCGGGTCCTGGCTCAGTGAACCGGCATCCTGCCCGGTGGCTGTTTGCCATTGGGCAAATGTCAGACCCGTTGTAAGAGGTTTGAACCTGCCGGTATAATTGTAATCCTGACCGCTGCAGTAATAAATATTATGATCCAGGCTTTCTGCTGCAAAAGGATCCCGGGTGGTCGATGCACTGTAGATCCCATAAGCCTCCGATCCGCTGAATCCTGATCCCGTTTCCCCGATGCTGATTTGTATCATGTTGTTCCTGAAGTCAATAACACCGGAACCGGGTGTGGTTCCGCCAATGCCCACCCCGATATACATGCCCATGGCAAATGCCATGTTCGGATTTAACCCATGAACATTATCAGGAGTCAGATAGATTGAATTGTGCAGAATTTTGATCGTTCCGGTCGTTATATTGGCCGAACTGCGGTACATGTAAATTCCTACCGGGGCATAGGAGTCGATGGTAGAATACAACGTATGGGAGGTTCCTGTTCCCAAATGCCAGATCATGTTATTCACGATCGAAATCTCCGGGTTGTTGTCCGTCATCATCAGGTATATCCCCTTTCCACCCATCCCGTCAACACAGGTGCTGTAGAGATCATGGATCTTGTTCTTTTCAATTTTCAATACCTGGTTGAGCATCGTTGGCACAAATATTCCTTCCGGGGTGTTTGATTTTTTGTCACGGATAATGAAACACACTTCGTTGCCGGTAATCTCCAGGTCCTGGGAGTTTGCGCAATAGATGCCAAAGGTGGAGATATGCTGAAGCGAGTCGCCCACCAGGTTGTTGATGATTTTTGTACCCGTGGAATACCCCGAAGAGTTGGGTGTGAAAATATCGATCCCTTCATAGGCATTGAATATGTGGTTGTTCAGGATCAGGGTTGAATCGCAGCCTGCCCCTTTGATGTAGATTCCGATGTCGGCTGTGCTGTCGTTGGCAAATGATTTGATTTTGCAATTCCTGATGGTGTTGTTGTCCGCCGAATTTGTGATGAAAAAGACGCTTCCATGCGTATTGCCCAGCTCAAAGGTCATATCCCGCGTGTCATTGCCATTGCCAGATCCTTCAAAAACAAGGTAATTGGTTCCGTCAAGTTTGATTCCCCATTGGCTTGCTGATGTTGCATTTAAAATTATTCCGGGTGTGATGCCGGCAGCCGGTTTAAAGATGACCGGGTTTGCAGCTGTTCCTTTTGCAGAGATCGTCAACGGCAGAGGTTCTGAATATTGCGCGTCGGTGAGTAAAAAAGTCACCCCACCTGCACCAACGCCATTGGCATTCAACGCCATGATGGCCATTGCAAGCGTGGAGTAATTCCCCCCTGAACCAACTGTTTTATTTCCGGTGAGTGGTTGCGATTTTACATTGTTGCACACCAGGATGTTTCCGAGCAGCAAGAGCGATAAAATATAAAAGGAGATTTTTGATTTCATGGAAATGGTGTTACAGCAATAAAAAAGTATGAGCAGGAATGACTTCTATGGTAAAACCATCTTCTTCAATAACGTCGGAATTGTTAAAGGTTACAATAGTGGCTTTCTTCTGGTTAAAGAATTGCATGGCTTTTCGTAATCCGTTCAACTCTCGTTTTAAATTATCCGGGGACAATTCATAACAAACCTGCACTAATTCTGCCCTTCCGTTTTTTATTGCCACGAAATCACATTCGCCTTTTTCATCGAAATAGTAAAGTTCGGAGTCGCTGTATTTCCTGCGAAGATGTAAAAAGATGAGGTTTTCTAATTTTCGACCAGAATCTTCCGTCATTGTATTCGAAATCACATCAATCAATCCTAAATCAATAGCATACACTTTTCTGGGATTAATCAATTGAGCTTTTGTGGAATTGCTGTACATAGGCATAAAAGACACCAGATATGACAACTCTAAATGCGAAAACCAGGTTAAAATAGTGCTGGTTGCTCCAATTGAAAGCGGTTGCTTCAGTTTTGTAGCCGTGATGCGATTGCCGATGTTAGAAATCAGGTAACACGCCAATCGATGAAGACTCTTAATGTCCTTTATTCCGTAACGTGTTACAATATCACGGATGAGCACATCCTCGAAAAGCGTTGCCAATTGATCCTG
Organism: Bacteroidota bacterium; assembly: GCA_026391845.1. Classification (GTDB taxonomy): domain Bacteria; phylum Bacteroidota; class Bacteroidia; order Bacteroidales; family FEN-979; genus CAIVAT01. The sequence continues at coordinate 8,322 of JAPLDG010000059.1, read as the reverse complement.
GTCGCCGGTTTTTACGAATTCAGGAAAACCGCCTTCAATCATATACGCTTTTAGGCTTTCGACAGAAGGAGTCATCCCTTTGAAAGCTAGAAACTCGTGATATGAAAACGGAAAAAGTTCCTGGGTAATATGACGTCCGGTAAGTCTGGTCCCCAGTTCTTTGCTTAGCAAAGATGCGTTAGATCCGGTGATGATCACCCGAAAATCTTCATCTAATTTTTGCCGGACATACATTTCCCATCCTTCAACTAATTGTAATTCATCGAAAAAAAGCGTGGTTGACTCTTTTTGTGCTATTATATTGTCCAGCCTTGTAAAATCTGAAAGGGAAAATTCATAGAGTTGCGGAGATTCAAAATTAAGATAAAACACCCGCTCATTGCTCAGGCTTTTCATCATTTGCATTAAAAGCGTACTTTTTCCACAACGCCTGACACCGGAGATTATCAACGCGTGTGATGACAAACTTTGTGTTGCCGGGATAAGTTCCCTTTTAAGTCCGATATCGCGCAACAATAAACGATCTTTCTGTTGCTCAACAATCCGGGTGATGACACTTTCTAAGATCATTCTTCAATTTGTTTGCTGTAAAAATACAAATATATTTGATACCATCAAACAAATATGTATTTTGCCAGAATACAGGTTTGAGTCCACTCCGAAAAGTAAAAAGTCTCTTTAAACCGCAAAGACGCAGAGACGCAAAGACACAAATAGTTCGATTTCAGTCATGTAAAATTTAGCATCTCAGCAACTTGGCGGTAAAATAGTTGTCTCAAATGGTGAGGAAGGTGAATGAGGCTTTTGAGACAACCTCGCGGGGGGATGGGGTCTATTCATGCTTTCGGGCCAGTTTTCGACAAACCAGACCAGGAATGCAGTTACGTCGATCTTGTCGCTGAGCATTTTCTGCCTGCGCCGCTGCCACTCCTCCCGGATGCCCGGTGTTGACAGCAGTTCCACCCCTTTCAGGATCGATTTTTCCTGGTCTTCCTCCGATTCGGTGAAGTTGAAGACCAGTCCGTACTTTTCCTCTTCTTCGCGGGTATAGCAACGTCCGGTATCGTCGAGGAAGATCGCCGGAACACCCAGCACTGCGGCTTCGGAGGCCATGGTGGCACTCTCTCCGTACAGCAGGGAGGCGGAGGCAATTACATCATGGATCTTTTCGGGTGGAGTGGTGAGGCGGTAGGGTTCAAGATCATCAGGAAGTTTTGACTCGGAGGAGATGAAGACATCACCGAATCTGGAAAACGCATCAATCGCTTTGCGCTTGTTGTGACCGGAGATGCCATGGTGGCCTTTGTCGTGGGATGCGTTCCAGGCGACAAAGCGCAGGAGGGTATAGACAGGCGAGGCAATAGGCCGGGACGGGGAAAACCCGCGGGCAGGGTGGAGGTAGGCAAGTTCATGGTTTCCGGCATACCTGATCTGTTTCGGGCCGAGGTCGAGGTGGAAGGATTCGGGTACGAGGATGGCTTTGGTGAAGGGTTTGTAGAGGCGGACCTGTTCCATGTTGCCGGTGTCTTCCACGCTGATGTGCGGGATGCCGAGCAGCCAGCTCATCTGGGCTGCATACATGGAGCTGTGGCCAAGGGTGATGTCGGGCCTGAACTTCAGCAGTACGCGAAGCATCCTGAAATTAAACAGCACCAGTCCCAGGATCTTCCCTGCCGTGCTCCTGTAGGGTGTTCCAAAGGAGATGTAGTCAATTCCGTAAGCCTTCAGCAGGTCGGTCGTACACTCCTTCTCCCGGCAGGTAAAGAGAACCGTATTGCCATCTTTCTCCAACGCTCCGGCCAGGTTGCGGAAGATGTGTACATGGGCGGGGTGACCTACATCAATCAGGATATTCATTAAGTGTTAAGTGATTAATTGTTAAGTGATTAAGTGTTAAGTGTGTTTCACCTAGTATTCGGAAGTTTCCGGCATTGGGGGATGGAGTGTTGAAAGAAGCCATTTGCATCATAAAAACCAGGGGAAAATAACATGATCCTGATTATCGGGTGTATTGCTTACAATATAATATTTTTGAATCGAAAGGTTATGGGCAAGTTTTTCAAGTTTATGCAGATCTGGTTCAATGGCTTTTTGTTTTACTTCGAGGGCAATTTCGTCATTCAGTATAAAATCTATCTCAGCGGTGTTCCTTTTATTGAAATAAGCAACCTTTCCGTAATGCTGCAACTGATTGGCTACCGTAGTTTCGAGCAGCTGACCTGTGCTTGTTTTAGTTACCAGGTTCAGGATTCCTGTATCCGAAAAATATACTTTTTTCCCTCCTGCCACGCTCCGATCAATGCTGTGTGTAAATTTTGGTATCAGTTTAAGGAAAAATATTCCCTCGAGGAATTCAAGATAATTATAGATTTTTACACGATTTATGCCCAATTCTGATGAAAGGCGGGTTACATCCAGGATATTACCATTTCGCGGGCCTAATAATATAATCAGGTCACGCAATTCTTTTACCTCTTTAAGTTCGCTAAAAACCTTGATGTCTTTTTCGAAAAAAGAGGCAAATATATTTTTCAGAATCAGTTTTTTTGTGGTGTAGTCTTGTGTGAGCGCCACTTCAGGAAATCCGCCAAACTCCATATACTGATCATATAATTCCCGGCGTTGGTGAATGCTGACAAGACTGTGGGTGTTAAATGCCTCACCGGCATTTGGTTGAAGTTCGGTTTCAGGTAAAAGGTTGTTAAAGTATAAGTATTCCCGGTAGCTTAATGGGTGAAGTACAAATAAAAACTTTCTGCCACTGAGCGATTCGGGGAAAACATTTCTCAGGTAATAATTTGAAGAACCCGTAACAATAAACTTAACCTCATAATGATCAATCAGATATTTGATTATTTTGGTGATTTCGGGAAAATTCTGAATCTCATCAATACAAACCAAAAACCGTTCTCCGTTTTTTGCTCCTGCTGACCGTTGCAAATCTTCAAAAATCACTTTATAATTGACATTCTCAAACAGCATGTAATCCAGAGGGTTGTCAAAATCGAACCAGGAATATTTCCCATCCCATGTATTGGCAAGTTGATGCATGAGTGTTGTTTTACCAACCTGCCTCATACCCGTTATTACAATGGCATTTTTATGCAGTAACTGAGGCAATATGGTATAAAATAAAGCTCGTTTAAACATGGTGTAATAAAATATTTACAAATATACGCAAATATGTAAAAATATAATAAGTTTTATAAAGTGATTAAGTGTTAAGTGTTAAGTATTAAGTGTTAAGTGTTGAAGGGTGCTGTGGGGGTGACTTTGGGTTTGAGGAGGAGGTGAAATGATCAGTCCGGTTGCAACGCCTCCTGCATTCATCGCGAGGTCCCACCAGTTAAATGTGCGCCAGGAAAGATAGAGTTGCGAGACTTCACTCACACATTCATCCTGCAGAAGGATGGAGTTTTTCAGAAATCCAAAATTTGATCACTGACTGGCGTGTAATACCAAGTCGGGATGCCTCCCTGTCAAGTTCCTGAACCATCCAGGCAGGGAAATCGACACTGACACGACGTTGCTTTAAACCCGGACGGACTGATTTATCCAATTCCAGGTATTCAGTAACATCAATACCCTGATCAAACAGGGCATCAAATTGCTCAGTGCTGATAGATTTTTTTTTCATTTTCTCTTGATTTTCGTACGGAGATGATTCGGATCATATCGCCACGATGGGTATATACTACTGACCAGTAAACATCTTTAAACCTTGCCACCATTAAATATCGTGATTCACCTGTCGTTCTGGCTTAAGTGATTCAGTGTTAAGTGTTAAGTGTTGGAGGGTGCTGTGGGTGTGATTTTGGGTTTGAAGAGTAGGGAGATGATCAGTCCGGTTGCAACGCCTCCTGCATTCATTGCGAGGTCCCACCAGTTAAATGTGCGCCAGGAAATATAGAATTGGGAGGCTTCCGATAAAATTGCCAGCAGCAGGGTGGCGATTACACCGGTACTCAATAAAAACTGAAGTGTGGTTTTCTCCGGATAACCGGTTCTGTACAAGATCACAAGTGCTGCATAAGCGAGGAAATGGAAAATATAATCCAGCCTGAAACCGTATTCAGCGGTGTTTATCTTTCCGATTGTTTCGTTGTTAGCAAATGAAAGATAGAGTATGCCCAGCAATACCGGCCAGAAAAGATATTTACTAACGGTTGCTGCATTTTTAAGCAGATGTTCCATTTGCATTTTTCTTTGCGGTTTAAAGAAATTTTTGGCTTTTCGGAGCAGGTTGAAAATTGAGATTTGATGATTCCAGCGTTGCGAGGTGGAGAGGCAACATCAAAGATTCGTGTTCCATACCTCAGCCACTGCATACAACGGATTTACAATGACTTTATCATAGGCTGAATAGTTCTCCAGAGAAAAACGAATGCCATTCGGGAGTTTTTTTTCATTTAGAAACAGGAATAAACTTTGCATGGATCCTTTTGTACCCGCTTTAACTTCAATGGGAACTATATTTTGTTTTATCTGGATAAGATAATCAACTTCCGCATTGCTGTTTAATGCTTCCCGTTGCCAGTAGTATAATTGCATCTGCCGAAAACCGGATGAAGATTTAATAAGTTCAAGACCAGCAAACAGCTCCGCGATAGATCCTTTATTGACCAGGTTAAAGCTCTCCTGAAACAGCACATCGGAAATCTCCAATCCAAGCAAACGTTGGAATATACCGGTGTCGAAAATGAGCATTTTCCTTTTCTTTTCATTCAGTTCTGCACCAAGTGGCAGCCCATTGGCCGATGAATGTGTAACGGGGATGACCAACCCTGCCATGATAAGCAATTCCAGTGACTCTTTGATTTGCCTGTGATTCGATTTGGAAGATGCTTTGGTGTAAATAAATTTACCTCCGGACTGTCGGGCAACAGCCCTGAAAACCTCTGAAAGCCTCGCCGGTGGAACCCTTTTTTTATATTTTGTAAAATCTGCCTTCAATGAAATAAGCAGGTCATCGAGAATCGACTGGCAGGCAAGCATATCCCTTGTGCGGGCATACCGGGCGATGACTTCAGGCATACCGCCGAGCACCAGGAACCGCTTCAGATAGTTAAGCAGTTTTTGATGTAAAACATCGTTCAGGGGTGCCATTGCAGATGCATGCTGCTTTGAAAGGAGCAGTGCTTCTTCATTCATGGCCAGCAGGAACTCGTTGAATGAAAATGGATACATGAACATGGTGCGTACTCTCCCGACGCCAAATGAAGGCAGGTCTTCAAGTGCAAACTCCAGAAGAGACCCTGCTGCGATCAGATGAAGTTCTGGTAATTTTTCGTAGAAAAAGCGCAGAGAGCCAATTGCCGGGATACATGCTTGAATTTCATCGAAAAAAACCAATGTCTTGTCCGGAATGATGGGAACCTTAAAAAACACCGACAGGTTTTCGCACAAAACCGAAGGAGACAGGTCGCCGGAGAACAATGTATGGATTTGTTTTTGTTCTTCAAAATTGACTTCAAGGAAATAGTCAAAATTGCCGGACAGTTCTCTTACCGCTGAAGATTTACCTACCTGCCGTGCACCTCTTAAAAGTGCAGGTTTACGGAAAGGATCATTTTTCCAATCCAGAAGATCCTTGTCAATATTTCTTGTTAAGTACACGATGTCCGTTTTTCAAAGGCAAAGATAAGGATGTAATTACAAAAATCAAAATCAATATTCAGCATTATTATTCTATAATCAAAGGCAATAAATACAAAAAGGGTTAAGTGATTACGTTTTTAAGTGTTAAGTGATTAAGTGATTAAGTGTTAAGTGACGTAAACTAAGTCTTTTTTTTTATTTCTTGCCTTTGCAGCGGATCAACAGCCATTCAGCTGGCACCGAAAAAGTACGAATTACAATATACGAAGTACAAACGAAAGTGGGAAGTATAAAGTTCAAAGGACGAACAACGGCCAGCGAGTCCCAAACTTTGGACTTTGTCATTCCGTGTTGATGATCAGAAGAAGTATGCTGCATCTTTGCAAATCTGAAATCTCAGATCTGAAATTTCAAATTTGAGATTTGAGATTTGATTGTTTCACCATCCGGCGTTTCACCTGATTTTTCAAATTCTGCGAAATGAATTCCCTGGTCCAGTGGAATTTGGTGTCGGTCCAGCGCTGGGGATGAAGGGGGGTGAGCATCACCAGGGCCGAAGATGCCAGCTGCCTGCTCCATGTGGATAGTTGTGAGTGAATTACCCGGTTTTGTGGTCAAGCGGATTAACGGATCATTAATCCGGGAATTTTGATGCCAGATGATCTTTGAGTTGGGAATAAACTGAGTCTGCAAATGTCACAAAAAGCATTGCTTCAGCCGCAGTTGGTTTTCCTCCTGGCAGCAAGCCTGCATCTCCGGGATATCTCGAATCAGTATATAATCCATTCAGGTCAATCAATGTTGCTGTATCGGAAATTGTGATCTCTTTTTGCAATAATCGATATAGTCTCAACAGATCATGCGTTTTTACATTTGGCAATGATATTTCTTCGATAAGCGCTTTCATTGATTTCTCAATGCATTGTTGAGCATGAAATGCTACAAGATTTGTCAATCCATCGACTGTCAAGAGTTGTTTTGCAGCCAGTAGATCATCCATTGCGACATTTAACCAATGCTCAGTTATTTTTTTCATACAAAACAACCCCTTTAGAAATAATTTCTCTTTGAAAAGCGCTGTCGAGAAGAAGGAAAGCCTGGTACATAGGATGTGTATGCACAATGATATCCAGTGGATACTGATCTCTTACAAACGAAAGTGCATTGTTGACCCGCTGATTTATTGCTTTCTTCTCAGAAAATGATTGTGGAATGTAATCGTCGGATGTTACAACTAATAAATCAATGTCACTCTCTCTGGTAGGCGAGCCATAGGCATAAGAACCAAAAAGAATAATCCGTTCAATACCCAATGGCTCTAGTTCCCGAATGATGCGACGGGTCAAACTTGTATCTTTTATTGTTAAAGAGGCTTCCATATGAATCACAAATTTACGATAAAATTTTGAAGGGTAATCGGGTCATCGAACATTATATAGTTTCCTTTTTACGACCATAGAAGAACGGCTCATCTAACGGCTTTCCAAAACAAAATGGATTATTAAGCATAGCCTTATAATTATCCGGATTAGCAGCGGATCAACAGCCATTCAGCTGGCACCGAAAAAGTACGAATTACAATATACGAAGTACAAACGAAAGTGGGAAGGATAAAGTTCAAAGGACGAACAACGGCCAGCGAGTCCCAAACTTTGGACTTTGTCATTCCGTGTTGATGGTCAGAAGAAGTCTGCTATCATCTTTGCAAATCTCAAATCTGAAATTTCAAATCTGAGATTTGAGATTTGAGATTTGATTATTTGACCATCCAGCTTTTTTTACCTGCTTCTTTAATAAAGCCGGGCATGGGGTTGTTTCACCTCACCCCCCCCCGGCCTCCTCTTCTGAATGCAAGGAGAGATTGGCGTGGGAAGGGCAACGTTAGATATCAATGGATAATACCTTAGCTAATCCGGTTTTTATGTCATCCATTAAAAGTGCGGTAATAGTACCTATCTGTTTTACAAAACGTTCTTGGGACACAGATCGGACCTGAAAACAATCTGCTGAGGAATCTTTTAGTAAACCATTTTTCGAAGTTGGTGTTATTTTTATCATCCATGGCGCTATTTCATAACGGTTTTTCCAATCCGTAATTGGTACAATCACTTTTAGAGGTAATTTCCCGAGAGAATCATCACTTATAATGATCGCAGGCCGTGTTTTTTTTATCTCTGCACCAATCGCAGGATCAAGATTTATTAACCAAATATCACCTTGCTTCATAAAAATTTTCAAAATCAATGTCTGTAAATATTGTCAATTCTTTGTCCGATTTGTAATCAGAAAATAATGCATCGGCAGCATTTCTCATCTGAGCCGAATCTTCTTGTTTGCGTATCAGGTGAATAGTTTTTTCAATCACGTAAATGCGCTTTTGAAGTGGCAAATTTTGAATCTCTTTGATTAACTCTGTTGTTCTCATCGCAATATTTTTAGAGCCAAAGATACGAATTATTCACTTTTCGAAAACAAACAGATAATGTTGAGCAAGTGGGCAAGCGGGGGGCCAGGTTCGCTCACAAGAAGTCTGCTGTCATCTTTGCAAATCTCAAATCTGAAATTTCAAATCTGAGATTTGAGATTTGATTATCAATAAGTGTTAAGTGTTAAGTGAGGAAGTGTTAAGTTAGAGACCAGCACTCGTTTTATTTGGTTCTTCAGGTTTTGGGCGATGAACTCTTTGGTCCAGAGGAATTTGTTGTCGGTCCAGGGCTGGGGATG
>JAPLDG010000027.1 GCA_026391845.1 Bacteroidota bacterium | reverse complement strand
ATTTAACTCTGTCATGATGACTATCGGATAAATAAATAATAAATGGGAATGATGATGAAACCTAAGGGAACAACAATGGCATAAAATGTTCCGAACCGGCGGATACAAGTCGTATATTGCGGGTGGTTTATACCCAGGGTTTGCCACGCAGCCTGGAAAGCCTGGTTCAGATGAAAACCGAGGACGACAAACAGCACGATATAAAGAACCGAATAGAGGGGTATCGCAAACAGTTGTTGGGCGATCGTATAAAAATCCGGCTCACCTTCAGGCAACATATTCGGGTTGGAAACCCATCCCAGTTTGATGAAATAGAAATTGATGAAATGAATGATCAAAAAGATCAGAACGATGCCGCCGGTATAAATCATATATTTCGAAAGGAAGGGCGTATCTGTTTTATTGGTCACCATGTACCTCACCGGCCGGGCCATCCAGTTTTGCAACTGCAGGATGATCCCCAGGAGGATGTGAACGAAGAAACCGGCAAAAAGCACAATTTCAAACACCTTCACGATGTAGTTCGTTCCCATGAAATGGGCTGCGGCAGTAAACCAGACGCCTCCGTCGTCGCGCAGCAAACACAAGTTGATACCCAGGTGAACCACCAGAAAAATCATCAGAAACAGACCCAGAAATGCCATCCAGATCTTTTTTGTGATCGAAGAAAATCGTAAAAAAGAAGAATTCATAACAAGCTTTTAATATATTTGTTCGTTGTTTTACAAAATTAGAACGAAATTTTTATCAAAAAAGAAATTCACCCGATATTTTCACAATTCAAAAACAGTCTAAATTATGTTCCCATCAACCGTTTACAGCGATCGCCGCAAGAAACTCCGGAATGAACTTTCCGGTGGGTTAATTTTATTTCTGGGGAACCAGGAAGTTCCTTTCAATTATCCTGCGAATACTTACTCTTTTCGTCAGGATAGTAACTTTTCATATTTCTTCGGACTCGACCATCCGGATCTGGCCGGGATCATTGATCTCGATAATGGCATTGATTATATCTTCGGCAATGATGTGGACATTGATGATATCATCTGGATGGGCGTGCAGCCTACCATCAGGGATCAGGCCGCAAAAGCCGGAGTGGATCACACCGCACCGCTGACGGGACTGAATGAAGCGATAAAAAATGCCCGTGAACAAGGTCGCAGGGTCCATTTTGCTCCACCCTACCGTGGAGAGACGATCCTCTGGCTCGCTGCTTTACTGCATATTCCTCACCTGGAATTGAAAGCAAACGCATCCGAGCCGCTGATCAAAGCCATCATCAGGCTACGTATGAAGAAGGATGCCATGGAGGTGGCGGAAATCGAAAAGATGGTGGATGTGGCTTGGAAGATGCACACGACAGCCATGAAAATGGCCAGACCAGGCATTGTTGAGCGTGAAATTGCCGGTACGATTGAAGGGATTGCCCTTGCAAATGCCGGTCCGGTGTCGTTTCCGGTGATTTTATCCATCAACGGACAAACACTGCACAACCATTATCATGGCAACACACTGGCTGGGGGCAGGATGCTTGTGATCGATGCCGGCTGTGAAAATGAACTTCACTATTCCAGCGATATCACGCGCACCGTTCCGGTTGGCGGAAAGTTCAATGCCCGTCAGAAAGGGATTTATGAAGTGGTGCTGCATGCGAATCTTACGGCGATCAAAGCCGTTAAGCCTGGAACTCCTTTCAAAGAAATCCACATGCTGGCTGCCACTGAAATCGCCAGGGGACTCACTGCGCTGGGTATCATGAAGGGAGATCCTGCAGAAGCCGCGCTGAAAGGCGCTCACACGCTTTTCTTCCCCCACGGATTGGGCCATCCGCTCGGACTGGATGTACATGACCTCGAAGGGATGGGAGAAAATCTCATCGGATACGATGAAGAAGTTCAGCGCAGCAGCGAATTCGGACTCGCTTTCCTGCGTTTTGGCAGAAAACTTCAGGAAGGCTTTGTGATGACCATCGAACCTGGCATCTACTTTATTCCCGAACTGATCGATATCTGGAAAGCCGAAAACAAATTGGCCGAATACATCAACTTCGATGTTGTGGAAACCTATAAGGATTTCGGCGGCATCCGGATTGAAGATGATATCCTCGTCACAGCCGATGGGTGCCGTGTGCTTGGGAAGCCCATTCCGAAAACCGTGGCGGAGATCGAAGAATTAATGTCTGATTTGAAAATTTGAGGATTTGAAAATTTGAAAATTGTGCTTCCTCCTTAAACCGTTAGTGGTTCGGAGCACTTATCATTTGTAATTCGTAATTTTTAATTTTTAATTCTTAAAAATCCATGGCTTCCATTAAGTTCCAGAAAAAAAACCTCTCCTACACCGATGATGGGACCGGAAAAGTAATTGTGCTGATTCATGGGTTCACCGAATCGTTAAAAATCTGGACAAACTTTTCAACGCAGTTATCGAAAAAATACCGGGTGATCAGCCTGGATCTCCCCGGTCACGGGAAAAGTGACTGCATCAGCAAAATCCACAGCATGGAATTGATGGCCGATGTCGTTTATGCACTGTTGAAAAAACTGAAGGTCGGAAAATGCCTGATGATTGGTCATTCCGGGTATGTAACCCTGGCATTCGCCGAAAAATACCCCAAAATGCTCCATGGCTTCAGCCTTTTCCATTCACACTGTTTTGCCGACAACAGCGCCGAGCAGGAAAACCGGAACCGTACCATTTCGATCGTAAACCAGGATAAATTCAGCTATGTGGCACAATTTATCCCCGGTCTTTTCCCGGTGGAGGTTCATAAAAAGTTTTCCAAGGTGATTGAGCGGATGATCCAACGGGCCTCGAAAATGGAGAAGGAGGGCGTTATCGCCGCGCTTGAAGGAATGAAGATCCGCAAGGATCAGACGGAACTTCTTAAAAAAACGACACTCCCTGTACTGTTTATTCTCGGACAGAAAGATTCAAAAGCGCCCATTGCAAGGCTTTGGGAGATGATCGCCTTGCCGGCAGTCAGCGAAACCCTGCTGTTGCGCGTCACGTGTCACGTTTTGTAAAAATGCATCTCCTCAACATACCTCCATACTTTTTCCGGAAGGAAATACCGCATGTTCCTGCCTTCGCGGATGCCTTTCCGGATAAATGAAGATGAAACTGTAATCAAAGGAGCTTCAACTTTGATAATGGAGGGATGATTATCCAATGAACTCGCCGCAATATTTGGCCGCGGGTACAGGTATATCTTATATTGCCTGAGCAATTCTTCATGATTTTTCCATTTATGAAATGTCGGCAGGTTATCGCTGCCGGCGATCAAAATGAACTCTTTCCCGGGAAATTTTTCCGACAAATAGGTCAGGGTATCGATCGTATATGAGGGCTGCGGGAGCTGGAACTCAATATTTGATGACTTGAACCGGGGATCATCTTCAATGGCCAGGTTCACCATGTATAACCGGTGATTGTCGGCCAGCAGCGTCGATTTTTCTTTCAGCGGATTATGCGGGGAAACCACAAACCAAACCTGGTCAAGATCGGTAAACTCCGCTATATAGGAAGCAATCATCAGATGACCGGAGTGAACCGGATTAAAAGAACCAAAAAAGAGACCGGTTTTGGAAGGCAATGACATTGCAAATTACGAATTAAAAATTACGAATTACATGGATTGAAGTGCCCGTCACGCGTCACGCGTCACGCGTCACGAAATTACCAAATATTCAATTAAAGACAACCCTCCCGGCATAATTTATCCGACCATGAAATAAAGCTATTTGTATTTAATCTAAATTAATTATATTTGCTGACTGAACGTAACAACTTCCTATGAAAAAATACATAGCTTTATATAGCCTGATCCTGTTAACCAGCGTGCTTTCTTATGCACAGGTCGCCATCAGCACCGACAACGCCGCACCCGACCCCTCGGCGATGCTCGAGGTAAAATCGACCACCAAAGGCCTTCTGGCCCCCCAGATGACCTTTGCCGAGCGCAATGCCATCGTGACCCCGGCTACAGGCCTGGTGGTTATTTGTACAAACTGCAGTACCGATGGCACCGGGGTTGTATCCATCTACCTGGGCGGGAAGTGGCTAAACCTCAACGATAGCTGCGATGTGCCTGTTGCCCCTGCCGAAGGGGTTCACGTGCAATCGAACACGCAGATCATCTGGAACTGGAGCACCGTGCCCATCGCCACCGGGTACAAATGGCACACCTCCAACAACTTCGCATCTGCCACCGACATGGGAGCCGCCACCACCAAGACCGAAACCGGGAGGACCCAGGGAACCAATTATACCCGGTATGTATGGGCATACAACGCCTGTGGCTATTCCGAACCGGTCATCCTGAATGGCCAGGCACTATCCTGTGGTTCTGCCTTTACCAGAGCTCATACTGCAGATACCGTCGCCCCGGTGTCCAAAACGGTCACCTACGGAACGGTTACCAACATCCCGGGCGAAACGACGAAATGCTGGATCACCCGCAACCTGGGCGCATCCCAGCAGCCGAATACCGTTGATGATAACACTGAGGCTTCAGCCGGCTGGTATTGGCAGTTTAACCGGATGCAAGGCTACAAGCATGATGGCACCACGCGAACGCCCAATTCAACCTGGATCACTCCAATCTCAGAAGATTCCGATTGGGAATCTGCCAACGATCCGTGTTCCCTTTTACTTGGCAGCGCCTGGCGAATACCCACCCTGACAGAATGGACCAATGTCGATGCAACCGGGAACTGGATCAACATGAACGGTCCATTTAGTTCTGGTTTACAAATGCATGCCGCCGGCTTCCTGAACTTCCCCGATGGTTCACCGGGCTTTCGCGGCTCAGGCGGCTATTACTGGAGTAGTTCGCAGTTCGATGCCTTAATCGCCTGGTGCCTGAGTTTCAACAGTGGAACCAGCTTCATGAACAACTTCGGTAGCAAGGCTTACGGCTTCTCCACCCGCTGCGTACGGGAGTAATAATTTATTTGATTCATTTTGAATTCTGAAAACCTTGTTCCCCAAAATTTCAATCACGATGAGAAGAGTTGCCATTTTACTATTTGTCTGCATTATAACCGGAACCATGGCCTCCGGCCAGGTCGCCATCAGCACCGACAACAGTGAGCCCGACAATTCAGCGATGCTCCATGTGAAATCAACCACGAAAGGCTTGCTGCTGCCCCGCATGACATTTGCCCAGCGCAATGCCATCGTGAATCCGGCCACCGGCCTCATCGTCATCTGCACCAACTGCAATATTGATGGTACCGGTGTTGCCTCCATCTACCTGGGCGGGAAGTGGCAAAACCTTGCCGATACCTGCCAGGTACCGGTTGCCCCTGCCGAAGGGATCCATGTACAAACCAACACACAGATCATCTGGAAATGGAATGCACCGCCCATTGCCACTGGTTACAAATGGAGTGCAACCAACAACTATGCAACAGCCACCGACATGGGGACCGCCACCACCAAAACCGAAACGGGGCTTACCCAGGCAACCAACTACACACGGTATGTATGGGCTTACAATGTTTGCGGGAACTCACAACCCGTCGTAATCTACGGACAAGCCCTCTCCTGCGGAACCTCGTTTACCAGAACCCATACAGCCGATACCGTATCCCCGGTCACCAAAACGGTGACCTATGGCACGGTGACCAACATCCCCGACGAAACGGCCAAATGCTGGATCACCCGCAACCTGGGCGCATCCCAGCAGCCCAATACCGTAAATGACAACACAGAAGCCTCAGCCGGCTGGTACTGGCAATTTAACCGAACGCAAGGGTATATGTATGATGGCACCACACGAACGCCAAATACAGTCTGGATTAATCCTGTCGCAGAAGATTCCGATTGGCAATCCGCCAACGACCCGTGTTCCCTGTTGTTGGGCAGCGTCTGGCGGTTACCAACCAGGACCGAATGGCTCAATGTGAATACCTGGACCGACTGGAACGGGGCATTCAACTCAGGGTTGCAATTGCATGCCGCCGGCTATCTCAACAACACCAATGGTTTGCTGATTGGCAGGGGCTCCCAGGGCTACTACTGGAACAGTAAACAGGGCAGCACGGAATCCGGCGGGGCCCAGCACCTCAGTAGTAATGACATCTATGCTAGTCTTTACTATTATAAGTCCTGCGGCTTTAGCGCCCGCTGCGTCAGAGACTGAGCATTTGATTCATTTGTCTATTTGACAATTTATTATTGATACCGAAAGCCTAAACCATGTTCCCTATAAATTCAATCACCATGAGAAGATTTGCCATTTTATTATTTGTCTGCCTCAGCACCGTAACCATTGCCT
>JAPLDG010000254.1 GCA_026391845.1 Bacteroidota bacterium | reverse complement strand
TAGCAAAGCTAGATAAATTATTCTGCTTCTCTTTGTTAGTATAAAAAAAACCAAGAAGTTAGTTCGGTAATAGCCTTTTGTTTTTATGGCATTAACGACGACCTTGGCCTTGAACTCCCACTGTGATTTTTCCTCTTTTTCTTAAAATAACAGTATGTTCAAATGTTTGTTTGTAAACCTAACATTACTGTCGTAAATTTGGAGAGTACTATACATTTTCTTTTTCACAATTTTTTATGGTGTAATTAATAATGGCTCCTATGAAAAAGTTTGAATACAAAACACTGCATGGTCATAATGCGTTTATCACTGATGATAAATTAAATGAACTTGGTAAGGAAGGATGGGAAATCATTTCATATATATCAGCCCATAATTCGTATAGTAATTCAACTATTGAAATCATTTGTGTTCTCAAGAGAGAAATTCCAGAACAGTAGTAAACAAATAGAAGCGTTGCGCTTATTTTCGCATCGCAATGCTAATAGAATGCTTTGTGAGACACTTCTTTTGCATGATAACCTCAATCAACTATCATGCAACCCTCCCCTGTCCCCATAAGAAGGAACCTGATCATATCAACTGCATCAAATGCATAGCGAATGCCGGGAAAAAAACTGACCTGAAACAAGGAAAGCCTTACTCCAGATAGCAGGAAAAAAATAATTAGCACGCAAATCCATTGCGTACCGGGTGCGGACCTTTGTCTGGTAACTAAAAAATATCAGTCATGAAAAAGACACTTCAGCAAGAAGCCCCGAAAAGTAATCCTCTCAGTTGTGTTGAAATTATTGCCCGTATGGCTTCTGATTCCCTGTTGTCGGAAGAGTTCATGAAAAATGTAAAGTTTCCCGCCCGAAAACTGGCCTGGTACCTGGAATCAAACCAAATGCAGGCCATCCTCTTCTCCGTTATATGCAACATCAACTTCAGCCACCGGGCAGTAGGCATCGACCGGATTGCCGAATGGCTGGGATGCACACCCATCGCGGTGGCGATGCACGTCAACGAACTGGAAGGTCTCCGGCGAAGGAATATCCTGAGAAAGGTGCCGGGTGAAAACCAGTATGAATCAGGTACCGATACCTCTATCGCTTCCATCTGCTACGATATAAACCCTGAGGTTTTTGAGGCACTCAGAATGGGTGAGAAGTTTGTAAAGGCGAAAATTTGCATAAGAGACAACTTCGAACTGATCAAAGCAGTCGCCGGATTTATCCAGCAACGGGCAGAAGGTCAGATTGATTTTAAGGAAATGGAGCGTGAGATCAAATATATTCTCACGGAAAACTCAAAAATGGAATTCCTGAAGGAGTTGAACCGAATACTCCTGACAGATAAGGAGCGCATCCTTTTCCTGAACCTCTGCGATGAATACTACGGTGGCTGTACTACTTCCAACCTGCCTTCCATGGTCAAACTTGTTACCTCCGATAAGAGAGAACAGATGTCCATGCGGCACAGTATAGCCAGCGGATACAGTGGGCTGAACCACAGCGATCTGGTTGAATGCGGAGAAGCCGGATTCCGCAACGATATCGAAATCTCGCTGACCGACAAAGCGTTAGGAATGATTTTAAAGGATGATCCGAAAATCGTCATTGATAAAAAGGAGATAAAAATGCCCGATGTAATGATATCGGAGGCCATCCAGGAAAAGAAATTATATTTCACACCCGAGGTTCAGGAAAGGTATTCAGAGATCAGTGAGTTGCTGCTGCCTGCCAACTATGACAAACTCGTGAAACGGCTCAGGAAAAACGGAATGAAAACCGGGTTCGCCATGCTGTTTGAAGGCCCCCCCGGTACAGGCAAGACCGAATCGGTGTATCAGCTTGCCCGTCTTTCAGGCAGAAATATTTTTCAGGTGACCATCAGTTCATTGAAATCAAAATGGTATGGAGATAGCGAGAAGCTTATCAAGAATCTTTTCGACCGCTATCGAAAACTGGCAGAGAAATCGGAAATTATTCCACTGCTTTTATTCAATGAAGCCGATGGGGTATTCAGCACCCGGAAAACGAAAGGCGACTCTTCTGTTGATCAGACTGAAAATGCAATTCAAAATATTATCCTTCAGGAGCTTGAAGACTTAACGGGCATCTTAATCGCTACCACAAACCTGATGGAGAACCTCGACAGGGCTTTCGACCGGCGTTTCATGTTCAAGGTCCATTTCGGTAAGCCAACCACGGAGGCGAGATTCAGGATATGGCAGGAAAAAATCCCCTTCCTCACCGACACCGCTGCATTGGAACTTGCAGAGGAGTACGAACTGTCTGGCGGCCAGATCGACAATATCGCAAGAAAATGCACGATGCATCGTGTTTTAAAGGGTAAGTCTCCAGTCCGGATGCAGATAGATTCCTGGTGTACAGAGGAAACCGGGGTCAAGGAACCAAAAAGAATTGGTTACCGCATCTGACTAATCTTCGGAATTAAATACCTGGCGAACTTTCACTACCTTCGTTCCATGATCCACCGGTTATATAGTCCCTGGCAAATCACCAATGATGGCGAACGTGAGGCCGACAGGCATTTATCCCTTCCTGCAAACCTGGATGGAGAGATAGTTTATGTACTTCACAGTTTGCGTATTTCATCCCGTTACCACCGGGTTCAAATGTCGGGGGAATGTGATTTTGTGATTTTTTCCCGACTGGGCATCATGGTGGTTGAAGTCAAGGGAGGGATTATGGGTCATGGCGATCAGGGTTTTTATCGATTTAAGGGTGATGAACAAACGGAACCCGTCAAGAACCCCTTCACCCAGGCCGAAGAAAACGCCCATGCTATAGTGGATTTTCTTCGCGACAATAGGCAAAACAGCATCTTCGTCGGCTCATTTGTCTGTTTTCCGGAATGTGTGTTTGATTGCGATGGCTTGGAATTTAATGACCTTTGGCATCGTGGCCTCGAAGTGGGGTTGCTTCCAATGGTATTTGATTCGTTGCAGGAACAAATAGCGGATTTTTATCAAAAGCAGTACGAGCGGAATGCTGCATTTCAAATAAAATGGGAAACACTCGACGAGGGAACGATTACATCTTATTTGACGACAACCAGGCTTTTCCAAAGTTTGCAAACCTCGATGCTTACAT
>JAPLDG010000047.1 GCA_026391845.1 Bacteroidota bacterium | reverse complement strand
TTCCCGTCATAATCCTTTTCATTATTATACTCACTGCGGCCGTACTAGTGGTCGAATCCGACCAGTTTGGTGTAGGAATCAAAGCCCATGGTTCCGTTGGTACCTCCGTGAAAAAATGCTGTTGTATATCCTTTGGGCCTCAGCAAACCTGCTATGCTCATGAATTTCCCCGTAGCATAGGTTGACTGGATAAAGGATTCATTCATCAGCGAAGGAATAGCGGATAGTATTGCCGGAATTCCCTGGATGGAGGTTTTCCCATTGGCAAAAGCATCAAAATATAAACCATGCCTGATAAGGGAGTCAAGAAATGGCGTAAACCCCTGGTAGCGACCATTTTCCAGTGAACGATTCAGCGAACCGATATGCTCGCGCGACATGCTCTCGAGGATGATGATCATCACATTGTAGTTCTTGAAACCGGCTGTTGTACCCTGGTGCACCGGCGTATAAACAGCAGCAAGGTCCGTTTCCTTCTTATAATACTGAAGGGTTTTCAGTGTCTCCTTGTTAACGGTTCGGGCAATCGAGAACGGTGTATTCAACAGCAATGGAAGATTTTTAGCCGAGGTATAATTGCCTGCAGTAGCAAGCCCGATGGGGCGTAACTGCAATCCTCCGCGAATCCCGATGACTGTCAGCACCATAATCGCAGCAAAAAGGACCGAGTGAATGGCAAAGAACTGAATATTGAACCCCGTTTTCTTTGATCCTGAGCAGGCGACAGCAAAGCGTGTTCCGACATAGATTAAAACTGCCACAAACAGCAACCAGACCACCGCGACATACCAGAAGTCGCGTAAAAACTGCGGGATCAGTTTGTCGAAATCACCGCCAACACCCACATAGTTGAAAATATCGGCAGTTAATCTTTTAAGGGTAAACCGAAAATAAATGGTATCCCCGAAGTTGGTAAAAAGGGCGAAAGCGTTGATCATATAGAAATATCCATTGGCGATCGCCTGGTATATCCGGTTGTAAGTGAATTTAAAAGGCAGGGAATTCAGAACAATGAAAGGTGAATTGATGATCAGGATAGCAGACAGGTCGAAGCGAATGCCGATGGCGCAAAGACGCATGGCCTCCATCAATCCAAGGTTCGAGAAATACCCGAGGTTAAATGCATAAAAAAGGATGCGTGACAGGAACAAAAGAAAAAGCGCCAGAAAAAGTTTCAGCAGCATCACAACCACGATATTGCCAAGAAACCACTTCTTGCCCTTTCCTGATCGGCTGCTTCGTGATGAATTTTTCCCTGAACCGGACTTTGAACGCTTTCCTGAATTTCTCCGCATGGATGAAAAATGTAAAATCGTTTGCAAAATTAAGGCAATCGGTCGATTATTGCGAATTAGTTTTAAAAAGTTCACACCATTCATCAACCCGGCGGTTGGTGAGCCTGCAGGCCTCCAGCACAATTTTTCCGGCGCCCAGGTGATGCGCAACATTGGCCAGATTATACCCGCTTTTTGAAAATTGGCGCCAGGTGTGGCGGACTATTCTGGCCGAATCAAGCCATTGAATGTCGATCGGCCTCAGGTTAAACCGGGCATAGGCGCGTTTGAATGCAAGATAGTCGAATTGGGTATGATGGATTACAATGCTATCCGACAATATACGCCGCAGAACCGGGTAAACCTCATTGAATGACGGAGCTCCCTGCACCATCTCCCCGGTTATGCCATGAACGCGGATATTGCTCCAGTGAAAAGGAGTTTGAGGATCAATGAGCGAATCCCACGTATCAGCCAGCTGGCCGTATTCAAACTTGCCAATCCCAATCTGGCAGATGCTGGATGAATCGTAATTTGCTGTTTCTACGTCGAGTGAATAGAATCTCATGGCATAAACTCAATGGGCAAAATTAGTAATTTGTATTACCTGTTCAACATCACTGATCATACCTGAAATTTTTCTAATTTTGGCTGTTCATTTGATAACATTTAACAACGACGAACATGGGAGCAATTGCTGCAACAGGAAACAAAGGCAAAGGAGTCCGCTCCGACTGTTTTGTTACCATCGAACTTACCGAACAGGACGGGATCCAACTGCAGGTTGAGTCGAAGGTAGCCGTGATGTACGGCGACAGTATCCGGAAAGAGACACTGGAGATCCTCGATTTCTTTGGAATAAAAAATGCCCGGATAAAGATAGAAGATTCCGGCGCGATTTCACTGGTATTGGCCGCACGTATTGAGGCAGCCATCAAAAAACTAATCCCTTCCGAAAAGAACTGGCTGCCGGCCATGCTTGATGAAAACCGTTACACGACCAACAAGGACCGGAACCGCTTTTCCAGGCTTTATCTTCCCGGGAATTCCCCCAGCCTGATGATTAATGCCGGGATACACAAACCCGATGGCATCATCCTCGATCTGGAAGACGCCGTGGCTCCCGATAAAAAAGATGAAGCCCGGTTCCTGGTGCGCAATGCCCTTTGCGGCATCGACTTCTATGGGGCAGAACGGATGGTACGCATCAATCAGGGTGAGCGCGGGATAGAAGACCTCGACTTCATCATTCCCTACAACGTCAATCTGATCTTGTTGCCCAAATGCGAAAAGCCGGAACAATTGCTGGCTGTAGATGAACGCATCAGGGAAATCCTGCAGAAGCACAACCAGACAAACCCTGTCTGGATCATGCCGATCATTGAAAGCGCACTGGGAGTTATCAATGCCTACCCCATTGCCAGTTCATGCAGCAATACGGTTGCACTTGCCATTGGTCTTGAGGACTATACCGCCGATCTTGGAACAAGGCGTACGGCTGAAGGTACTGAGTCGTTTTTTGCCCGGAGCATGGTCGTCAATGCCGCACGCGCCGCCGGAATCCAACCCATCGACTCGGTTTTCTCGGATGTTGGCGATATGGAGGCCCTGCGTCAGAATGTCCTTCGTTCCAAAGCGCTGGGGTTCGACGGAATGGGTTGCATACATCCCCGCCAGATTGTGGTGATTCATGAAACCTTTGCCCCGACACCCGACGAAATCGATAAGGCGAGAAAGATCGTTTTTGCATTCCACAAAGCGCAGGAACAAGGACTTGGTGTGGTCGCCATTGGCACCAAAATGATTGATCCACCTGTGGTAAAAAGAGCGCTTAATACCATCAATCTCGCATTGAAAATGAACAAACTTGCTGAAAACTGGAGGGAAACCTATGAACAAATTTGACAAACTCGTAACCAATGCTGCCGGTCGTACCGTTCCGACGGAAATAAACGGGAAAGCTGCCATTCCTTACATGGGTGTCGGGAAATACAGACCATCCGGACGGAAAGCTGCTCCCCTAATCTCTTCATGCATCGATTTTCCTGCCGATGGAAACAAAAACCTTGCTTCTTTAAAAGAAGCGCTGATAAG
>JAPLDG010000263.1 GCA_026391845.1 Bacteroidota bacterium | reverse complement strand
TGAATGGCACGATAACTGCGACATATGCTGCGAATCCATTGACTACCACCCGCGTTGCCAACATTACTGTTTCAGTTATCGGGCTTACCCCGGTTGTTGTTACCGTTACCCAGGCAGGGGTAGCGCCGGTACTTGCCGTTGTTCCGGCAAACCAAAATGTGACATCTCCTGGTGGTTATACAACTTTTACTGTAACTTCCAACATAAGCTGGGCAGTTTCCAGTAATATGCCGTGGTGTGTTGCAACACCTGCATCCGGAAGCGGTAATGCTTCTTTTGATGCTGTTTTTGAGGAAAATACATCTACAAGTTCCCGCATAGCAACCCTCACTGTCACTGCAACGGGGATGGCTCCTTTAACTGTAACGGTAACTCAGGCAGGCGCTGCTCCAGTTTTAAGCGTTACACCACCTAACCAGAATGTAACGGTTGCTGCCGGGACTACAAACTTCGCGGTGGTCTCCAATACCAACTGGACTGCCACTTCCAATGCCACTTCCTGGTGCAATGTAACCCCGAACGGAACTGGTAATGGAGCCATTGTTGCCACCTACAATGAAAACACATCCGTTACACTGCGCCAGGCAACCATAACGGTTAACGTTGCCGGAATTTCACCTGTGAACGTGACTGTAACCCAGGACGGAGAGGTCGGTATTCCTGAAATTCAGGATGGGAACCTTGTTCTGTATCCGAACCCCAACGAAGGAAAGTTCAGTATCTCGAGCCTTGATCACAACATTGTGGAAATGACCGTTATAATCACAGATATTCATGGAAAAGAGATTAAAACCATAACCTGCAAGGGTAAGGAAAAATACAATTTTGATCTCTCCGGCCAGTCAAAAGGAAGCTATCTGGTGAGGATTACGACAGGTGACAGGGCAATCGTGCACAAAATCATTGTTGAATAACAAAAGTTAACGTGGATAATCTCTTCCTTGACTTAGAATTATCGAAAATCTTAAGAAATATCATCCAGTAATCATACAAATTTTTAATATTTATGAAAAACCGTTTATTTTATTTCTGTTTAATTGGGTTGTTTCTCTCCTGTTCAGCGGGTTTTTCCCAGCAAAAAAACCCTGATCCATCAAAAAATGGTATCAATGCTGTATTAGATACCCGCGTTGACAACATGGGTTACTGGATGAAGCAGGCCGAAAAGGGTGTTACACCTTACAACCCGAATATCGCGCTGACACCGGCTATTTTTAAAGGAACGCAGATCAGAGCTAAGGGTATTAGAACTACCAACTCCCCTGACGTACCGGTTACCAACCTTACAAACGTCACAGAGAGTGAAAACTCAGTATTTATTGATCCCAATAATGCCGATTACCTCCTGAATTCGAATAATTCGACTTCCTGGAGTGGCGGTTCAGTAGGTACATTATATGGTGCGTGCTACTTCCAGTCGTCCAATGCAGGGATTGGCTGGGTAGGGAGCGCCAGCGGGGCTGGTGGTCCAAACAGTGGTGATCCAACCACTGCCATTGGGTCGAACGGTCGCGAATATATTAACTTCATAGATGATCCAGGCGGCCAGGGGGTTGCTTATTCAGACAATGGAACATCCTGGTCTACTGCTACCGTAGCGCCACCTCCGGCGGATCTTGCTGATAAAAATCATATGTGGATTGATAACAAAGCCACAAGCCCTTATGAGGGTAACCTTTATGTAGCCTGGACAAATTTTGACACTGGTGGCCCTGACGACGTGGAGATACAAATGTCACGTTCAACCAATGATGGTTTGGCCTGGAGTACACCAGTTACGATCAGCACAGCCATCAATGCCGGCAGCCATAATCAGGGTGTTAATATTCAGACCGGACCTGGCGGTGAGGTATATGCCGCCTGGGCTGTGTATGACGGCTGGCCTACAGATGAAACAGCCATTGGGTTTGCCAAATCAACCAATGGTGGTGTTAGCTTTTCACCCGCCACAAGGATTTTGTCAAACATCAAAGGGATCAGGACAACCGAGACTTCCAAAAACCACCGGGTAAATTCATTCCCGGTGATGGCTGTGGATATCAGCGGCGGCCCAAACAATGGCAATATTTATATTGTTTGGACAAATATCGGCATTCCCGGCACCAACACCGGCACCAATATCAGTGTATATATGATTCGTTCGACCAATGGAGGGACCACATGGTCAACACCTGTCCGAGTGAATCAAGGTCCTAATACCGCCGGCAAGGAGGCCTATTTCCCCTGGATTAGCTGCGATCCTGAAACTGGTATTTTAAGTGTGGTTTTTTATGATGACAGAAATGTTACAAGTACACAGTGTGAAGTTTTTTCAGCTTACTCAACGGATGCAGGTGCAACCTGGATCGATTTCAAGGTAAGTGATGTGGCCTTCACCCCTGCTGCAATTCCCGGACTTGCCGGCGGGTATATGGGCGATTACCTGGGAATTACGTCAAAAGGCGGGAAAGTTTATCCATGCTGGACTGATAATCGCGGCGGCTTATATATGACTTATGTATCACCTTATGAATTGGGATTAAATGCCAGTTTTGGCGCCAGCAGCACAACAATCTGCACTGGTTCAGGGGTGACATTCACCGAAGGTTGCACAGGGCCTCCCACATCCTGGACATGGAGTTTTCCGGGGGGGACACCTTCAAGTTTCATCGGACAACATCCGCCGGTCATTACGTACAATACACCCGGAGTCTATGATGTTTCCCTTTCTGTGTCTGATGGTGTAACAACCGATGTTGAAACCAAAACCGGTTACATCACTGTGAAAAACGTAATTGCCGATTTCACCGGCACGCCAACCGCTGTCGTTATCGGGAACACGGTTACTTTTACAGACAATTCATCCTGCAGCCCTACATCGTGGACATGGTCTTTCCCCGGAGGCACGCCTTCAACATTCAGCGGACAAACTCCGCCAGCCATTACTTACAGTACGCTTGGCACTTACGATGTTTCCCTCACCGTGACAAAACCGGGTGGCACGGATACCAAAACAAGGGTAGGCTACATCACGGTTGCGCCGCCGATTTTCAACATGACCAATGGCACAGTTACCACGTGTACGGGTGATTTTTATGATTCGGGTGGACCTACGGGGAACTACCTCAACAATGAGAATCTGACAGAGACATTTTATCCCTCGACTGCCGGCTCCCTGATTCGTTTTACCTTTACATCTTTCAATACCGAATCGGGTTACGATTATTTGAGGATATACAACGGCATCAACACCTCAGCTCCGTTGATCGGCACATACAATGGAACAACGAGCCCGGG
>JAPLDG010000218.1:2907-14650 GCA_026391845.1 Bacteroidota bacterium | reverse complement strand
TGACTCTTTGCGGGCCCCGACGAATTCAATTTTCCATCCCTGGAAATTCAACATGGCCGTACCGAAATTCTTAAAAAATTTCACAGGAACATCACCTTCCAGTTTTGCAGCCACCTGATGGGCAAAATCAATGCCACTGCCGAGTACAACAATGTCAATATCCTGCTTGTTGTCGCGATTCAACAGCAAATCCCGCACAAAACCTCCGATAACAAAGGCTTGTACCTGCATCTCGCCTGCAACCTGTGAGATAATTTTAAAAATTGGATTTGTGAGATGCTGTTTCAATTAGAGAAATCGTGAAATAGTGAAATTGCGAAATGGTTTTGCAAAAGTAACAATTAGTGGCTGAAAATAATTGGAAAAATATGCGAATACGGCTTTGTGGATTTCTGTCGGAGTTGTATCTTTGGCCCCCAATTGTTAATCATTTAACTACAAATAAACAAACTACTTATGGCAAAGAGAACAATCGTTGCAATGCCCGGCGACGGCATTGGCAAAGTCGTCCTTGATGAAGCAATCCGTGTACTGGATGCTGCTGGTTTTGATGCAGAATATGTTCATGGTGATATAGGCTGGGAATTCTGGTGCAAAGAAGGCGATCCTTTTCCCGAGCGCACCCAGAAACTTCTGGAGCAACACAAAATTGGTCTTTTTGGCGCCATCACCTCCAAACCAAAAGACAAAACGGAAGCTGAGCTGGCTCCCGAGCTGAAGGATAAAGGATTTGCCTATTACAGTCCGATCGTGACCATGAGGCAGAAATACGATCTGGATATCTGCATGCGGCCCTGCAAAACCTTTAAAGGAAACCCGCTTAACTTCATCCGCCGCGGATTTGGCGGCGCAATCGAAGAGCCCATCATTGATACCATGATTTTCCGTCAGAACACGGAATGCTTGTATGGTGGTGTGGAGTGGTCAAACCCATCCGACCAGGTCTATGATGCCCTGATGACACACAAAAAATTCAGAGATAATTTTGCATGGTGTCCACGCCCTGAACTGGCTGTTTCAACCCGTATTTTCACGAGAAAATATACCGGACGCATCCTGAAAGCTGCTTTTGAATATGCAAAGAACCGTGGGTATAAAACGGTTACTGTTTGCGAGAAGCCCAATGTGATCAGGGAAACATCGGGCATGATGCTTAAAATGGCCCAGGAGATGGCAAAGAATGAGTATCCGGGGATCAGTGTACAGGATACCAATATTGATGCGCAGATGATGTGGCTCACCAAAAACCCCGAAACCTACCATGTGATGGTAGCCGGAAATATGTTTGGTGATATTGTTTCCGATGGATTTGCCGGCTTGATCGGCGGACTTGGATTCGCCTGCAGCGCCAACATAGGACCTGAAATTGCTGTTTTCGAACCCACGCATGGATCGGCTCCGAAATATGCCGCATTCAACCCATCGATCGTGAACCCCACCGCCATGATCCTCTCCGCTGTCATGATGCTCGAACATCTCGGGGAGATGGAACTGGCCGCCAGGATTACCAAAGCCGTCCAGGAGGTAGTGGAAGAAGGCAAGGTAATGACCTATGACATGATGAAACTGCCCGGAACACCCGATGCATTCAGCAAAGGAGCGGCAACGACACAACAGATGGCTGATGCAATCATTGCTAAATTGTAGAATTAAAGCAATGAAAGCAATGTAAGCAATGAAAGTAATGAAAGCAATGAGAACAATGAAAACCAGGTAAGCATTGCCTGCATTGTATTCATTGCTTTCATTATCTGCATTGTTTTCATTATCTGCATTGTATGCATTGTTTTCATTATCTGCATTCCTAATTAAAAAGAAACTATGACCGAAGAAATTTTAGCCCTGTGGCCGGAGTTGATGTGGATCCAGGATCCTGACCTCCGTGAAAAGACCGCAAAAACCTGGGAGCTTGCGCTTGAGAAGAGCGTATTGACTCCATCTGACCTGAAAATCAGTCCATTCACCCTGCTGGCCGGACCCGACATGAAGGTTTCCTTCATGGCTCATAAACGCTGTGTGGTTCATGTGGCAAGGGATGCCGGGAACAAGATGAATGAGTTTTTTACTCATGATCTTCCTGTTGACATGGATGTGCTGATTGCCGGTGCTATTTTGGCTGATGTTGGCAAGTTGCTTGAATATGAACTCGATGCAAATGGCAAATCATTCCAGGGAAAGTACGGAAAATATCTGCGCCATCCATTCTCCGGCGTTTCCCTGGCAGAACAATGCGGGGTTCCTGCTGCCGTATGCCATATCATTGCGACACATGCCGGCGAAGGTGATATGGTCAAACGCACTACAGAAGCATATGTCGTTCATCATGCTGATTTTATGACTTTTGAACCGTTCAGGGATCGACTTAAGTAAACAATATTGCTTTCATTCCTTTCATTGTTTGCATTATTCAATCATAACACTAAACTGATACATATGACCATCATAGAAAAAATCATTGCTGCCCACAGCAACCAAAAGGCCGTAAAACCCGGGGATATTGTTGATGTTGATATCGATACCCGTGCTGCCCGTGATTTTGGCGGTGCCAATGTTGTGAAAAACCTGTTGGATAACGGACTGACCATTGCGGATCCGAAAAAGACCATTTTTACTTTCGACTGCAACCCAGGCGGTTCGGATCAAAAATATGCCGCCAACCAGCACTATTGCAGACAATATGCCCGCGAAAACGGAATCAGGGTGTATGATGTAGACGCCGGGATCGGAACACATCTTTCAATTGACAATGGTCTGACCTGGCCCGGAAGTACTTTTGTTTCAACCGATTCGCATGCCAACATCATGGGGGCGATCTGCGCTTTCGGACAAGGAATGGGCGACCAGGATATCGCCGCCGCATGGGCCAAGGGAGCCGTTTGGTTCAAGGTGCCTGCTTCCGTTAAAATCAACCTCACAGGAAAAAGGCCCGTCGGT
Organism: Bacteroidota bacterium; assembly: GCA_026391845.1. Taxonomy (GTDB): domain Bacteria; phylum Bacteroidota; class Bacteroidia; order Bacteroidales; family FEN-979; genus CAIVAT01. The sequence goes on along the minus strand of JAPLDG010000218.1, from coordinate 11,716 downwards.
GTTACAGCCAAAGACATTGTGCTGAACCTTTTATCAATTTTTGGCGCCAACAAGCTTCTGGGATATTCCGTTGAAATTTACGGGGAAGAGACAGAAAAATTCACCCTCGCTGATCGGATTACCATTGCCTCTATGGGCACAGAAATGGGGGCGATCATTATTTTATTCCCCACTTCACCATCACTACTTCAGGAGTTAAAACAAATTACAGGCAAGGACTATCCGGCTGTAATGGCTGATGCTGATGCATCCTATGAGAAGACCTTCGATATCGACATGAGCAAATTTGTCACGATGGTTGCAAAACCCGGGCATCCGCACGATGACACATCGATCGAGAGCGTGCGCAACCAGAAAATTGATTCAGGTTTTATCGGAAGCTGCACCAATGGCCGCATCGAAGACCTGCGTGCAGCAGCAGCCGTTTTAAGAGGCCGGAAAGTTGCCCCGGGTGTGGTCCTGAAAATAGTGCCTGCAACGGATGTCATATGGACCCAGGCGATGGACGAAGGACTTATCCAGACATTTAAGGAGGCGGGAGTGATGGTCTCAAATGCCGGTTGTGCAGGTTGCGCAGCTGGTCAGGTCGGGCAAAACGGCCCGGGAGAAGTGACTATCAGCACAGGGAATCGTAATTTTGAAGGCAAACAGGGCAAGGGTTTCGTGTATCTGGCATCCCCTGATGTGGTTGCCGCCTCCGCTGTTGCCGGATTCATTACAACCCCCGATCAGATTCCTGCTCAACCAACGCTTTTCCATGCTACAGGTAATCGTGACAAGTTACACGTGACACGTGACAAAAAAATGGAGGCGGTAAAGCCGACGGTTGTTGAGGGTAAAGTCTGGATCATTCCCAAAGATGATATCGACACCGACATGATTTTCCACAACAGGTATCTCACGATTACGGATATCAAAGAGATGGGGCAATATACCTTCGACAACCTGAAAGGATTTGAAACGTTTGCAAAGAATGCCCATCCCGGAGACATTGTGCTCACACAGAAAAATTTCGGCGCAGGCAGTTCCCGCCAGCAGGCTGTTGATTGCTTTCTGTCACTTGGCGTCAGTTGTATTCTGGCAGAATCCTACGGGGCAATTTACGAGCGCAATGCCATCAATGCCGCCATGCCGATCCTGACATACAAACCTGAAGTAATTGCCGGGGCAGAAATAGTAGATGGTGACCACGTCAGGATTGACTTTGTGTCGGGAGTTCTAACAAACCTGAGAACATCGAAATCGGTGCAACTTGAAAAATTCTATGATGCACAGCTGGCGATATATAAAAATGGAGGGCTGCTGTAAAACCGAAGTAGCAAAATGGCGAAATAAGCGATGGCAAAGGGTTACCGCTTAAGTTTCCATCGGCGGTGTGACCAAAGATAATACTCCGGATTTTCGGTGATCACATTTTCCAGCATTTTCATGAACCGGCGGGTTATTTCGCCGGTTTTTGTTTGGGTTGGTTCCGGTTCCAGCATTTTAAAGTCAACGGTGTAATAGCCGCGCCTTACCTTTTTAACGCTGGCAAAAACAACAGGCATATTGTATATCCGGGCATATTTTTCCGGACCGTGGATGGTTGCGGTTTCCTGGTGCAGAAAGTCAACCCAATAGGCCAGCCTCGAACTGGATGGACTCTGGTCGGCGACCATATAAAAGGCAGCAGGTTCATCCCAATCCGTTTTAAATGTTTCAGCTGTTTTCGCGATGGAGGCAAGTTTCGCCCGTCCCTGCACCCTTGTTTTTTGAATATACCGGTCAATGTAATTGTTTGACAGCGGTTTATAAAAACCAACCGGTTTGTGAAGCATCTGTTTCCCAGCTGCAATTCCCGCCCATTCCCAGTTTCCGTAATGCCCTGCAACACAAATGACCTGTTTCCCTTCCCGGTAACAGTTATCCGGAGCCTCTGTATTGATAAATGTATAGCGTTTGATAATTGCCTCTTCCGACATGGTAAAAGCCTTCAGACTTTCGATCAGCATATCGGCAAAGTGATGATAAAATGCTTTGGCAATCCTGCCGATCTCTTGTTCGGATTTCTGCGGGAAAGAATTTCTAAGATTCTCAAAAACAACATTTTTCCTGTACCCGACGACATAAAATACAAGATAAAAAATGAGATCGGCAAATCCGAAAAGAAGGCGAAAAGGTATAAACCGGAACAGGAAAATGAAAAAACGAAATACCAGATAAGTCAGAAAATCCATAAAGCCATATTGAATATCAGTAAAGCAGGAACCATTTGCAAAGATAACCACCTATTTGCAAGAAAACCCTAATTTTGCTTCAAAATAATTCAGAGATGCTCATCGTTAAACGACACAATACCGACCCCTATTTCAACCTTGCCACCGAAGAATATGTCCTGAAAAATTTCGAGGAGGACTCCTTCATGCTTTGGCGAAATGCGCCTTGCATCATTGTGGGCAAGCACCAGAATACCCTGGCAGAGATCAACACAGACTATGTTAAGGAGCACAACATCCCGGTAGTACGGAGGCTCAGCGGCGGGGGCGCTGTTTTCCATGATCTTGGAAACCTGAACTTTACCTTCATCCAAACAGGGAATAAGGAGAGTCTGATCGATTTCAGAAAATACACAGAACCTATTCTCGAGGTGCTTCAAAAGATGGGTATCGATGCAAAGTTTGAAGGCAGAAATGACCTGACGATCGGGGGCAGGAAATTTTCAGGGAATGCTGAGCATTTATGGAAAAACAAAGTGCTTCATCATGGAACACTTCTATTTTCCGCGCAAATGCCCGACCTCGCGGAAGCGCTGCGTGCTAATCCGCTGAAATTCCAGGATAAAGCGGTAAAATCGGTGCGCAGCAGAGTCACCAATATCAGCGAGCACCTGAAAAGTCCGATGGATGTTATTCAGTTCGCAACACTCATCCAGGATCATATCGGAGTGAAATATCCGGATGCACGCATGATCGAACTTTCACCGGATGATCAAGTCAAAATCCAGGAACTGGTAACTGGTAAATACAAAACCTGGGAATGGAATTTCGGCTATTCACCCAATTACAATTTCAGAAAGGTGATACGCACTGAAAAAAGCGGCACCATCGAATTCGACATCGATGTACACAACGGCACAATGCTGCATGTTAAAATTTTCGGGGATTACTTCAACAGGTTTGACACCGAAGATATTGAATCAGCCCTTACCGGTATTGCCCACAACGAGAAAAGCATCCTTGAAGTGCTGGCCCGATTCAACATTGAGGATTACTTTTCCGGTCTCTCAATCAAAGAGTTCATTGGAGGATTATTCTGAAAAAGAACAGCCTCCTGCCAGAAATCCGGAGACAGAAACTCAGAATGTCTCCTGACCGGAGAAATAAAATCCCTGTGATTTCGAGCCGATAGCGAAATCGAGGTTGATGTTTGTCCTGAAGTATTTATTGATCATGACACGCAGCCCGAAGCCGACGGCAGGTTTGACATACTGAAACAGGGCAACATCCCTCGCAGGGTTGTCGGTGGTTGTTGCATTGACAAAGATAACCCCGCCCAGTATTTGTGAACAAGGGGAAATCGGGAATCGCCATTCAACTTCACCATAAACCAGGTTTTTACCCCGGAAGCGGCCATTGACATAACCTCTTCCCGAACGGGCGCGCTGATCTCCTCCAAGCGCTGGAAGCGTCATATAAGGCAGATTCCCGGTCAGGTTAAAATCTCCGAACACCCAAAAGGCGATCATATGTCTGGCTCTTTTTTTTGATAAGCCAACGTAAGTCCTGAATTCTGTCCAGAGTTCTGATGCATCCTTGTCACTTCCGAGGAATTTGAAATTATACCGGTAATTGATATTGGCGTAAATTCCCTTGTAGGGGTTGGCCTGGTTGTCGCGGCTGTCGAAAACCACATTGGCGCTCAGGCCTGACATCATATATTGTGTGGTGTCGTAGTTGAACTTTCTCGAATAGACATAATGCGGTGTCAGCAGTGTGTCTGGGTTGAGGCGAAGTTTTTCGTCGTCGATGGAATAATAGTAATCAAAATGATACCCAATCCCGACATAAAAGTTTTCGACAATTTTCCTGTTTACAATCTCGCTGAATTTCAAATAATTGTATTTCATCGGGAAAGATACTGAATCCGTTGATCCACCCTGACCATCCCAATGAAAATTGTTTGGAAGATTAGCCGTATCAGGCGCATTGGTACCCAGTCCATAGGTAGGCTGACTATATAAATAAAACCGCCAGTCGCCCTGGAGGAAAAATTTATCCTCTTTGGTAAAGATGTTGGATTTTACAAAGGAGATCAGCTGTTTCTTGGAGGTAACGGCTAGTGTAAAAGGGGCAGATGAAACCCTGGTGTTTTCTTTAGGGCCCATGTACCATCCAAAAGTTCCGCCGACACCCAGCACAAACCCGTTCGACGGATTTGAACTGATATTCGGAAGAATCAGCGCCATAAACTTCTTCGGTGGTTTGGGCGCTTTCTCTTTCTTCTTGAATAAATCGCCAATGGCTTGCTGTTTGCAATCCTTTTCAGGCTTTGATTTGACTGTATCTGATCCAGGCACGCTGTTGTGCGCTGTTGAGTCTGCCTGCTGTGCATGCAAACCGCCGGGTGCAATCAGGAAAAAAGAAAAAAGGAGTACTATTGACAATTTATTTTTCATTTGACGATTTTTTATAGTCCGAGAAAAATCATTCCAAGGCCGCATAAAAGGATGGTGGTTCCGGCCATCACATGACTGTATTTTTCAAGAATTTTCATTGGTAGAAACTTTATTCCGTATGAGGCGATCATCACCACGGCAAGCATGGTAAATATGGTAACAATGCTGAAAGCTCCTGTTACGACGATGAGTTCAAAATAGTTGTGTTTTACTGCCGGAAACATGACGATCGGGATCAGCGGCTCACACGGGCCGAAAACAAATATGGTAAACAGGATCCAGGGAGTAATATTGGCTTTTCCTTTTTCATCATGAACGTGGAGGTGATCAGAATGATGATTGTGCACATGAAGGTGTTCGCTTCCATTATGGTGAAAATGCTTGTGGCTGTGCTGCCTCCCTCTGAGAATACGGTAAACTGCCCACACCAGGTAAACCATTCCGAAAGCGGTAAACAGCCATGAAATAAAGCTTCCCCTTGCACTTTCAAAAAGTTCAAGTTTGGATAATGCGAGACCAAACGCGATTCCAACAAATCCCAGTACAATACTGCTGCCAACATGCCCGAGACCGCAAAGAACCGTGAACCACGATGTTTTGCGCATCGACCAGTTTCGTGCCTTTGATATTACGATAAAAGGCAAATAATGATCAGGCCCTGAGAGAGTATGGATGAAAGCAACCGAAATTGCCGTCAGTAAAAGCAGCATGAATTCATTTGTCATTCTACTGAGTATTTATGGTGAACGGCAGCTAAAAAACTATTTGGTTAACGGGCCATTCATACGGCATGGGAAAAACCAGACCAAAAAGTATTTCAATTACTTGCTCGTAAAGATTCAGTCAATCTATTTTCTTCCGCCACGACCGCTGCTGTTTTTCTTACCCGTGGACGGTTTGGATGATGATGGGCTTACCGATTTTCCTGACCCTGCTGAGGATGACCGGCTTTCTGAGGTCGATGAATTTGTTGTCCGCCCTGCTGGTGAAGCAGATTGAGTTGCCGAAGGACGGGTCGATGGACTCGCCGATGGCTTATTTCCGCTGGTATTTGCAGGCCTGTTGGCATTATTCCCATTGGTCGTTGCAGGTCTGTTGGCATTATTCCCATTGGTCGTTGCAGGTCTGTTGGCATTATTACGGTTAACTGTGTTTGAAGTATTTCTTGAACTATGATAATTATTGTAGTTATTTGTGTTCACAACCACTGTTGTATTGCCATATCCACCGTGATGGTAATAATTGTTATAATGATTCGCATGATATATGCCAACCGCGATCGGTACGATCAGCGGATTATAATAGGGTGGATAATATCCATAATAGTAAGGAGGCATATAGGGAACATAGGCCGGTGAATACATATAAACGACCACCGGGCTTGACTCAACCACCACGGTTGTCGTTGTTGTTTTCGCCGGAGCAGCAGCAGCAACAGGATCAGCACCGGTGTATCCCGGATTGGCCGTACTTGCAGGAGCGGGAGATTTTGGTTCAACAATATAGTCTTTGCCATATAAGGCCTCATCTCCCACGATTTGCATCGTAACCTTTTTATTCTTGTCTTTTGATACTAAAATGACCGCCACATCTTGTGTTTCAGTTTTTGTGACCGCATCCTGAAGAATGAACGTGAAGTTATCATCTTTTTTTGTAGTCACCACTTTGATGAAATCAACTTTCTTGTCATCATCCAAATCGAGATTATTGATTCCTGTTTTTTCGTCATTTAACGATTTCTCAAAGTCTTCAATTGTTTTCGACTTTTGAAAAAGGTCCAATACCGCATAGAGATCAAGGTTGTCTCCGGGTAGCCCCAATGTTTTTGGCTCCTTGTCTGTTTGTGAAAACACCGGAAGGCACCATAAGCCTGCAGCAAATAGCGCCAAAAATAAAAAACGACTTTTCATATGTTCGATTTTAAAATTTCCTGTTTTAGTGCAATTCAAAGGTGGCGAATATAAGGATTAATTTTAAAACTGCCGGAACCAGTTTTGCAAAATGCAGCGTTGTTTCCGGCAGTTAATGTACACAATTCCGGAATTCACGACTCCGGGAAGGTTCAGTAGATGAAGGTTACCTGATGATCATCGCTAATCCGATTTTCAGATTCAGCATCTGCAAATCCTTCGACGCTGTTTCGTAGAGTTCAATCTTGTTGGTGGTCCATTTATAGTTGAATGCCACAAGCGCACCCCACTGGCTGTAGTTGCCAAATTTCACCAGCGCTCCCACTTCAGGAGTCAGTGAAAAATCCCACCGGGTTTTATAAATGTCATATTCCTGAATCAAAAGGTGATGTTCCATGTAGTCTCCGCCAATACCGAGTCCGATGTAGGGCGAGATCATTTTATCGGACATGAAATGGTAATCGACTACGGCCTGGAAAGGAACCATCCAGGTAAACCTGTAGTTTTCTGCATTGATGGCAATTCCTTTATCAGGAATCGTAAAGGTTTCGTCTGTATAGATCTGGCTGACACGCTGCCAGCTGAGATTAAAGCCCACTGCCAATCCATTATTAATGAAATATCGCCCCCCGAAGTCGAACCCGGCAGGACTTGTACCACTCACCCATTTATTAAAATCACCCATTGTAAAGGTGGTATTCCATGCGAAGGTATAGTAGGAACTGGGAGTAAAACCCAGTGTTGAAGCTGGCTTATCCTGGCTTTGAGCCAAACCGGTCATCAAAACAAAAACCGCGAATACTAATAGTATCTTTTTCATATTGTCGTCTTTTTATGTGTTTAAATGTTCCGGATGATTAAGGTTTTGTTGTTTTTAACTGTGGCGTCTGGACAAAAGCCTGGTTAACCCTGCCGGTAACTTCAGCTGTCGTGTGGGTGCCCGTGAGAATCCCCCGGATAAATGCATTCCAGCGAACGTAGGTACGTTGGTTGACGTCGGCGGTTTTCAGGTCAAGCAGTTCAATATTGAGCATCCCGGTTGTGTAGGAAGTAGTATAGACAGGTGAATAAGGATAGTATGGGTAGTAACCTCCCCATCCCCACCAGTCATAGTAATAGGTATAAACGTTGGTATTTTGGTAGTACAGGACCTGAATTGCGAATTCAGGGTGTGAAGAAGCCGGGACCTTGCTAAATCCCCTTGCCTGCATGTCCACATCGATCTGGGTAAGAATGGCAGTTGGTGTTTGTCCTGTCATTGCGACTGTATCCTTATCCGTAATTTCCATGATGGAGCCGGCAATCGAATAGGTTTTGTAGTTGTTGAAATCCACTTTGGTGTCGTATTGCGTTATTACGACAAGATCTTCCAGCAGCCTGTCAGATTCGGGTGGATACTTTGTACAGGAAAGGGTAAATATAAGACCCGTTCCCAGGAATAAAAAACCAAGTTTTGTTTTCATGCGCTTCTTTTTTTAGTGTTAAATGATTGATTATATTTACTTCTTCTCAAGGAAAGGAACATTCTCAAGAATCCTGGCCCTGATGGCCGTCAGAATGTAGTTTTCGATCTGATAAAACTGTGTTGCTACTATGCCATCTGATATCGCCAACACCTTACCATAATAGGTCACGATGAGGTTGTCGGTTTTTTTCTGGAGTTCGATCACCTTCTTTGTCCATGCATCTGCCTGTGCACCCGTCATGGTGAGGTATTGATCGGCATATTGATTCAGCAGTGCGATGCGCTGTTTTCCAAGGGATTTCCGTTGTGTTTCATACGCGTCATACAATTTCCAGAAGGCATCTTTTTGTGCAGGTGAAGGTTTGACGAAATCCGTCACAACTGATTTCTTGTCCATACCAAATGCGGCCTGCATCAGGTCCACTTCTTCTTTGTTCGACTGTGTATAGGCAAAAGATGCCAGAAACAGGGCTGCGATGATTAAAATGTGTTTTTTCATGTCTTTTGGATTATAGGTTAGATTAGGTGATCATATTTCTCCTGGTCAAAGCCGTAGCAAGACACAACAAATGTACATATAAGCAATAAATATCACAACACCTGAATCCGGGTATTCCATGATAATTTTTCACTCATTACTGGAAAATTAACAGTAATCCACAAACCTTGATGTTCTCTGTTCATCAAGGAATTAAATGAGTTTGTCGATAATTAATTCACAATCCGATCTATTGGCATATTTTTGACCTGTCTTTAGAAATCATCAGTCATGAAATATCT
>JAPLDG010000218.1:0-2901 GCA_026391845.1 Bacteroidota bacterium | reverse complement strand
ATCTGGTCGTCAGCATTGTTGCAGCCTTCTCTTTTCTAATACCCGGCATCGGTTCCGGTCAGGAAATTCTTCAGTGGCGTGGCCCTGACCGCAGTGGCAAATATAATGAAACCGGGTTGCTGAAGACCTGGCCTTCCGCGGGTCCGGAGTTGTTATGGGAATTCGATGGTCTGGGTAATGGTTACGGCAGCCCTGTGATCACGAAAACAAACATCTACATCAACGGTGAAATCGATACGGTCAGTTATCTATTCGCCCTGGATCATACCGGGAAATACCTTTGGAAGGCGAAAATCGGCAGAGAATGGATCCTGAATTATCCAGGTTCACGCAGTACCCCGACGGTAGTGGATGATCTTGTGTATGTGACTGCCGGATGGGGCCAGGTTACCTGCATTGAGACCCTGTCAGGAAAGGAACGTTGGACGGTTAATATGATGACCGACTTTCATGGAACAGCCCCCAGGTTTGGATTTTCCGAATCGGTACTGGTCAGCGGAAATACCCTGTACTGCTCACCCGGCAGTCCCGATACCAATGTTGTGGCGCTCGATCGTTTTACGGGAAAGATCAACTGGATCAGCAAAGGAGCAGGAGAGATGACCTCGTACTGCTCCCCCATGCTCATCAGTTTGCCGCAGCGTAATATTCTTGTTACATTTTCGAAAACAACCATGCTGGGGATCGACACCAGGGACGGGACAATGCTCTGGTCCTATCAGCAGGAAGGAGAAGGTATCGACTGCCAGGTCAACACACCAGTTTATGAAAACGGCACCATATATTCTGTTGCCGGAAATGGAAATGGCGCCTTCAGGCTTCAACTCTCTGATGACGGCACCAGGATCAATGAAATCTGGAGAAACGGGAGGTGCGACAACCTGATGGGGGGATTTATCAAAGTCAACGATTACATTTATACCTCGGGATATGAAATACGGCAGTATTACACCCTGGAAACCGCCGGAGGTAAGATTGTGGATTCGGTAAAATTCGACCGGGGCACCATCAACTACGCCGACAGCATGCTATATCTCTACAATGAAAAGGGCCAGGTTGGATTGTTCAAACCCAACGGACCGAAAATGGAACAAATAAGTTCCTTCAAAGTAACAAGAGGGACCAAGGCCCATTTTTCACATCCGGTGATCTGTAACGGGATCATGTACCTCCGGCATGGAAAATCGCTGCTTGCGTATAAAATTAAGTAGCGAAGTAGCGAAGTAGCGAAATAGCGAAATAGCGAAGTAGTGAAATAGTGAAGTAGCGAAATAGTGAAGTAGCGAAATAGCGACATAGCGAAATCGTTAAACCTGGTACGGAATAAAATTTGAATTATGAAAAATCAATTCTATTGGACAGTTGTATTCCTGATGATCAGCAGTATTTCTGGTGCACAGGATATTAACCTCGACAGCATCCTTGCCAGACACTACCATGCCATAGGGATCGGGAACCTCCTTCAGGTAAACACCATTATCATGACCGGAACCATCATTCAGCAGGATGTGATGCCCGCGAAAATTACCAGAATGCGGCCTGACAAGTATCTGATGGAATTCGATGTTCAGGACATCCCGGGACTCCAGGGGTATGACGGACAAACGGCCTGGTTCACGGCTCCCTGGTCGGGGAATCCCAAACCGCAGGTTATGCCCGATGACCGGGCTAAAGACCTGAGGTGCAGGGCGGATTTTGATGGAGTACTTTATAACTGGAAGGGGAAAGGACATAATGTCGAACTGGTTGGCCGCGATAGCGTTGAAAAAGCTCCTGCATACAAGCTGAAGATTATAAAAAAGGACGGGGGTGTTGAATTTTATTACCTGGACGCAGCAAGATTCACCATTCTGAAACGAGTATTCTATCGCATGGTGAGGGGTCAGGAAGTCATGGTTGAAAATTATTATCGCGATTACCAAATGGTTCAGGGGGCTTTATTCGCTTTTTCACTTGAAACTCATTTTGGCGGTCAACCATATAATACACTGCAGTTTGACACGATACAACTGAATCAACCGGCTGATGCCAGCTCTTTCCGGATGCCCGTAAAATAATCCTTCTTCCCTATTCCTGATACAAAATCATCGCTGAATATGGGGCCGCGTTTACTGAGCCTGAACAGGTCTTCATGTCGCTCTTGAACTGGTAGTTTTCAAGTGCGGTTTTCCACGTGCCCCCGGGCAGGTTGATCTTCTTTTCTAGTTCAGCGCCGTTAAAAATAACGATGATTTGTTGCCAGGGATCATTGTTGGCATGATCTTTCAACTGATAGGCAATGAGTTGCGGATCATTTGTTTCTAAAAAAAGCAATTGCTTCTGAACCATTTCATTGGTTGGCATTCTGAAAGCAGGATGCGCCTTTCGGAGGGCAATTGCATCATGATAGTAGGCAACCAATTCCTTATTCTCGAATTTCCAGTCCCAGTTGATCCGGTTTACAGAATCCGGTTTATTGTATGAATTATGTTCGCCGCCTTTGGTTCTTTTCATTTCAACACCGGCATGTAAAAATGGTATTCCCTGTGATGTCAGAATGATGGTATTGGCAAGTTTGTCCATTCTTACAATGTCGGCTTCCGATGCATCCGGACGCGAGACCTTTAATTTGTCGTATAAAGTATGGTTGTCATGACACGAAACATAGTTGATCACCTCGCCGGGGTTTTTCGTGTAGGGTTGCCTGGAGTATTTAACCTTGGTATAATCTACTTGCGGGTGCGTTCCCCCTGCGACAATGCCGAACTTGACCGACTCGCTCATATCTTTAGCGCCGCTGGCAAAACCGGTACTCTTTTCCTCGAATACACTGCCTTTGATCGCGTCGCGGATGTCATCGCTGAAAACCGCCACGCCATTCATTTTTTTTGCATTCATTTTCAACGCCCGGTATGTTTCCGG
>JAPLDG010000023.1 GCA_026391845.1 Bacteroidota bacterium | reverse complement strand
GTCTACATGTCCCTGTATCAGCCCGGCATTTTTCAACTCTTTCAAATGCTGGTTAATGGTCGTTCGGCTCAAAGGCAATTCATCGGAAATATCACCGGTTATACAAACTTTTGTTTCTGCCAGGTATTGCAGTATTGCAAGTCTGGCCGGGTGTGCAAGTGCCTTAAATAAGACCGCTGCGGAATTTAATTTCGAATCAAACAGATCTGTTTTTGCGTATGCCATGTCGAGTTATAATTTATGAATTTATAAGTTTCCCTTCATTCAGATGCAATTTCATTGTCCCATATTCAGATGCTACCGGACTGTGAGTAACCATCATGATCGTGATTTTGTTCTCCTGGTTTATTTTTCTCAGAAAGTCCAATATCTCCAGAGAGAGTGTCGGGTCCAGATTACCAGTTGGTTCGTCTGCCATGATGATCTGTGGCCGGTGAACGATGGAACGGGCAATTGCTACGCGCTGTTGCTGACCGGCGGATAATTCCCGTGGCAAATGTTCCATCCTGTCAGATAAACCAACATAATCAAGAATTTCTCCTGCACGTTTTAGCTGCTCTTTCCCGGATATTTTTTCGAGCGCCAAAGGGATCATCACATTTTGGATCGTGGTCAGGTAAGGAATCAGAGCAAAACTCTGGAGGATATACCCGACTGATTTTTTTCGGACATCGGTAAGGTGCCTGTCACTGATATTATCGATCCTCTTGCCATCGAAGGTAATTGTTCCTGATGACAGCCGGATCAATCCGAACATCGAAAGCAACAGTGTGCTTTTCCCTGATCCGGACGGGCCGGTAACTGTTACAAAATCACCCTTCCGAACTGAGAAGGAAACATGATCCAGTGCATTGATCAACCCACCATTATGATGGTACTGTTTTAAGATATTTTCTCCTTGTAAAATCATGGGTTAATCCTCCTGCAGGTTAGAATGTGGATCAAATTTAGCGGCAAGATAAGTTGGGAATAGTGATCCTGCCAAAGAAATTGCGACAGACAACAGGATGGACCACAAAAGATACATATATACAGGTTTTACAATAATACCGGCAAGATAGGGGCCTAAAATAACACCTGCAAGTGTACCCAGAATGAAACCAAGGATGCCTCCTGCAACTCCCAGAATCAGTGCCTTTAAGAGGAACATCTTATAAATAGTTGAACGTTCGGCACCCATCATTCTGAGGATGCCAATTTCTCTTTTCCGCTCATTGACGTTGGCCCAGATGTAATTACCGATCGATATTCCTCCTACAAAAAAGATGATGATCAGCATGACAAGTGTAATTTTTTTCATCAGTTGGTTCGTTTCTATTTGTGTCGAAACGATCTGGCCGATCGTTGTTACCCTGGTGTCGGGAAGGATGTTTCGCAGTTGTCCCAGTAAGCCCTGGGAAATTGCATTGCAGCATCCCATGATTTCAATGGCCGAAACCTGGTTTTCAAGTTTCAGGAGTGTTTGCACATCCTTAAGGTTCGCAAAAATCCGGTCGTCATCCACAGTGCCGGTCTCTGAAAGTATTTTAACAACATTGAATTCCTTCCCCATGATATTGACCTTGCTATTGGCCGAGAGTTTTAAGCGTTGAGCAACCTGGGAGCCTGCCAGACAATCTTCGCTAAACAGCGTGTCGATGGCTTTTCGCTGCAGTTTTTTATCCTCCAGGCCATGCGATTCATTAGCAGATGAAGAAGGCGCACATGCTGTTTTCAACTGCGCTCCCAACAAGCCGGATGATTGCCACAAAGGTTTGGATGCAATTTCGCTCTTGGGAAGAATGCCGGTCAATACTACCGATTGATTCCCAACTTTGACCCGTCGTGTCAGCTTTGGCGACATATTATCAACTCCGGCAATGGTGGAAGTAAGGATACGTTCCACGTAATCCATGGGCAAGGTTGGGGCATCGATGTCTGAAGTGTAATAGTCATCAATGCTGGCAGCCTGAGGCAGAACAAGGATGTTGGCTCCGAGGTTATCCAGGTTCCGGGCAACATTCTGCTCGGAAACGATGGAAACACTTTGAATGGCAACAATCACTGCAATCCCCAGTGTGATGGCCAATAATCCGGTAATCAACTGAGATTTTCGTTTCCATAATTCAATCAGGACAAGGGTCGAAATTGTCATAGCTAGAGGTAGTTAGGGGAAATGAGATGGATTATTTACAGCCGCCTGCCGGTGCACCGCCGGGACAGCATCCGCTGGCAGGTGCCTTTTTTGCCGAAGCCACAAGGGTGTTAACATCGGTAATTCCATTATGAGTACCAATAACCTGGCCTGATTTATTGATTACGTAGGTCACAGGCTCTTTTGCATTTAAATCGCACTTGAGGGTTTGTAGTAATTTTACCTCTTTCTTATCGTCCATATCTATCTTGATCGTCACACTTTTGTTGTCCATTTTTCCACAGGCCATGGCACAATTATTCATCGCTTTGTCGTGACTGGTCATCGTTTCTCTGTAAGCCACCACATAAACAGATTTGCCGTCATTAATGGCTTTAAGTAGTTCCGATGTCATTGGAGTAGGAATCATTTCAACCAGCTTGGCAGCTGTTGCGTCTTTTAAGGTAAGACCCCCAGCCACCGTACTGTTCTTATCCAGAACAAGGATTAAAGGCATGGGAGCGCCAGCTACACGGTATTTTGCCACAAGCGCACTGTTGACTGCATCTGTTGCATTCATTTTAATAATTACAGAGGATGATTTAAGAGCAGTCTTTGCTTCATTGGCAATTGAAACGGCTTTGTCAGTTTCAGCGCCACTGGCATTAAATACCACAAGGAAGACTGGTTTACAAGCCTTGCCGGCTTTTTCTATTTCGTCTGGAGCTTGCCCGTTAACATGGATCATTCCTGTGACAAAAAGCAACAGAATCATCATACTTCGAATCTTTTTCATGGCATTTTCATTTTAAGTTTGACGCAAATATACGTTATATTTTGACATAACGTACTTATACGTCAATATTTCTTGAAAATATTGTTGGAATTTTAAATTGAGGCCGGGGTTAGGGAGATCAGGCTTTAATTTTGTTAAACAATGCCGATAGATATTGCTCATAGTACCCGATGATTGTAGATTCTACCTCCCCGAGTGGTTTCACAGGAACAAGATCCACAACTTCTTCATATGAAAGACCAGAGTTAAAAAGTGTTTCGGCGGTGCCATTCAGCATTTCAGCAATTACGGATTTTGCTTCAGATTCATCCATCCCAAAAGATATGGCAAGCTCCTGTAGCTTTTGTATCTGCGGCCAGAAGTAGGTATGCCCCATGGCGCTGATCATGGCATAGGCTTCGATCTTGTGTTCTTCAACTTCAGGAAGGATGCCGAGGGGTTCCATTAATTCAATGACCTCAATTCTGCGCTCTTCCGTCATGGTTGTGGAAAAGCATACCGGATTCAGTCCACTGTTGATGATTGACGAAGCACTTGGATTGATTCGGGCAATATTCGGAAACCCACCTAATTCATCTGTCATCTTCCGGATGGTAAATTTAGGCGCCAGTGAAATAACAATTGCTTCGGGGTTTAATAAGCCCTTGATTTTAGCCAGGGTTTCCATCATCACAGGAGGATGAACCGCCAGAAGTACCATATCTGCTCCGACTGATCTTGTCATATCATCCGAAGATGTTTCTATGTTGGGAAATTGGCTCTTCAATCCTTTTAAAACTGATTCCTGAGGATCGAATACCCGAACATGATCGGTGGGTATTGCAGCGTTTGAAAATGCGACAAGAAAGATTTTGGTGATCCTGCCACCACCAATAAATCCGATTGATTTTGTTTCCATGATTAATCCTCCGTTGTTAATTTGATGTTTTATTTGCCTGATGCCGGGCCCGAATGGTGATAAAATCGATTTTCTTGGTCAATCTTAGCGACACCGCGTACCCGAGTGACATTTGAATTCCGTTGTAGTATTTGTACACAGGAATATCTCCAAAAGCTGAAAGATACCAGTTGTATTTGAATGCATAGGTCAACTGGGGTGTGAAATAGGTCACATTGTACCCTGAAGATTCAACCATTTCATTGTTTTCCCTGGTAGCGTTTGCCCTGTATTCATTTCGTATCTGAAGGTCGAGAGAGAGGCTTTTAATGATTTTATAATTAAAGTAGATGGCCCCGATCCATTGCTGGCCGTACTTGTAATAAAAGTTTTCTGATTCGATAAGTTGCGCGTATTCATAGGAGACAAATCCGGCAAGGGCCATTTTCTCTGCGATCCCCTTAGATATAAAGACATTTGCGAAGTATTTGAAGCTGCCGGAGGATGGCTGCACCGAAATGGGAAGCTTTACATAGTCAACCTCCTGGTCGAATACCCCGATCGGAAATTTCATCCCGATGGATGGTGAAATGGTAAACCGCGCTTTTGCATTGCTGTAAAGGTTGAACTTTAAGTACAAGGCGGCATCTCCAAGACCATATCCCCGCATGGGATCCTGACCTTCGGTATGCAACGTTTTGTTGAAAAAATATCCGAGATCACCCATCACGGTCAACCATTTTGTTACTCCATATGCCAGTTGTAGTTCAGCGTAATTCACGTTGGCCGTTTGTGAAAATATCAGATCATTGCAGGGAGAATCATTGTGGTAAAATTGCTCAGAGTGGCTGTAGCGGTAAGTGAAGGCAGCTGTAAGCACCCTTGATTGCAAGGCAGGTTGTTCTGCATCGCTGATGAAAGGATTACCTGATGCACAGCACTGGGCGAATGAGCGATTCCCGAGGGCAAAATGAAAGCAGAACAATAAGATTGTAATTCTGGTCATGTGAGAAAGTGGATTTATGGTTTAATGGCCATAATGTGTTTTCACGCGTATCATGATGGTGTCAGAGGCTTCTCCGGTATCATTAAACACGCGGCATGTAATCGTGTTTAATCCGACGCAGCACTCGCCGGCAGCATATTTGACAGTTTTCCCACTCCCTTTGAAATCACCATGGTTGGCCTCCCATGCATATTTCAGGTTCGAGCCGGTTGCATCCATCGTGATAAGGGTTGTATCCCAGGCCTTGACTGTAAGAAAAGTGGCGGTCAGACTTTGAATCTGAATATCACCGGTCGTTTTCTCGCTTTTTTCTTTGGCACAGGAAAAAACGATGAATGCTGAGATTAGTACGAAAAAAATTGATCTATTCATTTCCAGTGGTTTATGGGTAAATTTTTTGAAATTCATTCACAAGATCATCAAATGAAAAAAAACCTGTATGCCTGAATACTTCCTTCCCTGATTTCTGAAGGGTATTTTGATCTGACTTCCTCCATTACCTTTTCCATCATCCTGCATGAACTGCATCCTGTTGCACCAAATTCAAGGAAAGTAATCTGGTAACCTGCCATATTGTTTTTAAAGTTGTAGGCCGAATCCACATACATCGCCATGTTTTTTTGAACAGTTTCTCCCGCCTGGTCCTTCATCTTTTTGGATATCAGCGCATTCATGCTTCCTTTGAAAACAAAGAGGGATACAAGAAACAATATGGCAAGTAGAATGAAGATGCTACTCATCATTGCTTTTATGGGCATGGTTGGATCATTTAATAAATCGTGTTAAATATATACCCAACGATGATAATTCCAGCAGTTACTACTCCTACAAAAGTCAGGAGTAACCTCATTTTGAGTACTTTTCGCAGGATGATCATTTCAGGCAAAGACAAACCGATCACAGCCATCATAAAAGCCAGAGCCGTGCCCAGGGGAACACCTTTTTCGATCAGCACACTCACGATCGGAATGATCCCTGCTGCATTGGAGTATAGGGGAACCCCAATGAGCACAGACAATGGAACTGAATACCAGGTTGATTTCCCCATCAGGTTTGCCATAAAACTCTCCGGAACATATCCATGAGCCGCTGCTCCAACGGCAATGCCAATGATAATGTATATCCAGACTTTGCCAACGATTTCTTTCACCGCATTATAACCGGCTTGTATTCTGTCATTGAGGTTGATTTTTTCTTCCTCCCCGTCAGCATGACCAGCTTTAACTTCATAAACCCAGCTTTCAACATGTTTTTCCAGTTTGAGTCTGCCAATTACCCATCCTGCGGTGATTGCGATGACCAGACCGGTTCCAACATATATTGAGGCAACTTTCCATCCAAACATTCCAAACAAAAGGATCACCGCAACTTCGTTGATCATCGGGGCTGCAATCAGGAAGGAAAATGTTACTCCCAGGGGGATTCCCGATTCAACAAAACCTAGAAACAACGGAATGGCAGAACAAGAGCAAAACGGAGTTACGATCCCTAAAGCAGAAGCCATGATATTGCCTGTAAAAAGTGATCTTCCTTCCAGTGCTTTGCGTGTTCTTTCCGGAGTGAAAAAGCTGCGGATAATTCCTACTATGAAAATGATTAAGACCAGTAAAAGCAGAACCTTGGGTACTTCAAAGATGAAAAAACGCAGCGCTTCAGTAAGGTGTTTTCCTTGTGGTAATTTAAAAATATCATCAATCAGCCAATTGGTTAAAAGCTGAAGGTTAAAGTAGATTATCATCCAGAATCCCAGGAGGCTGACAGGAAAAAGCCATTTGTAAGATCTCATATTTGATTTATTGTACTTTTTTCGTTGTTCGTAGAAAAACGAAATTAAATGTTAAAAAAAGTCAATCCTTTTTATTTCGTGGCCTGAGCTGACACATACATGATCCGGATAGTTGTTCACTTTTATCAATGATCACCGGCATTTCATCACGTTCCCATTCCACGAGGCCACCGGCAAGGTTCGCAATGAGGGATCCAAAACCCTTCTCCTTTAAAAAATTTACGGCATCCTTGCTGTGTATTCCCGAAGAATCAACAAAGATCATGGGCTTGTCCAATGGCAGGTGACGATAGGTCTCTTCGAGGATGCTGAATGGGCAATAAATTGTTTCCGGAACATCAAGCATCTTGAACCGATTCATGTATTCTTCGCGGACATCGATTAGAAATGCTCCTTTTTGGCAAAGAGTCAAGGCTTGCCTGGGTGTGAGATTCAGTATACCCCCGCTTTCAAATCCTGTGCTTGAGAAAAAATCATCCATGGCTAAATATAAAATACAGCAATGTAATAGATGCCAACCAGGATAAATAATACTGCGACTACCCTGCGGAACCACAGTTCAAAAGTTTTAATCTGGTTGTACAGTTTCCCGACATTACCAACTGCATAAGCCAGTAACCAGGCAAAAATAATTACCGGCAACCCGGTTGCAATGGCAAAAACAACCGGCAAATACAAGCCACTGATGCTTGTAATAGTCATGGGGATCAGCATGGCGAAGTAAAGTACTCCACTGTAGGGACAAAATGCCATGGCGAAAATCATACCAAGCAGTAAGGTTCCCCAATAGCTTCTTTTACTGTGTTTGCCCATTTTTTCAGTCAGGCCGGAAAATCCCGGGAATCTTATCTTGATGAAATCGAGCATCAAAAGACCTATGATGATCAGCAATGGCCCAAGAAGTTTTTCACCCCACCCCTGGAAAAGCATCGTGATATGCATTTTACTGGCGCCGAAGAAGAGAATTACCCCCAAACCAGTATATGAAACAGCCCGGCCCAGCGTGTAAACCAGGCCCTTGATAAAGACTCGTCTGCGGTTTTCAATATCACGACTGATAAACCCGATGGCCGAAATGTTGGTTGCAAGGGGGCATGGACTTATAGCTGTCATTAATCCAAGAATAAACGCTGTAAGTGCTGCGTACTGCGAGTTTTCAAGAATTGCCTGTAAATATTGCATAATGTGTTGATGTGGTAATTTGATGATGTGTTGATGTGATGATGTGATAATGTGTTGATGCGATAATGTAGTAATTTGATGATGTGTTGATGTGGTAATTATTTAGAGAGGTTTTTCGAACTGGAAATAATTTTTGACAGCATCTTTTTTATAATAAGGACTTTTTCGAGGAGATGATCCGGGGAGGGATAGGATCTCATCAGCACATCAGCACATCAGCACATTATTTCAGCATACCATCCACCGCTTTTTTTATCTCCGCTTTCAATTTTGCCGGACTGTCATTGGCATACAAAAATCCCTTATCGGTCAGGTCAACTCTTTTATCACCGCAGATTACAATCAGGGTCTGACCTTCGATCTTATACTTTTCACCAATCGCTTCACCAGCTTTTTCATCAAGGTTGACACTTTTAAATGTAATCTCGCTTGCTTTCACCTGCGCAGGATATTGAGTTTCAACAGCCTCTTTCGAAACTTTTTCAACATTATTACAAGTCATGCAGCGTCTGCTGAAATGGAAATAATAGACTGTAACAGTTTTGCCTGCAACGATAGATGATCCGTCTGAATTTGATAAGGTCCCCGCATTACAGGAATAATTGCCAGCTACAACTGTAAGAAGAAATAAAAATCCAACAATCCTTTTCATATCTGAAAGTT
>JAPLDG010000251.1 GCA_026391845.1 Bacteroidota bacterium | reverse complement strand
TTAAAAATGAATATCCCGACTTGGGGGCTGATTTTGAAGTAATAAATTATTTGCAATTCCTCGACCAGGCTATTTCAGCCGGAAACCTGATCCTTGATCCAAATGCATTGTCAAACGTCAGTATCACGTATCATGACCCTTGTTACCTTGGCCGCTCCAACAATATCTATTTTGAACCTCGATCAATCCTTAGTAAACTTACTTCAAACGTGGTTGAAATGAAACGGAATAGAAGTTTTGCCCTTTGTTGTGGTGGTGGCGGAGCGCAAATGTTCAAAGAAGCAGAAAAAGGGGACAAGGAAATCTATATCGAACGAACAGAAGACGCCCTGGAGACAAATGCAAAAGTAATTTCAACAGCCTGCCCATTCTGTATGAACATGCTTACTGATGGTCTCAAATCCAAGAACAAAGACACCGAGATTAGAAACCTGGATATTGCGGAATTGATCGTTCAATCATTAAATTTATAAAGTATTCATAAAACAATTGAAATGGAGAATAAAAAAGTACTGAAAAGTGGTGAGTTCCTCGTTGATGAAATTCAATCCAACGATATTTTCATTCCGGAACAATTTGATGAAGAGCAAAAAATGATCGCCCAGACCATTCAGGATTTCCTGGAAACGGAGCTTTATCCAAATATTGAGCAGATTGATTCCCCTGATATCAACCTGATGAAAAGCACCCTGAAAAAGGCTGGTGAACTTGGTCTGATGGGAATCTCTATTCCGGAAGAGTACGGTGGCTTTGGCCAATCATTTGTCACCCAAATGCTTGCTGCTGAAACAATTGGCGCCGGGCATTCATTTTCAGTTGCATTTATGGCACATACCGGTATTGGTACTTTACCGATCATGTACTACGGCAATGAAGATCAACGTCAGCGTTATGTGACACGCCTTGCCACAGGTGATTTAATCGGTGCATACTGTCTGACCGAACCAGGTGCAGGAAGTGATGCAAATTCCGGGAAAACGACTGCCATTTTGTCGGATGACGGAACACATTATACTCTCAATGGTCAGAAAATGTGGATCACCAATGCGGGATTTGCCGATACTCAGGTTGTGTTTGCGAAAATAGACAAAGACAGAGTTCTTAGCGCATTTATTGTGGAAAAGAATTATCCCGGAGTGGTTATCAGCCCGGATGAACACAAAATGGGCATAAAAGGATCATCTACCGCACAGATTTTTTACAATGATGTGAAAGTCCCGGTTGAAAACCTGTTGGGCAAACGTGGAGAAGGTTTCAGGATTGCATTGAGCATCCTGCATATGGGACGCATCAAACTTGGTGCAAATGTTTTAGGCGCTTCAAAAAAGGCAATTTCCGACTCAGTGAAATATTCCAATGAGCGCAGACAATTTAATGTGTTGATTTCGACATTTGGTGCAATCAAGCATAAGCTTGCTGAGCAGGTGATCAGGACTTTTGCACTTGAGAGTGCAATTTACCGTTTAAGTAAGGACATTGACGATCAGATTGAACTCAACAAAGCTTCCGGGATGGATAAGGGCAAGGCTTCTGTTGAAGGAATCAGCCATTATGCCGTAGAAGCGGCCATTTTAAAAGTGTACGGGTCGGAAGTGCTTGATTTTGTGATTGATGAAGCTGTTCAGATTCATGGCGGAATGGGATATTCAGCAGAAATGGCTGTAGAAAGGGGTTATCGTGATTCACGAATCAACAGGATTTTCGAAGGAACCAATGAGATCAACAGGCTGCTCGTTGTTGACACAGCCATGAAGAGGGCCATGAAAGGTGATTTTGACCTTTTTGGCAAAGCCGATTCTCTTGTAACTCACCTGGGGTCGTTGACTGATGGCAAAAAACCAGATGAGTCCTATTTTGAAGAAAAACAGCGAGTCACTAAAAATTTCAAAAACCTTATTCTTATTGTAATCCAAGGGGCATCCAGGCATTTTGGCAAGAACTTTATTCTCGAACAGGAAGTTCTGAATAACCTTGCCGATATGATCATGGAGGTTTACATTGCGGAATCCATGACCTTGAGAATTCAGAAAATGGAAACGATAAAAGGAATTGATCCTGCTGGAATTTACCGATCGATGCTGGATGTATTTGTTTATGACGCTGCCGATAAAATCAAAAAACCGGCTGCCGATGCAATTA
The DNA here is from genome assembly GCA_026391845.1 of Bacteroidota bacterium. Classification (GTDB taxonomy): domain Bacteria; phylum Bacteroidota; class Bacteroidia; order Bacteroidales; family FEN-979; genus CAIVAT01. The sequence continues at coordinate 5,081 of JAPLDG010000251.1, read as the reverse complement.
ATTCATTCTCCGGGCCAGAACTATATGTATCTTACAAGCATACCATTGAGGCGCTTACAAATGTTCCTGGTGTCAATATAAAAGAAGCACGTCGTAAAATCGCCGATCAATTGATTGAAGATAACCGCTATAAATTTTGATATTCTACCGGAAATGCAGTTACATTTTTTCTGATGATTCAAGTGTCGTAACTGAGACTGTAATTTCATCTTTATCAGCAACATAGTCAACTGTAATCACATCTTTTTCCGTGATTTTTGTTTTGATGATTTCCTCGGCGAGTGTATCTTCAACGTACTTTTGAATGGCACGTTTCAAGGGGCGCGCTCCAAATTGAGAATCCCATCCCTTTTCTGCAATATAATCTTTGGCCGCAGAAGTTATAACAATTTGGTATCCCAGATCTTTGGTTCTCTTATATAAGTGCTGGAGTTCAATATCAATAATTTTATGAATATCTTCGCGCTCAAGTGAATCAAAAATCACTACATCATCGATCCTGTTGATGAATTCAGGTGCGAAAGCCTTTTTTAATGCAATAACACCCCGAGCATGTTCACTACTTGCGGCTTGTTTTGCTGAAGTAGCGAACCCAACTCCCTGCCCGAAATCCTTCAGCTGACGGGACCCTATATTGGAAGTCATGATCACAATGGTATTTTTAAAATCGACTTTGCGTCCAAAGCTATCCGTTAACATACCATCATCAAGAACCTGCAGCAACAAATGGAATACATCCGGATGGGCTTTTTCAATTTCGTCCAGCAGAACAATTGAGTAAGGGCGTCTGCGAATTTTTTCAGTTAATTGCCCCCCTTCTTCATATCCAACATATCCCGGAGGAGCGCCAATGAGCCTGGAAACAGCAAATTTTTCCATGTATTCGCTCATATCAATGCGTACCAAGGCGTCTTCTGTATCAAAGAGGTATTTTGATAATACTTTTGCAAGATGGGTTTTACCAACTCCGGTAGGACCAAGAAAGATGAATGTCCCGATCGGTTTGTTTGGATCTTTAAGACCGGCACGATTGCGACGAATTGCTTTTACCACCTTTTTTATTGCTTCATTCTGACCGATCACAGAATTTTCCAATTCACTTTCCATGTTTATAAGCCGGTCACTTTCATTTTTAGCAATTCGTTGCAATGGGATGCCTGTCATCATAGCAACGACTTCTGCCACGTTTTCTTCACCAACCGTCTGTCGGTTCAGTTTCGCGCTCTCTTCCCATTTCCTCTTTTCATGTTCAAGGTTATCCTGTAGTTTCCGCTCAGAATCGCGCAAATCAGCTGCTTCTTCAAATTTCTGACTGTTTATTGCCAGCATTTTCCTCTTTCGTGTCTCTTCGATTTGGTTTTCAACATCAACAATTTCCTGAGGAACATTGATATTTGAGATGTGAACTCTTGCACCAGCCTCGTCAAGTGCATCAATCGCTTTATCTGGCAAGTAACGGTCAGTGATGTAACGATTTGTCAGTAAAACGCAAGCCTTTATGGCATCATCCGTATAGGTAACAAGATGATGGTCTTCATATTTCTCCTTGATATTTTGAAGAATTTCAACGGTTTCATCTGGCGATGTGGGATCAACAAGCACTTTTTGAAACCTGCGTTCCAATGCGCCATCCTTTTCAATATATTGGCGGTATTCATCCAGTGTGGTTGCTCCAATGCATTGGATATCTCCACGAGCCAGGGCCGGTTTAAACATGTTGGAGGCATCGAGCGAACCGGATGCATTTCCTGCACCGACTATCGTATGAATCTCATCAATAAAAACAATAATATTCGGGTTTTTTTCAAGTTCATTCAGCACTGCTTTCATTCGTTCTTCAAACTGACCACGATATTTGGTTCCAGCCACCAGTGATGCAAGGTCTAGAGATACCAGACGTTTATTAAACAGTGAGCGGGCAACCTTTCGTTGTACGATTCTGATGGCTAATCCTTCAGCTATGGCAGACTTTCCAACACCAGGTTCCCCTATTAAAATGGGGTTATTCTTTTTTCTCCGGCTTAAAATCTGGGCGATGCGCTGCAATTCCTTTTCCCGACCAACAATTGGGTCAAGCCGACCCTCTTCAGCGGCTTTAGTGATATCTCGACCAAAATTATCCAGAACCGGAGTTTTCGATTTTGAATCCTGAGGTTTTTTCGGGTTGGTGCTAAAACTCTTACCGCTTTCATCAGGGTCTTCATCCTCCTCGTCTTTGGGCAGGATATCCTTAGGTGTAAAGCGTGTTTCTTCACCTTTGTTTGCGAGAATGGCCTTAAGTTCTTCATTGACAATGTCATAACTCACACCATAGCTCAGAAATGTCTTCGTTACAAGGTTATTCTCATCTTTGAGAATAGCAAGCAGCAAATGTTCTGTGCCTATAAGTTCACTGTTGAACAGTTTAGCTTCCAGATATGTAATCTTAAGAGCGCGTTCTGCTTGTTTGATCAAGGGAAGGTTTTCACCTCCGGAATGTTTTTCTTTGTGGCTGGAAACCGCTAATTCGACTTTTTTCCTGATTTCTGCCAGATTAACCTGAAGGTTGTGCATGATTTTGATTGCCAGTCCATCTCCTTCTCTGATGATTCCCAGAAGGAGATGCTCGAGACCTATATAATCGTTGCCCAATCGCTGCGCTTCTTCCCGGCTATATATTAAAACGTCTTTGACACGTTGAGAGAATTTTGCTTCCATATAAACATTAATTTTCAATACAGGGTCATAGGGTTGTCAAAAATCGAACCATTTTTATAATCTGATAAATTGTCAACGCCTTCAAATGTACGATTGAAAACAACAAATTATTGTGTAATGGTCTTTATTTATTAACATTCCCATGTTAGTAAGACAATTAAATAAAAGCTGTTTTACCAATGGGTTGAACGAGGATTTTTACTATCTTCGTAACATAATTTTATATAATTTATATATCTGAATATCAGTTAAATAATTAATGGTGAGAGATGATATGGAATCGGGAGAAAAAATAGTTCAGGTTAATATTGAGAATCAGATGAAAACTGCCTACATTGATTATTCAATGTCGGTGATTGTACAAAGAGCATTACCTGACGTGAGGGATGGTTTAAAACCGGTTCACAGGAGGGTTTTATTTGGGATGTATGAGTTGGGGGTCCTTTCCAACAGGGCTTACAAGAAGTCTGCAAGAATAGTAGGAGAGGTGCTTGGAAAGTTTCATCCCCATGGAGACACATCAGTATATGATGCCATGGTCAGAATGGCCCAGGAATGGAGTTTGCGTTATCCATTGGTTGACGGACAAGGAAATTTTGGTTCCATGGATGGAGACAATCCTGCAGCCATGCGGTACACTGAAGCACGTCTTCAGAAGATCGCAGAAGAAATGGTTGCAGATATTGAAAAAGACACGGTTGATTACCAGTTAAATTTTGATGATACGCTCAAGGAACCAACCGTAATGCCTTCGAGAATTCCAAATCTTTTAATAAATGGCGCCTCTGGTATTGCTGTCGGGATGGCAACCAACATGGCGCCTCATAATCTGAGTGAAGTTGTTGACGGAATTATTGCCTATATTGACAACAGGGAGATAACCATTCCCGAACTGATGCAGTATATCAAGGCTCCAGATTTTCCGACAGGTGGTATTATTTATGGGTATGATGGCGTTAAAGATGCTTTTGAGACAGGCAGAGGGAGGATTGTGATCCGGGGAGAGACAAAAATTGAGCAGGATGATCATGGCAGGGAGCGGATTATAGTGAACTCGGTGCCATATCAGGTCAATAAAGCTGAAATGATCAAAAAGACCGCTGATCTGGTCAATGATAAAAAGATTGAAGGCATATCCGATATCCGTGATGAGTCTGACCGGAATGGGGTCCGCATTGTATATGAGCTGAAACGTGAAGCTATTACGAATGTAGTGCTGAATAAGCTATACCAGATGACTGCCTTACAAACCTCATTTAATGTCAATAACATCGCTCTTGTCAAAGGTCGGCCGATGATGTTGAATTTAAAGGACATGATCGTTCATTTCGTTGAACATCGCCATGAGGTAATTGTCAGGAGAACCAAATTTGATCTTGCAGAGGCACTGAAAAGAGCCCATATTCTTGAAGGTCTTCTCATTGCACTGGACCATCTCGATGCGGTGATCACTCTGATCAGAGCCTCACAAACACCGGATGAGGCAAAAGCAGGGTTGATGGAAAGTTTTGGATTGAGTGAAATTCAGGCAAAAGCTATCCTTGAAATGCGCTTGCAGCGGTTGACCGGACTGGAACGTGACAAAATTAAGGCGGAGTATGCTGAATTGATGAAACTAATTGATTATCTGAACAGTGTACTGGCCGATGAATCGCTGAGGATGAATATTATCAAGGATGATCTCAGGGAAATCAAAGAAAAATTCGGAGATGAGCCCAGATCTCAAATTGTGTATGCTGCATCAGATTTCAGAATTGAAGATACAATTCCAGATGAGAATGTGGTCATTACGATATCACATATGGGGTATATCAAGCGGACTCCCCTATCTGAGTACCGGGTTCAGAATAGGGGAGGGCGAGGTGTTAAAGGTACCGAAATACGTGATGAAGATTTCCTGGAACACCTGTTTGTGGCAACGAATCACAACTATCTTCTTTTCTTCACGGAAAATGGTAAATGCTTCTGGCTCAGAGTGTATGAGATCCCTGAAGGAGGAAAAACCTCCAAGGGCAGAGCTATTCAGAATCTGGTGAATATTGAACCTCAAGATAAGGTAAGGGCGTTTATCAATGTAAAAAACCTAAAAGACGAGGAGTATATCTCATCCAACTTTATTATACTTGCCACGAAAAAGGGTACAATTAAAAAAACATCATTGGAAGCATATTCCCGTCCGCGTCAGAATGGGATCAATGCTATCACCATCAATGAAGGCGATCAGTTGCTTGAGGCAAAATTGACCCAAGGCACTGATGAGGTTGTAATGGCCTTAAGATCAGGACGTGCCATCAGGTTCAATGAAAAAACAGTTCGTCCGATGGGACGAAACGCTGCAGGTGTTCGCGGAATTTCCATTCCTGGTGCCACAGATGAAGTTGTTG
>JAPLDG010000213.1 GCA_026391845.1 Bacteroidota bacterium | reverse complement strand
AGCTTCATGATACCAGATGTTCTTCAGACTGCGATCCTCGTTTCTGCCAATGATCGAATATTGACTGGTTTTGTCCTTGTTCGTCCACTTCTCGAATTCTTCTTTGGTCATATCTGTGGGATACATGTTTGCCCCGGCGGGTTTTTCTCCAAAACCCTTGACAAAGGATTTGTTGCCATTTAAACGTTCCCATGGACCATAGTTGATCAAGGCGAATTTTTTGACCAGGGCATCAGGAATCGAATCCAGAAACTTCTGTTTATCCCCGATCACCTGTTCCCAATAGAGATCGTCCATGATTTTTGCCGCATCAATGAGCAGGGGAATCATCTGCTTTTCCTTATCAGTCAGCTTTGTGAGATCAGTGGTGAGCTTTACGGTAAAAAATTCAGCTGTTTTCAACTTCATCAGAGAATCTTCGGAACTGAGTGTTGCTGTATTCTTTTCTGATTGATTATGGCAGCTTGAGATCATGAATAACATTGATCCAAAAACAGCCAGAATAGTGATCATTTTCTTTGCCATGACAATAAAATTTTATGTTATGGGCAAAAGTAAGAAAAACTAAGAAGTAATTTTTAGTTTATCCATTTGATTTAACGTGAAATATTCTTAAGTTTGTGACAAAATATTTAGTTCAATAATTAAACACGAAAACCATGAACAATGTTATTATTCTGATTGTCGTCGGAGCATTCGGATTGCTCTTTTTCTCAGGGATCCGGATTGTTCGTCCAACCCACCGCGGACTGATTGAGCGATTTGGCAAATACAACCGGTTTGCCAACCCGGGGTTCCATTGGATCATTCCCGGCATCGATTTAATGTATCAGGTGAATATCACAGAAAAGATGATCAATGCCGAGCCGCAGGAGATCATCACCAATGACAACCTGAATGCGAAAGTGGATGCTCAGGTCTATTTCAAGATTACCAATGATGAGGAAAGTGTGAAGAATTCGCAGTATAATGTTAATAATATTGAATATCAGATTGTTAACCTTGCAAGGACAACACTTCGTAACATCATCGGAACGATGACCCTGAAATCGGCAAACAGCGAACGCGGGAAAATAAATAAGGAACTGCATGGTACACTGCTGGATGAAACACGAAGCTGGGGAATTCAGATTATCCGGACTGAGTTGAAGGAAATTGACCCGCCGAAGGATGTTCAGGAAACCATGAATAAGATTGTGAAGGCGGAAAATGAAAAAATTGCTGCGGTTGACTATGCCACGGCTGCTGAAACAAAAGCTGACGGGGAGAAACGTGCCGAAATCAGGCGTGCCGAAGGAGTGAAGCAGGGGCAGATTCTCCGTGCCGAAGGTGAAGCTCAGGCCATTGCCCTGGTCAATGAGGCTGCGGAAAAGTATTTTATTGGAAATGCACAGATTCTGCGTAAAATCCAGGCGCTGGAAACTTCATTGAAAGACAATTCCAAAATTGTTGTTCCCGCAGGTTCCGACCTTGTGAATGTTTTGGGCGATATGGCAGGCATTATCCCGATCAGAGATAAACCTGATACCAAATACGCTCCTGTTTAACCAACGATTGAAAATATTATCAGAATTGTGAGATCACACCAGTCTGAGACAATTTTACGCATCGTTTTGTGCATTGTTCTGTTTGTTGCTATCGGTATGAAAGATTCAACAGCGTTCAGGCCAGCCGGGATTGTCATGATTGATTCCGGCGTTGATACATTAAAAGTATTGGGACAGTTGGTTGATGACAATAAAATATTCAACAACCAACTGTCGGTTAAATATGCAAAGATGGCCCTCACTGTTGCACAACAGCGGGGATCATCAACAGACCTTGTTGATTCTTACAAATGGATTGGTAAAGCATATATTCAGAACCAGAAAGATTCGAGTTATTATTATTACAACCTGGCGCTGCAATTAGCCGATAGCTGCCATCTGACAAAACAGAAAGTACATATTTTGTATAATCTTGCAAGCCTGTATAGCGCGGCATATAACTATAAAACCGCAATTTCTCTGCTGGATTCATCCATCAGGCTGGCTGAATTGGTCAATGATCCCGAAGGCCTTTCCAACGCCTATATCGCCCTGGGTAATATTAAGTTTAATGTTCAGGATTATGAAAACGCGCGTCAAATGTTTGAAACTGCGCTTCATACTGCACAAAACAATTCATTGTACAGGCAAATGGGCGGCGCCAAGGGTAATCTGGCACGAAAACCATTTACAGATGATACCCGAACATCGGTTTCTTTACAAAAGGACGCCCTCAATGACCTCAGGAAAGTGACTGGCGCTGAGGAAGAAATGGCCTATGTTTTTATCAATATCGGAGCCCAGAATTCAAATCCGGATTCGGCGTTGTTTTACTATAAATCAGCGCTTGACCTTGCGATCACTGACAATTTACCAAAGGTTCTTTTTGGTGCATATAACAACATGGCTTACAGCTATCTTGAAAAAGGAGATGTTCAAAGGGCTGAAGCCTGCCTGAAAGACCGCGCTATTCCTGTTGCTTTGGAAATCAACGACAACGACTGGCTCGCATCATTGTATGACACTTATGCAGATGTTTGCAATAAAAAGGGAGATTATAAATCAGCCCTGGAATTTCAAAAAAAAGCAATGAAGGCGAGAGACGCTGATTACCGGCAGAAAGGAATTGATCAGGTAAGACTGCTTTCTGCCTTGCTTGACCTGAAAAATAAGGAGCTGATCATTAAAAACGAGGAACGGGAAATACTGGTGCAGCGTAACCGATTGCAGCAGACAGAACTCTGGCTGGCTATTGCATTGTTGCTTATAGCGGCTTCTGTATTTACAATTTTCATTTTGCAGCAGCGCAACCGGGCGAGGCTGCAGAAAGAGCAGATTGATTCAGCCAAAAGAATCATTGAAATGGATGAGTCAGAAAAGGGTAGAACCGCAAGGGAACTTCATGATTTAACCGGCCAGCTTGTTTTGGGAGTTTCCGGAACTATTGAGAATATTGACATGATCGATCCTGAAGTCAAAGAGATGATAAAGGATAGAATCAAGGAATTAGGGATGAGCATCAGGCAGATATCTCATCGCATGAATAGGGCAATGATAGAACATTTCACTTTTAGCGAAATGATTTCCGGTTTGTGCGCAGACATGAAAAAACTGGCACAAATAAAAATAGACCTCGAAATCCCTGACGAATTTCCCGACCTGCCAAACGATCTTGTGCTTCATTTTTACCGGATTACTCAGGAATTACTGACGAATGCGGGAAAATATGCCAGGAATAGCGAGGTTAAAATAAAAATATTTGCAGATAATGGAACGCTTTCCCTCTATTATTCCGACAATGGACCCGGTTTTACCATGGAAGAAAAAATTAAACCAAGTATGGGAATTTTAAATATTTTTGAAAGGGCAAAATTAGTAGGGGGACAAGCAAATTTAACATCAGCTCCCGGGAAAGGGACATCCTGGGAGATTTTTTTTCCAATGGGACAAAAAAATGTAATAAAAAGTTAAAAACCAACCATGATTAGACTTTTTGTCATTGAAGATCATCCCGTGATCGTTACAGGATTAAAGAATCTTTTTCGACCATCAAGGGATGGAATAGAGATCACCGATAATGCATTCAATGTTGATGATGCTGTTTTGAAGGCCAATGTTGATACTTTTGATATTTTTCTATTAGACCTATGGCTTCCTGACGCACATCCGCTGATGAACGTTAAAAAATTAAAGGAGAAATTCATTGGTAAACCCATTGTAATTTTCACATCTGAGGATTCATCCTCGTGGCAACGAAAAATGTTTGAGGCCGGTGTGATGGCCTATTTGCTAAAAAGCACCAACAAATCCGAAATAAAATCTACCCTTGAGAAAGTGATCAGGGGCCAGATTGTATTCTCCGGCCTTGTTGAACCGGATTACGAAAAGAAATTGTCAAATGTATTGTCGGGCCAGAAATATCATCTGACACCCAATCAACAGGAGCTGGTTATCCTTTTATCCTCCGGACTTACTCAGCAGCAAATTGCTGATGCCAAAAAAACGAGCGTTTCTACGGTAGAAAAAACACTCAAACATGTCCGCGAAAGATGTGACGCAAAAAACAATGCCGAACTGATAAAGATCCTTCTGGAAAAAGGAATCATCTGATTAAATAACCCATATAATCCTACCCCGTGTTAGTTGATATTTTTATACCTTGTTTTGTTGACCAGATTTACCCCGATACCGGGATGAACATGGTGAAAATTTTAGAGAAACTGGATGTCGCTGTAAATTATAATGGGAACCAAACCTGTTGCGGACAAATGGCCTTTAACAGTGGTTTTTGGGATGAAGCAAAAAAAATGGGGGAGAAGTTTCTTAAAGATTTTCCAAATGATCGCCCCGTTGTCGGCCCGTCTGCGTCATGCATCGGATTTGTCAGAAACTATTACGGTTGGCTGTTTCATAATACTGCAAATCATCTTGAATATAAGCAGCTTAAAAAGAACATATTTGAATTCACTGATTTTTTGGTCAATGAATTGAAAGTAGAGGATGTTGGCGCTTCTTTCCCACATGTAGTTACTTACCACGATTCATGTGCAGCATTGCGGGAGTATAACCTGAAAGATGAACCCCGCAGGTTGTTGTCGCATGTCCAGGGTCTCGAGTTACGTGAAATGAAGGAGAATGATGTCTGCTGTGGGTTCGGAGGCACCTTTTCTTTTCTTCAGCGATGGCTGAACAAAAAGTAAACCGTGCTCTCGAAACCGGGGCAGAATATATCGTTTCCACTGATTCTTCCTGCCTGATGAACCAGCAGGCATACATTGACAAGCATAACCTGCCGATCCAAACCATTCATATTATTGATGTTCTTGCCTCAGGCTGGTGATTTCCAAACCCGGATGATGAACGAAAAATATACTCAAATCATTGCATCTGAGCTTAATCAGCCCATCGGCTTTGTTCAGAACACCATTAATCTGCTGGATAGTGGAGCAACTATTCCTTTCATTGCACGATACCGTAAAGAGATGACTGGTTCGATGGATGAAGTGGTTATAGCTCAGATACGCGACCGGTTGACCCAACTCAAAGATCTTGATACTCGCCGCAGCGCTATCTTAAAATCGCTTCAGGAACAGGAAAAACTCACGCCTGAACTCGAATCAGCGGTAATGAATTCAGCTACGATGGCTGAACTGGAAGATATCTACCTGCCATTTAAGCCCAAGCGCAAAACACGCGCGAGCATTGCCCGTGAGAAAGGGTTGGAGCCGCTTGCAAATCTGATCTTTTCTCAGCGTTACGACGATATTGAACTCAGGGCTTTGCAGTTTATAGACCTTGTAAAAGGAGTTAATACTGCTGAAGAAGCCATACAGGGGGCAAGTGACATCATTGCTGAAAAAATCAATGAGGATGGTTATGCCAGGAAACGTATCCGCTCGTTGTTTCAGAAAGAGTCGAAAGTTGCGGCCAAAGTGGTTAAAGGAAAGGATCAGGAGGGAATTAATTTCCAGATGTATTTTGACTATCACGAGCCTCTTAGTCGCGCGCCTTCGCATCGGCTATTGGCGATGTTCCGCGGTGAAAATGAAGGTTTTTTGAGAATATCCGTTGAAGTTGAAGAGGAGCAGGCTCACCAAATCCTTGAACGGATGTTTGTCAAAGGCAGCAACAGTTCCTCGGTTTTAGTAAAAACGGCAATGGCCGACAGCTGCAAGCGACTTCTATTTCCTTCCATTGAAACGGAAATGCGCCAGTGGGCAAAGGAGAAGGCTGACACGGAGGCCATCAGGGTTTTTGCCGAAAACATGCGGCAACTTTTACTTGCTCCGCCACTTGGACAAAAGAATGTTCTTGCGATTGATCCCGGATTTCGCACCGGATGTAAGATCGTTTGTCTCGACCGTCAGGGAAAACTGGTACACAATGAGACTATTTATCCACATCCTCCTCAGAATGAGGTAAAGGAGTCAATCCATAAAATAAAGAGCCTGGTTAATGCTTACAAAATCGAGGCAATAGCCATTGGAAACGGAACTGGCGGACGTGAAACCGAAAGACTGGTCAAGTCTATCCCTTTTGACCGGGATGTGATTGCCCTGGCAGTGAATGAAAGCGGCGCTTCGGTTTATTCGGCGTCGGCGGTTGCCCGCAAGGAATTTCCCGATTATGATGTGACGGTGCGGGGGGCGGTTTCTATCGGCCGGCGATTGATGGATCCGCTTGCAGAGCTGGTGAAAATTGAGCCAAAATCAATCGGAGTCGGACAGTATCAGCATGATGTCGATCAGACTGCACTCATGAAAAGTCTGGAGGATACAGTGGTAAGTTCTGTCAACAAGGTAGGGGTGGAGGTCAATACTGCCAGTGAAGAACTGCTGACCTACGTGTCGGGACTTGGCCCGTCACTGGCCAAAAACATTATCTCATATCGCAACGAAAAAGGACCATTTAAATCACGAAGTGAATTCAAAAAGGTAACCCGTTTTGGTGAGAAAGCATTTGAACAGGCGGCTGGATTCCTGCGCATCAGGGATGCGAAAAATCCGCTAGACCGTAGCTCTGTTCACCCCGAAAGTTATCCGGTAGTTGATCTGATGGCAAAAAAAATGAATTGCACAGTAGATGACCTGATGGGGAAATCAGAGTTGCGGTTGAAAATTAAACTGGAAGAATTCACCAGCGAAAAAGTCGGGATGCCTACCCTGCAGGATATCATGCAGGAACTTGCGAGACCGGGCCGTGATCCGCGCCAGCAGTTCGAAATGTTTGAATTTGATAAACATATCCATTCAATCAACGACCTGAGGATTGGGATGAAACTTCCTGGTATCATTACAAACATCACCAATTTTGGTGTTTTTGTCGATCTTGGTGTCCACCAGGATGGTTTGGTACACATCAGTCAATTGGCCGACCGTTTTGTCAAGGATCCGAATGATGTTGTAAAACTCAATCAAAAGGTAATGGTTGAAGTCCTGGATATTGACATGGACCGAAAGCGGATACAACTTACCATGAAAGGACAGCATACTAAGCCCGACCTTTAAACGTTATATAGGTTTTAACCAATTACGAATTACGAATTGCGAATTACGATTTTTTAACCATGTTAAAGCGTTTTGTCTTCCTTTCTTCCCTCCTGTTCATTGTTTGTATTTGTGCAACCAGCGTGAAAGCTCAGCGTTTTCTTGGGGCTGTAAGCCTTGGTATGAATCTCACTCAGGTTGACGGAGATGAATTTTTTGGCTTTTACAAGGTTGGACTCAACGTAGGTCCAATGATCAATGTTCCGCTTGGCAAAAATAGAAACTGGTCGGTGAGTATGGAGCTGTTGTATAGTCAGAAAGGTAGCAAACACAATGGCTCATCTGATTCAACCTCATATAAACTGGTTCAGGATTATGCTGAGGTGCCTGTCCTGGTTCATTTTACAGATAAAAAGTTGATTTCCGGAGGGGTAGGATTTTCGTATGGCCAATTGGTTAATTATAAAGAAACCAAAAACAACGTTTACGACAGCATCTATTTTTATCAGACAGGGCTTTCCAACCATGAGATCTCGGTTATTGCTGATCTGCAGATTCGTTTATTCAGCAAACTCTGGGCTAATCTGCGCTACCAGTATTCACTGTTCAGCAACCGGACAGTATTGGTCAAGGATCCTTTTGCCTATCCCAGGACAGAAGTTACACGGTATCAATATAATAATGTAGTCAGTATAAGGCTTACCTGGGTTTTTAATCAGGAAAAGATTTCAAAAAGTCCAAAGAAGAATAGTTCAGTTGAGACTTTTTAATTCCCAATAATTCTTTTAATCAGCCGTAGTTTGTGCGTGTATTTTTGCTCTTTGGCATGATATATTCCTTCATGGTCCAGGATGTCGATTTTCACCTGGCCCGAACAGTGGATGATGCGTTGACGGTCAATGAGCATTCCAACATGTGTAATGTTGCCTTCGGAATCATCGAAAAAAGCCAGATCTCCCTGTTCTGCTTCGGCAAGAAGACTGACAACATCTCCCTGGGATGCCTGCTGTGATGCATCACGCAGGAGTTTTATTCCCTGGAGTTTATAAACCATCTGGACGAAGCCTGAACAATCGATGCCAAAGGGTGTGCGCCCGCCCCAAAGGTAGGGTGAATTCAGATACAACATGGCCTCTGACACCATTTGTCTCCTGATTCTTTCGCAGTTGTCGTCACTGTATTTTTCCTCAGACAGGAAGGCCTCAGAAACCAACCCATCATAGAAAAAAAGATCGTTTCCAACACAAATCCGTGATTCATGAAATGCGGGCAAAGAACTCCCGATGACCAAAGGAATCATTGATCTTTCGGTTTCATGCGAAAGAAGCTGGACCAGATCCAGGGTAACCGGTGTTTCAGCGCGGCTGAGCCTGATAAATTCATCCTCGGAGATCAGGTTGGTCTGCCCCTGGTTGATCCATCCTTCATAATCGTCAAACGTTGTTTTGATCTTGCACCAGGAATCTTCATATTCAGTTACCTGGTATAGTTCACCGAACAAAACCTGAGTAACCATCTCCGATTTATGCGAAGGTTCTGCCCTGACCGGAATTACACTGTGAAGACAAATGCCATATTCCATATGATATTTTGTTAGTAATGGTCAAAGATATAAAGAAAACCGACAAGATCACGCGTCACGTGTCACGCGTCACGTGTCACGTTTTTTATACCCCTTCAACTCCACTAACTTGCACCCGCTACATCCATGGCATTTGGAAACCGGGGCCCTGAAAAAACGAATCAGGCGAAGCAATGTTACCACTAAAGCAGCGAAAACGATTATGCCGACGATCAATAGTTGCGTTATCATCTCAGGATAAAATCAGACTGCCAGTTTGAAATACGATGAATGACATCAGCCAGGCGAGTACTGTGGTATAAACAATCAGAAAGACCGCCCATTTCCAGCTTCCTGATTCACGGTTTACCGTTGCGACCACTGCGATACAGGGCATATATATCAGAATGAACAGAAGGTATGAAATCCCGACCAGGTGTGTGAATAGCTTTTGTCCCATGTGAGTCCCATCCTGATGAGTTGCCTGTTGCAGTTGCACGCCAAGGGTATTCGGATTTCCTTGTTCGTGAATATGGTTTGAACCAAAGAGAACCGCCATGGTACTAACAACCACTTCTTTAGCTGCTGCACCGGTTATCAGGCTGACACCCATCCTCCAATCGAATCCAAGAGGGGCAATTGCAGGTTCAATGATTTTTCCGATCCTGGCAATATAAGAATTCTTCAATCGTTCCTCAGGGCTTACCTTATTACCCCCGGGAAAATATTCGAGCGCCCAGATCAGGATGACCGCAATCAGAATAACGCCTCCCATTTTACTAAGGTATTGCTTCCCTTTTTCCCACATATGCTGCATGATCACTTTGAATGTCGGCATCCGATAGGGTGGGAGTTCCATCACAAATGGCGCCTCTTTACTTTTAAACAAGGTTCGTTTAAAAACCAATGATATCATAATGGCAAAAAATATGCCTGTAATATATAACCCAAAGATAACCGAGCCGGCATATTTCGGAAAAATTGCTCCGGCTACAAGTATATAGACAGGTAATCTGGCGCTGCATGACATGAAAGGATTGATTAGCATGGTAAGCAGCCGGTCATTGCGGTCTTTTAGTGTTCGTGTAACCATAATGGCCGGTACATTGCGTCCGAAGCCCATAATGAGCGGAATAAAGGATTGCCCGTGCAAACCGATTTTATGCATCAGTTTGTCCATGATGAAAGCCGCTCTTGCCATATATCCTGTATCTTCCATGAGCGAAATAAAGAAAAAGAGGATCAGGATATTCGGGAGGAAAACGATGATGCTCCCGACGCCATTGATAATCCCATCGACAAGCAGGTCCTTGAGCGGACCTGCAGGTAAAGCAATACTCACCTTTGTTCCGATCCACGAAACGATGAGATCGATCCAGTGTTTGGGAATTTCGCCGAGTGTAAATGTAGATTGAAACATTAACCATAAGAAGAGGATAAAAACAGGAAAACCCAGCATTTTATGGGTCAGCACCGTGTCAATCCGTTCACTGACGGATTTTGAAGGGCTTGCTTTTTGAACTGTCTGCAATGTTTCACTCAAGGCTCCGGCCACAAAACCATATTTTGCATCTGTGGACAATGTTGCGGCGTCTTCTTTAAAGTCTGTTTCAAGTCGTTGAATTTCCTTTTGCGATACCTGTTGAATTGCGTGGAAATGAGGGGAAGATGCGATGGATGCTAATATGGCTGTATCCTTTTCAAGCAGCTTGATGCTGTAAAACCGGGAAGAGATCCGGTCTGTCAGCGATTTATCCTTCCAGACTGTTTCCTGAATTTTCCTGATGGATCGTTCAAGTTCATTTCCATAATTGATATGAACATGACGAACAACAGGATCACGGTCTTCAAATACTTCAATGAGCCGGTCGAAAAGTTCTGAAATCCCGGTTCCTTTGGAACTCACTGTGGGTATGACCGGAATTCCCAATAGTTTTCCAAGGGATTTGTAGTCGAGTTTATTTCCGGTTTTTTCAAATTCATCATACATGTTCAGGGCGATTACCACCCTGATATCCATGTCAATCAGTTGAGTAGTAAGATAAAGATTTCGTTCGAGGTTGGAGGCATCTACGACATTGACAACAATGTCCGGAATTTTCTCGGTAATGTGCTGCCGTACAAAAAGCTCTTCGGGTGAATAGGCAGTCAATGAATAAGTACCTGGAAGATCCGTGATATTGAAGGTATATCCGCCGTGTTTAAATTTTGCCTCTTTTGAATCAACGGTTACTCCGCTGAAATTACCTACACGTTCATGGGAGCCGGAAGCAAAGTTAAACAAAGTGGTTTTACCGCAGTTTGGATTCCCAACCAGCGCAATATCAATGGTTTTGCCCCGATCACCATCTTCAGGCCGTTGTGATTTCTCTTCGATGGTTCCACGGTAACCGTCAATTTCCGGGGTTTCGTTTCCGGGAAGGCCCTGATCTCGTGCAGTCAGGATGTCTATTAAACGGGCTTCGCTATGCCGCAGTGAAACATGGTATCCCATGCTTTTGTACTCAACAGGATCCTGCAAAGGAGCAGCCTTCACCACGGTCACCTCCCTGCCTTTTACAAAACCCATCTCCGTGATGCGTTTACGAAACGCCCCGCGGCCTTTCACCTTTGTGATCAGGCCCGATTCACCTTGATGAAGTTCGAAGAGGGTAGCCAATTTAATTTAGATTGAATTAATGCAAAAGTAAATAAAAATGGCTTTCGTTTCTTATACCGGGGTCTCTTTTTATCAGATGGTTTCCAGATAAAATGCTGCTTCCGGCCCGAGATTGAAAATTGTATCCAGGATGCATAATCCGGGGATAAAACCATGCCGTGATTCAAATACCTGGGTGTAATGAGGAATATTGGTCAGACGGGAGGAGTGTTTTGCGACGAGGATTGTTCGCAGGTCTGTCTGTTGTATGGGCATTTTTTCATAACTGTCAGAAAATGTGACAGGTCGCTCTCTTTTCAGTAATTTTAACAATACCTGAAAAATTTCCGTATTCAGATCAATAAGGTATCGGAATTTTTTTTCATAGAATTGGGCAAGAGGATCTCTGTAATAAAGAAAAAACGGCGAATTGTTGTACGCCGTTTCAATGGATCTCCAATGGATTTTCTGCCAGGGCTGGTGGGTGGAGATCAGCACATCTTTCGTCAGGGTGTGGTTCCCATTTGCCTTGATTACCGGAATGCTCAAAATTTGCAAGCCGTTGGGCCCATAAATTGCACAGTGATTCCGGCAGGTTTGCTTCGTGTATGTTTCAAATGCTTCAATTACGATTGCTTCTGCATGAATGGCTCTGGCCATATAATTGACCGGAGGAAGGTATGCAGTCGCCAGCAGGAGAGGCATTAATTAACCTCTTTCAGCAAAACATCGCTGATTGCCTGTTTCAGCGAATCTTTTGGCAGCGCTCCGACCGACATCTGAGGCTGTTCGTTAACAGGCACAAACAGCATGGATGGGATGCTACGAATCCCAAATGCACCGGCTAACTCCTGTTCTGCTTCCGTATCTATTTTATAAATGTTAATTTTACCGGAATACTCAACTGCGAGTTCTTCTAAAATCGGGGCGACCATTTTACAAGGGCCGCACCAGTCGGCGTAAAAATCAATAATACAGGGAATGTTTCCTTCGAATTTCCATTCCTGATTTTGTTCAAAATTGAACACCTTCTCGAGGAAGGTTTGTTTGGTTAAGTATTAAAGTGAAAAAGGGGAAACGTGATAAAGTGACAAAGTGACAAAGTGACAAAGTAACAAAGTAACAAAGTGACAGAGAGTGGGTTTGGTGTCGGGATGAGTGTTATTTTACCATCAATACATTCGTTATCATCTCTACATAAGCTGGTTTTTGCATAGCGCCAACTGACATTTGCGGTTTTCCGTTTTTGGGAACAAACAGAACCGCGGGGATCGAATTTACATTAAATAATCCAGCCAGCTCACGTTGTTCATCTGTATTAACTTTGTAGATCCGGACTTTGCCCTGATATTCTTTTGAGAGCTCATCCATGATCGGGGCAACCATTTTGCACGGACGGCACCAATCAGCATAAAAATCTATGATACAGGGCTGATCACCATTGAAGACCCATTCCTTGGGATTTGTTTTATAATCCCAAACAAGTTTCTGGAATGATTCTGCGGTTAATTTATTCACCTGTCCTTCGGTATTTGAGGTGTTGTTTTTGCCCTTGTTATCATTGTTAGAGCAAGCGTTGAAGGTTAAGGCGACGAGGAATAATAAAACGAAAGTCAGTTTTTTCATGATTCAGTTATTTTAAATGACGGTGCAAAGATAAAAAAAATTATCAAATAAATCGCATAAATATCACTATTTTTATTAAATTTGCAATCTGATTGTTATTTCAACCATGACAATATCTTTCAAACAACTCGATATCAGCGAACTGGATAGTTTTTTTTCAAAGGATGAAGATTGCCTGAAATTCCTCGCTGAAAAAAAATGGGAAGCTGGTTTTATTTGCAATAAGTGCGGTAATACAAATTACTGTAAAGGGAAAACTTTGTATGCACGGCGCTGCACGAGATGTAAATCTGAAGAGTCTGCCACAGCACATACAATTTTCCACCGTTGCCACATCCCTATTACGGAAGCATTTCGTATTGTGTATCTGGTCTGCCATGATCCTGCAGTTTCTACCTATGAACTGTCGCGCTTGTTGGATCTTCGGCAGATGACTTGCTGGAAATTGAAAAGCCGGTTAATTGAATGCATAAAAAACCGTGGGGAGGTTGATATTCTGTTTACGCAAAAAAAATGAGGCTGTCCCAAAAGCCTCATTCACATTTCTCACCACAAAGACACGAAGGCACAAAGAATTGAAAATCAATAATATTTATTTTCGTGTCTTTGTGCCTTTGTGGTGAAATTCGCCTTTTGAGACACCCTCTCAGGATATATTTTAACACATTACTGTATAACGATCTTTTTCACCGATGTGCCATTGTCTGACTTCAGTCTGAGCATATAGATTCCTTTTGTATATGCTGACACGTCAAGAGTTTGAATATAGTCACCCTTAAAGTAGTTCAGATAATCCTG
>JAPLDG010000297.1 GCA_026391845.1 Bacteroidota bacterium | reverse complement strand
ATTGGAATATCGCGGATAACTGGACAGGTAATGCAGTTCCTGCCGTGGATGCAAATATAATATTCGATGACGTTCCGTTAAACCACTGCCAGCTGGACCAAAACAGATCGGTAACCAACATAACCAACACCCAGTCAACCTACCGCATGGTTATCAATGGCAATAAACTTACCGTAAAAGGAGATTTGAACTTTTCCAATGGCGCTCAAATTGATGCTTCGGCCGCCAGCTCGGCGATCGAATTTGCAGGCGCTATGACTCAATCCATTCCCCTGGGATCGTTTTACAACAATGAAGTTTATGACCTGATTGTGAATAACCCAAACCATGTAGTTTTGCATGGGACACTGCGCTTGCTGAACACACTCACAACCCTGTCGGGTCGACTGAATGCACTTTCCGGTTCGCCAACCATAATTTATGGCGGAGCAACTGCACAAACCATTGGTGACCATCTTTTCCTGGCCGACTCCCTGTTTAATCTGACCATCGACAATACTGCAGGTGTCACACTGACAAACAATTTCCTGACCACTGTTACCGGAACGCTCACTGTCAATGATGCTAAAAAACTCATCCTTGCTCCGGGCAGGCAGCTTTCAGTTCCTGGGACAATCGTCAATCATGCAGGCCATACAGGTTTTGTGCTTGAATCTGATGCTGCCGGAACTGCATCCCTCCTGCATCAAACGGCAAATGTTCCGGCAACCGTTGAGGGAAATGGCACGGGATATGATCTTTACGTATGGAACGAACCAACCAATTGCTGTATTTATAAACTCAACACGACTGCACCGGTTAATTGGAACACCGTACACCCCGGGGCTGATTTTGTCCCCGGACGCGGGTATCTGTATTCGCTGCAGGCAACAAATCCAACCAAAGCGTTTACCGGAATCCTGAATAACGGGACTGTCTCCTATCCACTTACAAGCGCCGGTACCGACCTCAACCTGAAAGGCTTCAACCTGGTAGGTAATCCCTATGCCTCATCCATCGACTGGTCTTCGGCTACAGGATGGGGCAGAACCAGCCTGGTCAACTCAGGAGGCGGGTACGATATGTGGATATGGAACCCGGCGGCGAACAATTACGGAGTCTATAACTCAACTGACGGAGACGGTGTCGGCACCAATTCTGCTCAGCGATTTCTTGCTCCCATGCAAGGGTATTTTGTCAGAGCGGCAGGTGCAGGCAACCTGGAAATGACAAATGAAATTCGCGTTCCCAACAGTGCTGATTGGTTTAAAAATACTGAACAGCATGATCATAGAATAAACCTTTGTGTTAAATCTGATGCCGGTTATGGATTTGATGAGATTCGGCTTGATTTTGGGTATCCGGAAAATGAACATGGTGCAAGAAAGTTGTTCAGCGAGGTACGATCTGCCCCTAGTTTATTTTTATCCAACCAGGATGCTTATCTTTCCATCCTTTATTTGACCGACACACATGAAAATCCCGTTGTTCCTGTGTGTTTTAAAGCAGGGACAGAGGGTGAATATTCCATCACATGCGATTTTGACCAAAACAGCTTTGATATCCTGATGCTCGAGGATCGTCAGAACAATTATATCCAAAATTTGAAAACTGCGCAGACATACCGGTTTTCTTCCTCAAAAACTGATGATGCCACACGTTTTGTCTTGTATTTCGGTCCCGATACAAATCACACATTTGACCAACTTCCAGGAAGAATTTATGTTGATGGCAAACAACTGATCATTGACCTTGTATTGGTACCTGAGAAAACAGAAGTTTTTATTTATGACTTAAGCGGCCGGTTATTGCTAAATCAACCATTGGCAGGTGAAATCCGACACAAACTTGCTTTTTTTTATGATACACAAATTCTGATCGTTCACCTGAAAAATGAACAAGGGAGCCTTTGCCGGAAAATATTTTGGCCGGGGGGAAAATCCGAATGACCGGTTTACTACTACCATTTATGGACATCAATTCCCGTTTTGGGACAATTTCAACGATACGTATCCTGCAGCGGGGCGTATATCATATTATATATTAAGGCATTACTCAAATCATTTTTTCATAGCACAATTTTTGCATGATCATTTGATTTTTATATCATTCCATGAATAAACTGACAGCATTGCTTATCGCAATGACATTGGTATTTGTTATTTCCACACCAAAGAGTCATGCCCAATCTACCGTTGGTGGTGCCGGAGCCAATTATGCAACCCTGAAGGCAGCGTTCGATGCAATTAATGCGGGAATGATCACCGGTATTATTACCCTGCAGATCACAGGCAATACGACTGAAACTGCCTCCGCTGTCCTCTATCAAAATGGCTATGGTGGAACATCAGATTATACTTCTGTCGTTATTTATCCCACTGGTTCCGGTTATTCCATCGGAGGAAATTTAGCCGGACCCCTGATTAGTCTGAATGGCGCTGATAATGTAATCATCGATGGAAGAGTAAATCAGTTGGGTGGAATAAATCTTACGATCAATAATACAAGCATATCAAATGTTGCAGCAACTTCAACCCTGCAATTTATAAACTCAGCCGAAACCAACACAGTACAATACTGCACGATCAAAGGTTCAGAAACAATTGCATCAAGCGGAATCATCTTTTTTTCGACCGCCACATCCGGGAATGGGAATGACGGAAATACAATTGACAACAACAATATTACAAGTTCAGCTGGCGGCCGACCAGTGAATTCAGTTTTTTCTTTTGGCTCAACCGGTTTTGAAAACAGCCAACTCCTGATCAGCAATAATAATTTTTATGACTTTTTAAAGAATGGAACCGCCTCCAATGGAATTAATTTATCTTCATTTACCACCGCATGCACGATAACGGATAATAGCTTTTATGAAACAAACTCATTTACTCCTTCAGCCAGCGTAACATACAATATAATCTACATTAATAATTCCACCGGCGTTAACTTTACCGTTTCCGATAATTATATTGGAGGGCAATCGGCATTTTGCGGAGGTAACGCATGGACAAAAACAAATGCATTTAATAATATTTGTAATGCTATTTATCTGAATGTCGGAACGGCTTTGGCGAGCGATGTTCAAAATAACGTTATCCGGAACTTTGCCTGGAATAATTCATTAAACGCAGCTTGGACAGGGATTAATATAGCAGCAGGAAATGTAAATATTGGCACCAACACAGGTAACTCAATCGGCGCTTCAACAGGAAATGGCTCCATCATCATAACCAGTGGATCAACTGCTGCAAATGTTTAC
Organism: Bacteroidota bacterium; assembly: GCA_026391845.1. Classification (GTDB taxonomy): domain Bacteria; phylum Bacteroidota; class Bacteroidia; order Bacteroidales; family FEN-979; genus CAIVAT01. The sequence continues at coordinate 2,373 of JAPLDG010000297.1, read as the reverse complement.
GGTATTAACATAGCCAGCACAGGAATTGTTGATTGTGAATTCAATACAATTGCTTCCATCACATCAAACACTACTAATTCTGCCTTTGCAAACAATATCACAGGAATTTATAAATCTGCTGTCGCCGGAACAACTACCATCAGCAACAATACGATCGGAAGTCTGAGCACTGCCAACAGCATCAATGCAAACTCTGCAAGTACAGCAAATGCTCAAAATGTATTCGGTATATACAATGCAGGATCTGGCGCCATTAATTTGAATAACAATACGATCGCCAATATCACCAACAGTACTGCCAATTTAACAATCACCACAGCCGGAGTGATCAATGGCATCGCATCAATCAATGGCACCAATATCATTACAAACAATAACATTAACAACCTGACCATTGCCAATGCCAATACCGCTGCAACCAATGCTGCTTCCATCTGTGGCATTGCCCTCACAGGCGCAACCTTGAAAACTGTAACAGGGAACACCATATATAATTTATCCAATACATGCCCTTCTTTTGCTGGTAACATTATCGGATTATTTTATACAGGCAGCACTGGCGCCAATGTGGTCTCCGGTAATTTTATCCATAGCCTGTCGGTTACCGGGGCTGCCTCAACCGCCGCCTCACTTTACGGAATCAAGATCAATACCGGCCGGGCCACATACGTTAACAACATTATCAATTTGGGTGGATCAACGGCTACCACCATCTTCGGCATATACGATTTAGGAACCTCGGGCAACCATAATAACCTTTATTTCAACTCTGTATTTATCGGGGGAAATGCAGGTTCAGGAGTTACAAACATGTCATATGCATTATATAGCGCAGGATCTGTAAGTGTGCGAAATTTTAGAAATAACATATTCCAGAATTCCAGATCAACGACAGGAGGTACAAGTTTGCATTATGCTGCTTTCTTCAATTACGCCGTCAATACCAGTTTAACCCTTGACTACAATGACTATTATGCTCCAGGTACCGGTGGAGTTTTAGGATATTACAGCGGCAGTAATAAAATTGCGCTTCCTCTTGTCACCGCACTTGACGCCAACAGCTTAGCCGTAGATCCGGTTTTTCCCAATCCAGGAGGGACCATCGCTACGGATTATGACCCTTCATCTGCTATACTTGCAGGAACAACGATCAGCACAATACCAACTGACTATTTAGCGATAACCAGGGCAGGAACCCCCACAATGGGAGCCCTGGAAGGAACCTTGAATTTAAATGTAGATGTTTACAAAACAGGGGTGCTGCTTTCAACCTACCCAAGGTTGAAAAATGCCTTTGATAAAATAAATAACGGCACACATAGCGGGTCATTGGAAATCAGGATTAAAGCCAGCACCATTGAAACTGCTTCGGCTGTGCTTTATCAGAGCGGCTATTCAGGTGCAGGTGGCATTTCCAATTACAGTTCAGTCAAAGTGTTTCCGACTGTTCCGGGCATTGCGGTAACAGGAAATCTGACTGCTCCCCTGATTGATTTAAACGCTGCAGACAGCATAACCCTTGATGGAAGATTGAATGCAACGGGCAATGAGCCAGCCCTTACATTGACGAATACAAATACGGGAACATCTGCATCAACCATCCGGTTTATCAACTCCGCTGAAAACAATATTGTTAAATATTGCACCATCAAAGGTTCTCAAACGAGTCCGACAACAGGAATTGTCTTTTTGTCAACATCTGCAGCCGGCAATGGGAATGACGGAAACACCATTGAAAATAATAATATTACAAGCCATACCGCCGGCAGACCCATTAATGCGGTTTTTTCACTTGGATCAACCGGTTTTGAAAACAGTGGGAATTCCATAAGAAACAATAATATTTTTGATTTTTTCAAACATGGCACAGCCTCATATGGGATAAATATATCTTCATTCAACACTTCATGGGCCATAACTGGAAACCACTTTTACGAAACAACTGCTTATGCGCCATTGGCAACCGTTGCATATAATGTTATCCAAATACTAAATGCTTCAGGAGGCGCTTTTACAGTTTCCGGGAATTATATCGGAGGGAGTTCTCCTTCATGTGGTGGCGCACCCTGGACAAAGACAAATGCGTTCAATAATGCCTTCAATGCTATTAATTTAAGTGTCGGAACAACCTCTGTCAGCAGCATTCAAAACAATTTCATCCAGAACTTTGCATGGAGTAATTCCTTAAACGCTACATGGACAGGGATTAATATTGCAGCGGGAAATGTGAATGTAGGAACGACCACCGGTAACTCCATCGGTGCTTTAACAGGCACTGGTTCTATAGTAGTAACGGGGGCAACCGCTGCAAATGTTTATGGAATTAATGTTGCAAGTACAGGTACTGTCGATTGCCAAAAGAATGCCATTGGC
>JAPLDG010000287.1 GCA_026391845.1 Bacteroidota bacterium | reverse complement strand
GGTTGCACCTGTAACGGCTGTTCCATTCACCTTCCATTGATAAGCTGGCGTTGTGCCTCCGTTGACCGGGGTAGCGGTATAGGTTACGGAAGTTCCGGCGCAAACAGGATTGGCTGATGCAGCAATGCTGACACTGACGTTGAAGTAGTCATGCACTGTCATGGTAATTGTATTCGAGGTGGCTGGATTCCCGTTGGTACAAGGCAAACTGGAAGTCAGGACGCAAAGAATCGTATTTCCGTGGGTCGGTACATAGGAATAGGTCGAATTGGTTGCTCCGGATACATTGTTGCCGTTAACCTTCCATTGATAAGCAGGAGTTGTGCCTCCGTTGACCGGGGTAGCGGTATAAGTTACGGATGCACCGGCGCAAATCGGGTTGGCAGATGCGGCAATCCCGACGCTGACATCGAAGTAATCGTGCACCGTCATGGTAATTGTATTGGAGGTGGCGGGACTCCCGGTTGTGCATGGCAAACTGGAGGTCAGAACACAAAGAATCGTGTTTCCGTGGGTCGGAACATATGAATAAACCGAGTTGGTTGCACCTGTAACTGCGGTTCCATTCACCTTCCATTGATAGGCAGGAGTGGTGCCCCCGTTGACCGGAGTAGCAGTGTAAGTTACGGATGCACCGGCGCAAACAGGATTGGCTGATGCAGCAATACCTACGCTGACACTGAAGTAATCGTGCACCGTCATGACAATTGTATTGGAAGTTGCAGGACTCCCGGTTGTACAGGGCAGGCTGGATGTAAGGATGCAAAGGATGGAATTTCCGTGTGCCGGGACATATGAATAGGTTGCATTGGTTGCTCCGGATACATTGCTGCCGTTCACCTTCCATTGATAGGCAGGAGTGGTTCCTCCGTTGACCGGAGTAGCGGTATAAGTTACGGATGCTCCGGCGCAAACCGGGTTGGCTGATGCAGCAATGCTGACACTCACATTGAAGTAATCGTGCACGGTCATTGTAATTGTATTGGAGGTGGCAGGACTACCGTTTGTACAAGGCAGACTGGATGTCAGAACACAGAGAATGGTATTTGCATTTGCCGGGACATATGAATAGGTCGCATTGGTTGCTCCGGTTACATTGTTGCCGTTCACTTTCCATTGATAAGCAGGGGTTGTACCTCCGTTGACCGGTGTTGCGGTATAAGTTACGGATGCGCCGGCACAAACCGGATTGGCTGATGCAGCAATGCTGACACTCACATTGAAGTAATCGTGAACCGTCATGGTAATTGTGTTGGATGTGGCAGGACTCCCGTTTGTACAGGGCAGGCTGGAAGTCAGGACACAAGCGATCGTATTTCCATGGGTCGGGGCAGGCGCTGTGCCTCCGTTAACCGGTGTAGCAGTGTAAGTTACGGATGCCCCGGCGCAAACAGGATTGGCTGATGCAGCAATACCGACGCTGACACTGAAGTAGTTGTTCACCGTCATGGTAATTGTGTTGGATGTGGCAGGACTCCCGTTTGTACAGGGCAGGCTGGAAGTCAGGACACAAACGATCGTATTTCCGTGCGTCGGTACATAGGAATAGGTCGAATTGGTTGCTCCGGTTATATTGCTGCCGTTCACCTTCCATTGATAGCCAGGAGTGGTGCCCCCGTTGACCGGTGTGGCAGTCTAAGTTACAGATACTCCGGCGCAAACAGGATTGGCTGATGCAGCAATACTGACACTGACGTTGAAGTAATTGTTCACCGTCATGGTAATTGTATTGGAGGTGGCTGGACTCCCGGTTGTACAGGGCAGACTGGATGTCAGGATACAAGCGATCGTATTTCCGTTGGTCGGCACATAGGAATATGTCGAATTGGTTGCTCCGGATACATTATTACCGTTCATCTGGCAGGCGCTGTGCCTCCGTTAACCGGTGTAGCAGTGTAAGTTACGGATGCCCCGGCGCAAACAGGATTGGCTGATGCAGCAATACCGACGCTGACACTGAAGTAGTTGTTCACCGTCATGGTAATTGTGTTGGATGTGGCTGGACTCCCGTTTGTACAGGGCAGGCTGGATGTCAGGATACAAGCGATCGTATTTCCGTGGGTCGGTACATATGAATAGGTCGAATTGGTTGCTCCGGATACATTGTTGCCGTTCACCTTCCATTGATAAGCAGGGGTTGTGCCTCCGTTAACCGGAGTAGCGGTATAAGTTACGGAAGCTCCGGCGCAAACCGGGTTGGCTGATGCAGCAATACCAACGCTGACACTGAAGTAATCGTGCACCGTCATGGTAATTGAATTGGATGTGGCTGGACTCCCGTTTGTACAGGGCAAACCGGATGTCAGGACACAAAGGATGGTATTTCCGTGTACCGGTACATATGAATAGGTCGAATTGGTTGCTCCGGATACATTGCTGCCGTTCACCTTCCATTGATAGGCAGGATTGGCGCCTCCGTTAACCGGTGTAGCGGTAAAGGTGACAGATGCCCCGGCACAAACCGGGTTGGCTGATGCAGCAATACCGACGCTGACATTGAAGTAATCGTTCACTGTCATGGTGATCGTGTTGGACTCGGCAGGATTTCCGGTCGGACATATTGCACTGGAGGTGACAATACAGGAAATGGTATTACCATTTGTCGGAACATAAGAATAGGTGTAGTTGGTAGCTCCGGCTTGAACAGCGCCATTGACCTTCCATTGGAAGGCAGGAGTATCTCCCCCATTGGTCGTTGTGGATGTAAAAGTAACCGTTGTCCCGACGCAAACAGGATTAGCGGATGCACCAATCGTCACAGTGACGGGTAGATTTGGATTCACGGTCATGGTCACCGTATTTGAAGTCGCTGTATTTCCTGTGGTACAGATTACACTGGAGGTCAGGACACAAAGGATCGTATTTCCGGTCGTTGGAACAAAGGAATAAGTTGCGTTGGTCGCTCCGTTTACCGCACTGCCGTTTACTTTCCATTGATAAGCCGGTGTGGTTCCACCGTTTGCCGGTGTGGCTGTAAAGGTTACCGATGTTCCGGCACAAACCGGGTTGGCAGATGCTGCAACCACCACGCTGACAGGCAGCAAGGAGTCAACGGTCATGGTTACGTTATTGGATTTGGCGAAATTTCCTGTAATGCAGGTTTCGCTCGAGTTAAGGTAGCAGTGTACAACATTACCGTTTGTAGGCACATATGAATAAGTACCATTGGTCGCCCCTGTGATAGCAAATCCGTTGACGTGCCACTGATATTGAGGCGTTGTACCCCCATTCACCGGGGTGGCAGTAAATTGAACCAGTGTATTGGCACAAACCGGGTTGGCAGATGCTGCAATGGTGACGCTGACAGGCAGGTTTTGATTCACCACCATGATCACAAGGTTGGAAACAGCAGGATTTCCGGTTGTACAGGTTTCACTGGAAATCAGCGTACATTGAATGGTGTCGCCATTCTCCGGCATGAAGGTATAAGTCGTGCTGGTTGCTCCGGGCACCTCATTCCCGTTTAAAGTCCACTGATAAATGGGGTCTGTTCCTTCGTTCACCGGAGTGGCAGTGAACGTTACGTAAGTGCCGGCGCAAATCTGACTGGCAGTTGCTTCAATTGATATCTGGACCAGAAAAACCGGGTCAACAGTCATGATAATGGTATTTGAAATAGCGGGGTTTCCGGTCGCGCAATCCGACGACGAGGTCATTTGACAGGTGATGGAAGCATTGTTGGCAGGGGCATATGAAAAGGAGGCATTGGTTGCTCCTGTTATAGGGCTGTCATTAACAATCCATTGATATGCAGGCGTATAGCCGCCATTTGTTACAGAAGATGTGAAGGTTACTGTCGTTCCGGCACAAATCGCTCCGCTGTTTGTGGAGATGGTTATCCCGGCCGGGACCATGACATTCATTTTAAGCCAGTGAGTTCCGTTATAATACTCAATTGATTTTGTATCGGTATTGAAGATGGTCAGTCCTGGAACAGGCAGCATCGCATTCCGGTTTGCAGAAGTAAGCCGTGGAATCAGCACACCCTTTTCGGTTGATGAAACATCAAGGATAGCCGACTGGTGAGGGTTTGCTCCAACCGCATTGATAGCAACGCCCAATGGATTCTGACTGCCTGATCCCGCTTGCACTCCTGTGGAGGCGGCGCATACCGGGAACCATACGCCATCAAAATGGTATTTTAGGAGACTGTCAGAGATATCATAGATAATCAACCCGTTTTCGGGAATATTGATCGAAGTTGTCGTTGTCCGGGGAATCAAAACGCCTCTGGTTGGGTCACTTGCATCCAGCATGGCAGAATTGTCAGGTAATTTATTCTGGTTCGCGGAAATGGATACACCACCTCCTGCACTGTTGGTTCCTTTAATGTCTGATACAAATGCGGTATCGATCTGGTACCAGGCTTCACCATTGTAATAATTGAAGAGGTTTGAGGTTGTATTATAAATGATGAGGCCCGTAGCAGGAGAAGGAATATTGTTTCGGGCGAATGTGCTTATGCGGGGAATCAGCAACCCTTTGTCCGTAGAGGAAATATCAAGCATTGCAGCAGAGGAGGCTTTGCTGTTGCTGTTGTTGATGCCGACCTGAGCTGATAGCTCAAAGGTCATACAACCCAGAATCAATAGAGTGATATAAGTTAAAAGTAGAGACTTTTTCATGTGAACAGGTTTTATTTAACGCAAAGATACGAAAAAAACAAAATAAACGAACATAAAATGTCGTGGTTTCGCAATTTATAATGATTTGAAATACAAATTCCTGATCGTTTCTGAGGCCATGAAATGTTATGGTCGAAAGACATGTGCCGGATAGCATATGACCTTATCATTCAATCAGAAAGGCAAGGTACAACCCTTAATTTCCATAGTCGTTATATAATTATGGAAAAAAGTTACATAATTCCTGTATTCGGGAGGAATACCGGGTGCATTTATACCATAGAGGATACAATCCGGTAGGTATGTTCTGCGATGACGAGCTCCTCATTGGTGGGAATCGTCATGACTTTCACCCTGGAACCGGGTTTGCTCAGCAGCATTTCTTTGCCGCGGACACCGGCATTTTTCTCCTGGTCAAACTCCAGCCCGATGAACTCCAGGTCGGCACAGCATAATTGACGGGTTACCGGATCGTTTTCTCCGATACCTCCTGTGAAAATGAGCATATCGAGCCCGCCAAGAGCCGCAGCATAGGCGCCGATATATTTTTTGATCCGGTAGCGAAACATGTCCAACCCAAGGATTGCCCGTTCATTCCCGGCTTCTGCCTCTTTTTCAATTTCCCGCATGTCTGATGAAACTCCTGTAATTCCAAGCATCCCGCTGTGTTTGTTGACCAGGGTATTGGCCACAGCGATGTTCAGCTCCTCTTTTTCCATCACAAAAGTCAAAACACCGAGATCCATATCCCCGGAACGGGTTCCCATGATCAACCCTTCAACCGGTGTCAACCCCATGGAAGTGTCGATCGATTTGCCATTTTTAATGGCTGCCATGGAGGTGCCATTCCCGAGATGGCAGGTGATGATTTTCATCGATTCCATGC
>JAPLDG010000041.1:3256-4923 GCA_026391845.1 Bacteroidota bacterium | reverse complement strand
GATGCAGTAGCATACGAGGTCAAAGACGGACCGTACTCACCCGCGAACGATAAAAACTTTGCTCCCTGGGCACCAAAGGAGGGAGATGCAGGCACAACTGATTATCTTACAAGCCTGGTTAAATTGGTGAAAAACTTTTCTATATTTGCACAAACTGATGCCAGTGGCTGTGCAAAAACCAACCATCCCGAAAGGAACCCGTGATTTCTCACCTGCCGAAATGGTGAGGCGCAATTACATTTTTGATATTATCCGTAATATTTTTCAGATTTTCGGTTACCAGCCTGTTGAAACCCCTGCCATGGAGAATCTCTCCACCCTGATGGGCAAATACGGGGAAGAAGGTGATAAGCTCCTGTTCAAAATTCTCAACTCGGGAAATTACCTCGACGGCCTTCCGGATGCGGAATCAGGCATGAGAGATGCCGCCTCCCGGCTGCAGTACCTGACAAAACACATCTCTGAAAAAGGCCTCCGGTACGACCTTACTGTTCCGTTTGCCCGCTATGTCGTTCAGCACCAGAATGAACTGGTATTTCCATTCAAACGCTACCAGATTCAGCCTGTGTGGCGTGCCGACCGTCCGCAAAAAGGCCGCTACCGTGAGTTTTTTCAATGTGATGTTGATGTGATCGGGAGCAACTCCCTGTTAAACGAGGTTGAACTGGTGCAGATCATCGATGCCGTTTTTACAAAACTGAACATCAATGTCCTGATCCGGCTGAACAACCGTAAAGTCCTGGCAGGAATAGCCGAAACCATCGGTGCGCCTGATAAACTTACGGACATCACGGTTGCAATGGATAAACTGGATAAAACGGGGATGGACAAGGTGAACGATGAGCTGATCCAGAGAGGTATTTCATACGAATCTGTTGAAAAGTTACAACCCATACTGACCCTGGAAGGAAAAATCAAAACGAAATTTGAGACTTTGGCTGAATTTTTCCAAAATTCCGAAATCGGCCGGAAAGGGCTGGAAGAGATGCGTACTGTACTGGAACATCTGAAAGACCTCAACCTGAAGAATAAATTTGACTTTGACATCACTCTTGCCCGCGGCCTTAGCTATTATACCGGTACGATCCTGGAGGTAAAAGCCATGGATGTGGCCATGGGCAGCATATGCGGCGGCGGGCGATACGACGACCTCACCGGGATTTTCGGATTACCGGGAATGTCGGGTGTCGGAATCTCTTTCGGTGCCGACCGGATTTATGATGTGATGAACGAAAGCAGCCTCTTTCCTGAAAACATCCAGGCTTCAACGCGAGCGCTGTTCGTTAATTTCGGGACAGAGGAAGAAAAATATTGTCTGCATTTACTGGCAAGCCTGAGATCGGCCGGAATCTCCTCAGAACTGTACCCCGATCAGGCGAAATTAAAAAAGCAGATGGAATATGCCAACCGGAAGAACATTCCCTTTGTCATCCTCATTGGCAAAGATGAAATGGAAAGCGGTAGAATTACGGTTAAAGACATGCAATCCGGAGAGCAGAAACAAATTACCTTTGAAGATGTGATAAAATTATTGTCATGACCAGAAAAAATGTAAAAAGAACCTGGGCGACCGCCATTTTAAGCGCCCGCAGCATGATCATCGGGGCAGAATAAAAGTAGCGAGTAGCTAAGTAGCGAAATAGCGAAATTTTTAAGGCTGAATGCAT
>JAPLDG010000041.1:0-3219 GCA_026391845.1 Bacteroidota bacterium | reverse complement strand
TTTAATTTTTAATTGAACTTTATGACTCTCATTATAAAAGGCGCCGGCCTGACCATCGAGGATGTTGTCAGGGTAGCCCGCCACAACGAAAAAGTAGAACTTGATCCACAGGCGATCGAAAGAATCCATAAATGCCGGGCCATGCTCGAACGGAAAATCCTGGCCCATGAGATCATGTATGGGGTAAATACCGGAATCGGTGAGTTTTCTGAAATGGTATTGAATGATGACCAGGTTAAGGAGTTTCAGAAATACCTCATTTACAATCACGCCGCCGGAATTGGCGACCCGATGCCACTCGACTGGGTGCGTGGCGCCATGCTCGGCAGAATCAACGTACATGCCCACGGGAACTCAGGTTCACGGCTTGAAATTACCCAAACACTTGTTGACATGCTCAACAAGGGGGTCACGCCGATGGTTTGTCAGAAAGGCTCGGTAGGCGCCTGTGGCGACCTCGCCCCCATGTCGCAGATTGCCTTGTTGATGATGGGAGAAGGACAAGCTTATTACCAGGGAAAGCTGATGCCGGGCCAGGAGGCGCTCGATGCAGCCGGAATTCCTGTTCCAGGCCTGCAGGCCCGCGACGGACTGGCCACCATCAATGGTTCGAACGTATTAACAGCCATGAGTGCCCTCTACCTGTTTGATGCCAATAACTGGCTGAAACAGGCCGAAATTGCCGCCTCCATGTCGCTCGAAGCCATGAAGGCCAATATGCGCCCATACAGCCCGAAGCTTCATGAAATCCGGGGATTCAAGGGCGCTGTTCGTAGCGCTGCAGCCATCCTGAAGTGTGTAACCGGTGGCGACCTCGTTGAGGGAAAGGTAAAATGCAAGGTCCAGGATGCCTATTCCATGCGCTCAACACCTCAGGTAATCGGCGCAGCGCATGATGCACTTGCATATGCCAGGTCGCAGGTGGAAATTGAATTAAATGGTGTTGGCGACAACCCCATCTTCTTCCCGGATGAAAACCTGCAACTTTCGGGCGCCAACTTCCAGGGTTCGCCGGTTTCGGTTCCCATGGATATGGCTGGCTATGTGGTTACCATGGTAAGCGTGATGAGTGAGCGTAGGATGAACCGGCTGAACAATCCCGCACTGAGCGTTGGCCTTCCTGCATTCCTCACCAAGGGAGCAGGCATGTTCAGCGGACTCATGCTCAGCCAGTACACCGCAGATATGCAGATCGTTGAACAACGTATCCTGTCAGCCCCCGCATCGATCCAGTCGATCCCAGCCGCCGCCGACCAGGAAGATTTTGTATCCATGGGAATGAATACGGCTTTGAAGAATTTTCAAATTCTCGACAATGCTTACGGAATACTGGGAATTGAGCTTATGGCGGCTGCCCAGGCACTCGATTTCAGGGAATATGCATTCGGAAAAGGCGTTTCCAAAGCCAAAGAGGTGATCAGGAAATATGTCGATTTTCTCGAAGTGGACCGTCCACTATACCCCGATCACAATGCCATGAAGGCGCTTGTGAAATCGTGCGAGATCCTGGATGAAGTTGAAAAAGTTGTTGGAAAACTTGAATAAGGTGTAAAACAGTTCAAGCAATTAACGTTCATTATTTACCTTAAAAACCTGTATGATGGAATTTGCAGATTCTTGTCCGTATTGGCCATTCTTAGTGGCCATGATCATCCCGATCATCATCTTTGCCATCATGGTAGGCGTGATTGAAGTTGTAGGAGCCTGGTTCATGTTTCAAAAAGCCGGGGAGCCGGGTTGGGCCGCGATCATCCCGATCTATAATTATTTAATCGCCATCAAGATTGCAGGGAAACAATGGTGGTATCTGCTACTGATGCTGATCCCGGTTGTAAACCTGGTGATTTACATTATCATCCTGAATGGTTTGGCGAAAAATTTCGGTAAGGGAACCGGGTTTACCGTCGGGTTGTTTTTTTTCAGGTTTATTTTTATCCCCATCCTTGGATTTGGCAAGGCAGTTTACAGCGGAGATAAATCAAATTTCGACGCATAACCGATGGAAGATCTTTCGCCCCAATCACCACCGGAATCTAAACCGCAACGACCGACCCTGTTGACAGTTTTATGTATTCTTACCTTCATCGGTAGTGGCATGAATCTGTTTTCAGGTTTGGTCATTGCAGGATTCTATGATGTTTTTGTTCAAATCGCCCAGGAATTTGCCGAAAAGTTCAAATTGCCTGGAATCGACCTGTTACTTGAAACAAAGCCGGTATATTTTCTGGTCACCGCGGTTTTTAATGCCGGCTCTCTCGCCGGGGCCATCCTGATGCTATACCTGAAAAAGACGGGGTTCCATGTATATACCATCTTTCAGATTCTTCTGATTCTTGCTCCCATGTATTTTATGCATCTGGCAAATCCGGATCTTCCGTCACTCCTTTTTTCGGGTTTGTTTATCCTCCTCTACAGCTTGAACCTCAAATTTATGTCGTGACCATGGCAGAAGAGATCAATCCGAAAGAGACCTGTGATGTCAATCAGACTTTCCCACGGCCGTTTCTCCTTACTGTTCTGTGCCTTATTTCCCTGGTCTATTTTTTATTGCTCACCATTTTCTTTACCGCCGGGCTGTTCAATGCCGGATGGATTACTAGTGTCATGAATCAATATGTTTCAGGCGGCAATCTTACCAAAACACAGACCGTATTGGTCTTTGGCTCCGGCTTTTTTTTGCATGGCCTTGCGTTTGCGGGTGTTATCCTGATATGGAACCTTCGCAAGATCGGATACTATTTTTTGGGAATATCATGCCTGATTGCCGCCAGTTACCAGTTGATCAATCCATTGACCGCGGTTACCCCCACAGCCATCTACATTGGTCTGATTCTCGTCTTTGGCTTTTTTTACCGGCGTTTGCATTAACAACGTTTTACAGACTCCTATTCTGGCCCCCGCCCTAAATCCCTCCCCAAAAAGGGAGGGACTTACGCCCCCTTCCCTAATTGGGGAAGGGAGTCAGGGGGGATGGGGTCCTGACTTCTGACATTTAGTGCGGTACAAGGCGAAGTAAGAAGTACGAATGACGAATGACAAAGTACAAAGGCTGGGATTAGCCGGCCGTTGTTTGTCCTTCGAACTTTGTCCTTCCCACTTTCGATGGGCGTTAGTGCGGGAATAGTCACAATTGTGAATTTTATGTCATTCAAATTCAATTGCTTGGAAAATGTCAACATACTACAATTTGGAAGCGTCAGAAGTCAGGAAAATAAAGGA
>JAPLDG010000088.1 GCA_026391845.1 Bacteroidota bacterium | reverse complement strand
TTTTCAAATTATGGCGTTCAGAGCCTCTTTCATTCAACCGACGGTGGCTCCACCTGGACTGCAGTAGGAGGTAATCTCGAGGAGTTCCCGGATGGGTCAGGAAATGGTCCGTCAATCCGCTGTACGAAAAAGTTGTCATACATGGGTAAAAAGATCATTTTTGCCGGAACTTCCTGTGGCTTGTTTTCCACCGCCGAACTGAACGGAGATTCCACGGTTTGGGTTAAAGAAGGGGCTGCTACCATTGGCAACGTGATCATTGATATGATCGATGCCCGTCAAACGGATGGTTTTATAGCGATTGGCACACACGGGAATGGCGGTTACAGTACATTTTTTAATCCATCAGCCGGCATGGATCAATCGTTGGATAATCATACGGTGAAAATAGGCAATGTTTTTCCGAACCCCGTGAAGGATGTCTGTAAAGCAGAGATCGTTGCAACCCGACCCTGTTATCTCTCAGTATCCTTTTATTCAAATTCAATGAAACCGGTTAAATTATTTGGAGGTCAAACAATTCTGCCTGGCAGACAAAATATTTCGTTCCCCATGGGTGAAGTTCCTTCAGGGGTGTATTATCTTGTTTTTGACACTGGAACAGAGAAGGAAGTGAGAAAGGTGGTTAAAATTGATCAATGAGCCGGAGAAAATTATTTCAACTTTAGCTTTCTTTCAGTTTCGCGACCGTACCCTTTGATGAGGATGCTATCGGAAGTAAGTGTCACCATTGAAAATGCATTTATCTCCGTGTCAACCATTCCCTTGAAATTCACTATATGGATTCCGTCTTTTACTTTATAACTGCCCGAATGGTAATGTCCGCAAAAGTATGCCTTGACACAAGCGTAGTTTGATATCAGCTGAAAAAGCTGATTGTTGTTGAACATGTTGTGATTGTCTTTGGTGAACAAAGGGAAATGGCATAAAACGATCACGTTCATACCGGATTGTTCAGAATCATCAAGCCATTGCTCAAGCCAGGCCATCTGCCTCTTCCCGATCCCGCCGTTCCAGGGCATCCCGTTGAGGCGCAATTGTCCGTACTGGTCGCTCACAATTTCATTGCGCTCTTGTTTTTGTTCCTTATTCTGAGGGGCAAAATAACTCAGGTCATCTCCATTTAATACAATGAACCGCCACGCTTCGATATCTACGATGTAATGATCCTCTTTCATCCCCAGACGGTTTAAAAGTTCCGGTTTGAATCGCCTTTTAATCATGTAGTCATGATTTCCCAAAACGAGATGAACAGGGGGGCGGAACTGCTCAAACCTTGGGATGACACTGTCGAAACTTGTGAAATCATGATCGATCATGTCTCCAAGATGAAAAACCGCATCCAGGGAAAGGGAATTGAATGTTGATATGCAGGAATCCAATTTGGAAAGAGAAAGGCTGTAATTACGTTTTCCATTGGAAGCGCAATTGCAATACTGACAATCGGTGAGGATTCCCACCCTTACTGGTTTACAGGTCTGTCCTGATACCATAGCCATATCCAGAGACAGTGAAACGCACAACATCAGAAATGGCAGCAGGATCCGGTAACGAAGGAATTTCATGAATGCGAATTTACAATATTTCAAACAACTGATATGCTGATATAGTATCTCATATTCTCAGATTCTTTGACCTTTACTTGCTGGATTCAGCTCTTTTGTTGTAACTTTACGCGTTATTGATGGTGAAAACAGCGACAACCCATATTCCATTATCCCTTTACCTCGTTTTGGTACTGGCAATTGGTTTCTCCCCGAAATCAATCGCTCAGTTTACTGTCAATCAGGGATCAAATATCACCATGACTCCTCTCGAATTTGTTCAGACCTACCTGGTTGGAACCGGGGTTAGCGTTTCGAATGCAACATACAATGGCTCTGCCAATCCATTGAATATAATCAGATTACCATCAAACACCAGAGATCAGATCGGTAACTTTACTGCCACTGGCAGCGCACTCGAGACACTTGGTCTCAAGGGAGGAATTATATTATCCTCGGGAAAAGTCCAGGATGCCAGTAGCGCTGTTTTCCCAGGCGGACTTGCAGACTATGAATCCTTTTCCGGTGGAGATGCCGACCTCACTCTGCTTGCCGGAGGGGTGACGAGTAAAGATAAATCAGTCCTTGAATTTGATTTTGTTCCGGTTACAGATGTCATCACGTTTCGTTATGTTTTTAGTTCTGAAGAATTTGATCAATACTGCGGCAATCAGTACAATGATTCTTTCGGTTTTTTTATTCGTGGCCCTGGTATTCCTCCAGGCCCCT
>JAPLDG010000146.1:4585-12198 GCA_026391845.1 Bacteroidota bacterium | reverse complement strand
TTTGTCACGTGTCACGCGTCACGTGTCACGCTTCTCTGCTTCAGCAGATCCTTAATTTCATGACTTCGTTTCTCCGTAAGCGAGTATCGCAGTAAGAAGAAAATTGAGAAGATGCTTAATAGCAGCGGCAGTCCGATTTCAACCACTCGCATCATTAAAAGCGTATAAGGAGTTTGCTGGGTAAGCGGCATGATGCTGTTTTCGATGGAGTCCAGTTCTTTATCCATGGAAACCGGTGATGAGGTCATGTTGAGGTTGGCAAGCCGGCTGTTTACCCCTTTAACTTCTTCCATGAGCCTTTGATAATGCTCCATGCTGTTTTTGGTTTCCAGGGATTTATTTTCCAGGCGCGACATGAGTTCAAATGAATTCATCCTCGCTTTTACAATCTTCGTATGAAGTGTCAGCGGGATTGCTCCTTTGATGATGCTGTCAATCGTGGAGGCCTGTGGCTGAGACTTTGCTGTTTCAAGAAGCGACTGCAACTGTTCCAGTTCCGTCACGGTGGTTTGAGTTGTTGTCAAGGCGTTTAACAGGGCATCTCTCTTCTGCTGCGGATAATCAGGAAGGCTGATATTTGTCTCGTCCTGGTTCTTCAGCCTCTCTTTTCCAAGATATGTCACATATTCTTTTGCCTCGGTGAGCGCTTCAGCGGTTTGCGTTTTCGTGTTTTCAACCCACTCAATGTTGGCTGTGGCTACGCCCTTATAGCCTTCCCAGAACTGAACCTTGCTGCGCATCTCGCGCACACTTCCCTGGATCTTATCAACTTTTGTTACCTGGGTTTCGTCAAACATGGTAAATACGATCAGCGCCCCGGCAACGAAGCTGGCAAGTGCGGAACCCATCTTTATAAACCACCAGAATACAGAGTAATAACTGCCCTCTACCCGATAGCCGGTCTTCAACTCTTCTTCATCACAGATATCGCCCACCATGGAGGATCCAAGGGTGAAGAAAAACAGCATTCCGGCAGAAAGCAGAAAGGTGGGGATGATGATCAGGTAGGGATATGAAGGGTTATAGCATACAATTTTGGAAAGTTGTGCCAGGCACATAAGTATAATCGCAATGGTGAGCGTATTTCTTTTACCCAACCTCGGACTGATCCAGTTGAGCGGGAATACTGCGAGTACGCCTGTAATGGCCCATATCGTGCCGTTGATAGCGAGCAGATAGGCCCCGGCAACTTTATCTCCCCCGAAAACATAAAAAATAGGAATGTATGACCCAAGAAGCTGGACAAAAGCAAAGCCCATGTTCAACGTGAAAATTGTCAGTGTCAGCATGATAAAATTTCTGTTGCTGGCAGTACGCTTCATGTCTTTCCAGAAAGGAGTTTTTTCATGTTTGGCAGCCTTTACAAAACCCGGTTCACGTAATTTGAAAAACCACCAGAACGAAAGCGGGATCAGAAAGGCAGCGATCATGAGGGAAACGTAACGCATCCCATCCGCTTCATTTCCTCCGGGTCCTTTGAAAATTTCCATGCTGGCGAGAACCAAAAGCCAGGGTGTGCTCATCGCAAAAAGATTGCCCACAAAACTTTTGGCGCTGAACAGTCGGGTGCGTTCATGGTAATCTGTCGTCATCTCCATGCCGAGGGCGCCATGAGGAATCTCGAAAAGATTTACTGCAGTGAAAAAAAGTAAAAGGGAAAAAAGAATATAGCCAAGCTGAAACCATTGAAAGCCTGTATCAGAGGGGAACCAGGTGCGCACCATGTCGCCCTTTGGGATCCACCAGATGACGACAAAAAACACTGCAACGAGTATTCCGCCGATCAGCAGATAGGGGCGCCGGCGTCCCCAGCGGGTCCGGGTATTATCAGAGAGGTGACCGATAAAAGGATCCGAAAGGGCATCCCACAAACGGGGAACAATTAAAATTGCCCCAAGCCAGAATGCGCTCAGTCCCAAACTGATGTTGCCCATCAACCCGACAAGTATTCCGGCGATATTGAAAAGGGCAATGGGAATAATACCTCCGGCTCCATAGGCAGCCAACTGTGAAAAGGGAATCCGGTCTTCTGGTTTTGTGCTGTGGTCTGCGCTTATCTCTTTTTCCTTCATGAAGTCCTCCTTTGAATGCTTTAGTAATAAATCATAACTTGGGCCGGAAACCTGTCAACCGATATTTCCTTCTCAGTGAAATCTTTCCGCTCATCTCCGTTAACAGTCACTTTTACAGGGAGTTTTGATCCATTAAAGTTTTTAATTTTAATTCCTTTGGCAGGAAGTTTGACATCCCCGGAAATTGAAAAGAGATATTTATCCTGATCTTTTTTAATGGAGTAAGAGATCTCTCCATAATAGGTTGGCAGGTTTTCCACCGACATTCCGTCAGGCGAATCAATCCAATCCTGATAGAGTGCAGAAGCCAGAACAAGCGATTGGTCGTACTCGTTTTCATAAACAAACATGGCCCGGATGGCATTGATAAAATCGCTTCCAACCCACGTGTGCGGCATGTCTCCGATATATCGCGGAGTACGGTAATCTTTCCAGACTACTTCAGCCCAATGATTCCAACCCTGCGGGCGTTGATCATGCAGGAAAAACTCTATTAATTCATGCGCTCTTTCCGGCTGGTCCAAAAGGATGAATGAACCGATCAAACGGTTCTCATAAGGCGTGTAATTAATCCAGCCAATCTTCCCGTCTCTGCGGTTTTTAAAAAAGGTATAATACTTGTCGAATGTGTTATATACCTGAGGTTTTGGTAAGTTGTTCAGCTCGTTGCATGGTGTTAAGGCGATTGTCGTCGATGTTGCATCAAAATCACCCAGTTCCACACAGCCCGGGATGTAATTTATACTTCTCGTTTTCATTGCGAGCTGGAGCGACGTGTAAAGATTTTCTTTGAAGGTATCTCTGACCTTTTTGATACGGTCGTAAGAGGCACTTTCCCCAAGTATTTTCTGGATCTCCACTGCATCTTTCAAACCTTTCAGTGTGAAGAAATTGTCCCAGTAGGAGTGCATCGGTTTTGCAGAATAACCTTCATGACTGATTGATTCTGTAACCAGGCCGTAGTATGCGCGAACGCTGTCATTTCCGTATTTAAAGTGATCAGTCGATCTTTCTGCAATCATCGATTCGATGTAATCTACCGCCTTTAATACCGTTTTATTTTTTGATCTGAGAAATGCGGTATCCCTGGTGAAGTTATAATATTCCCGGATCAGGTAAATCAACTCTCCATGGCTGTCGTTTTCAGGTACCGGATCCGGACCTCTGGCATCAACGACGCAGGGGACTTTGCCGTTATCATATTGATGTTCAGCATACCAATCGATAAAATCTTTGACTTCATTCGCAATACCCGATTTCAGCAGGGCAGATGAAGTCAACGCTCCGTCGCGTATCCAGCTTCGCTCATATGACCGCGAGCCAGGTTGAATTCCCGCTTTATCCCTGTTGATCAATATGTATGCGAGGTTTGATCTGTACGTATTTATAATCCGGTCAGCAGATTCCGGCAGATTAAATTTGACATGCCCTGTTTTCGCTTTCCAGAAGTCGCTTGCTGAGTTTGATTCGGCCTGGATATTTTTAATATCTGGCTTTTCGGCAACCGATTTTTTACCATGAAACGGAACGACAATATAAAATCCGGTCTGCTCGCCCGGCTTTAAGTGAAAGGAATATTTCATTACTCCGCTGGCCAGTCCGCTTTGATCCATCGCGAATTTGTTTGGAGGAATATCTCCTTTCCTTAAAAGTTCGACTATATTTCCTTCATCAAAAGCTGAAGCCCCGAAGGAATCGTATTTTTTTTGTGAAAGCACCACTTTGTCATCAACAGATAAACCGTTTTCATCGTCTTCTCTGATTGAAGTTATTTTACCCGCACCGCCGGTAAGATTGAGGAACTGGTAATACGGATTGACCTGATAGGGGCGGATAAGCAGATAGAATTCAAAATCTTTGACATGATCTGAACGGTTCTGAAACGAATAATGGATATCCAGCCTGGAGTTTTTATTTGCCTCTCCGCTTGCGGTTATTCCGGTCACGAATTCCAGATCGTTGCATTGCCAGGTAACCGACGGCACAAAATCGAATTCCCTTTTATCATCAGAAATCCCCAATGACTGAACGGATTTTACATTGCTCCAGTTAAAAAGCGAGTCGCCCATCTTTATCATGGGTTCGATTGAAAACCGGGCTTTGTCAACTTCAACCATTCCGTCTTCGTTGATCAAGGCCTCTTTCACATCATTGTTTACGCCGGTAATGGTCCAATAGGACGCTTGCTCTGAAAAGTACCGTGGATAATACCCGTCCGGTGAATTTTTAGCTGAGTAAATTATAAAATCATTCAGGGTCATCGAACTTTTAATGTCCAGAAATTTCACATCAGATATGCCAAACCCTTTTACAGAATTGCTTTTTGTGAGCATTATTTTAACATACCTTGATTCCGCTTCGGGCAGTCGGATAAAACTCACTTCATTTCGATTGGATTGAACGGAATAAACTTTATCCCAGTGAGTTCCATCTTCAGATAGCAGGATGTCAAAATTGGTTGCATGGCACTCTTTAAGCCAGTTGATTTGCAGGCCGCCAAATTCCCGGCGGGTGTTAAAATCGATCACTACCTGTTCATCCTGCGCTTTTTTGCTTTGCCAGAATGTCTCGTTTGAAGGATCAGCAAGGAAATCCGGTGGTTGATTTTTAAGCCATGTGGAAGCCGTAATCGAAGGTGCAGGAAATACCTGCTTTTCGGGCGGAAGCGGTTCAAACTTCAGGTCATCAATCCAGACCGTACCTTTGCCTCCCACAAATGATGCAATGGTAAATTCAATCCGGTCGATCCGTTTTACATTGTGATCACTGGCGGGTCCCCATGCAAAGCTGATATGTCTTTTCCTGACATGTATTTTTTTCCATTCTGCAGGGAAATTATAGTTCCGGTTGCTGACCCACCAAACGTTGTTTCCGGTGCTGTCAATAAATTTTATCTCAAAATTATTGGCCGGAGATTCAGCTTTCAGAAAAAATGTAAATTCATAATTATCCGGGAGATCAATCGGAAAAAGTTTCTGAATTCCGCCATATCCGGTTCCTTTGGAAAAATCGTAATCGAAACGAATGGCATTGCCGGTCAACCCTTTTTCGTTTGATAAATTGAGATTTACACCATCTGATTGAATAAAGTTCCAGCCAGCTTTGTTTTCAAATTCATCCAGGGTTTTGATCTGAGCATGGAGAATTGTGCTTGTGAGTATCAAAATGAGTAATGGTGCAATTCTCTTTCGGATATGTGTTTTCATTGCGATAAGTACTTGTAGCCGAGTTTGTTCAGACCTTTCTGAATGATCGGATCTTTCATTACATAATTCCAAACCAGGCCTGTTCTGAAATTTTCGATCATGATCAGCATCGGGCCTTCATCAATGCCGATAAAGTCATTATTAAACCAGTTGGCTGTCGGATTGAAAGAATCAAAATATCCGTATTTCCCCCATAAATTTTTACCATACTTTTTATTGATCGATTTGATGGTGGGCAGCACTATTTCAGGCGCAAAAGGCAATGATGAGAGGGATCCGTAAGGCGCAATGGTGCCATCGTCAAAATAATTGTAATCGGGCCCGCTTGTTCCCCTTCCGGCATAACCTTTAAATGCTTTATCATCAAAATTGTACTTCTCTGTGGGTCCGTCGCTTGCGGTAATACCCCAGCAAAGCGAATCATAGCCACGCCAGTTTTTCGGATTATCCATGGCATATTGCCGTTGAACATAGGTTGCACGACGGGAGTTTTCAAAGTAATCAATCTTTTTTTCCTGCATGTATTTATCTGCGATGCCGCGATAATCTATAAAAGCTTGTGAAAACTGATGACCAAACAAAGGAGGAAAGGCTACATGAGACAGTCCTTTGTAAGGTGTTTGCCATTTATAGGAACTTAACCATGCCTGGTAACTTCTTTCAACATTTTCCATGCCGCTCCCGGCAGCTAAAACATACAGGAACAGCCCTTCGTTATATCCGCTCCAGCCATAGTCATGTATTCCTCCTTCTGGTGACCATCCCATGGAAATCGTATGGGCGAATTTTCCTGATGCCGGCATTTCCAGGAAATTCCATTCAATTCTTCCAAGCAATATGGCAGCAAGCATGCGGATTTGGTTTTCAATCTCATTATCGAGGTTGTAATAGTTTCTGGCAAAGATGATCCCCATCATCAGAATGCCGGTATCGATGGAAGAAAGTTCACAATTCCATTCACGGGTACCGGAATTCATTCGCAGAAAATGATAGTAAAATCCTTTGTATCCGGTTACGTTTGTGTCGGTACTCTGAACAGAATTGATGAAGAACGTCAGAATTTTCAGTGTGATTTCGGCTGCTTGTTCACGTGTAATCCACTTCCTTTCAGCCCCGATCGCAAACGAGGGAATCCCAAAACCCGTCGAAGCAATGCTGGCAGGAGCCCAGGGAGCTGTGCGGTCTTTTACGATTCCTTTTTCAGGATGATGTTCATTTAAAAAGAACAGCAGGGTTTTATGCTGAATGGAATCGAGCATTTTTTCATCCTCCGGTGTCAGGGGAAAATCAACTTTTCCGTTGGATTTGAATTCAACCTCTTGTGAATCTTTGGTATCCGGAATAAAAACCGACTTCGATATGGTTTCTGAGGAGTTTGTTCCCACACTGACCACAAATTCACCGGGCTCCCAGTACTTTTTCAGATCCGGATGATAAAACGCCAGATCTTCTGTGGTGAGATGGAACTCGACTTTTTTTGTTTCACCTTTCGGGATCAGCAATTTCCGGAATCCCTTCAACTCCTTAAGCGGCCTGGTCACCGAGCCGACTTTATCCCGGACATACAACTGAACCACCTCTTCACCGTCGCGATCTCCTGAATTGGCAACTTCCACAGTGATATTGATGTTACTGCTATCAACGAATGCTGTAAGGTTGGAATAGGTGAAACTCGTGTAGCTGAGGCCATAACCGAAAGGAAAGAGCGGGTCGTTGGAACAATCTAAATACCGTGAAACAAATCTGGACTCTGGCTCTTTTGGATTATAAGGCCTTCCGGTATTCTTGGCATTATAGTAAATTGGAATTTGCCCCTCATTTTCAGGAAAGGTCATGGTAATTTTCCCGGCAGGGTTCATATCCCCAAAAAGCACATCGGCGATGCCATTTCCCGCCTCGGTACCGCCAAACCATGTTTCAAGTATGGCTACAGGAAGGCTGTTCAGTTTGGTGATTGTCAAAGGTCTGCCGTTAAACAGCGCTACGGCGACCGGTTTTCCGGTTTTTACGATGGCTGCTGCAAGGTCATTCTGAACTCCGGGCAGGTCGATGCTGGTGCGACTGGCGGCTTCACCGCTCATCCATCCGTTTTCTCCCAGGGCCAGAATAACAAAATCTGCTTTCCGCGCCAGTTTCAGGGCTGCATCAAATCCGCTCTGGTCAGTATCGTTGGTGTTGCAGCCTTTTTCATAGAGAACTTCAACATTTTGCCCGGCTTTATTTTTTATTCCTTTGAGTAAAGTGACACATTGTTCCCAGTTTCCGGCAGCAGTCCAGCTGCCCAGCATAACTTTTCCGGAATCGCCCAGCGGACCTATGACAGCGATATTTTTGA
>JAPLDG010000146.1:0-4552 GCA_026391845.1 Bacteroidota bacterium | reverse complement strand
GGGCAGTATATGATCAGGATTTTTTAACAAAACACAACTTTGAGAAACGAATTTCCGTTCAAACGCCAATTTATCTTCGGTCATTGCCTCCTTTTCCTGCCTTGATTCATCGCAGTACCGGTAAGGATCGTCAAACAATCCAAGTTTTACTTTTGCCTCCAGAACCAGGCGCACCGCGCTATCAATGGATGCAGAAGTTACTTTTTTCTCTTTTAATAATTCCGGAAGATAATCAAGATAGGCGCTTCCCTGCATATCCATGTCAACCCCGGCATGAAGCGCCAATCCTGCTGCATCTTTTTTATCTTCGGCGTTCCCGTGTAATACCATCTCATTGATGGAGGTATAATCGGTAACAATAAAGCCGTTAAAACCCCAGTCTTTACGAAGAAGATCAGTCAATAACCATTTATTGGAGGTGGAGGGGATGCCGGATATTTCATTGAAAGAGGTCATTACCGAGCCGGCTCCGGCATCAACACATGCCTTGTAGGGAGGCAGGTAAGACTCATAAAGTGAAAGCGTTGACATGTCGACCGAGCCATAATCGCGTCCGGCCTGGGGCGCTCCATACGCTGCAAAATGTTTGGCACAGGCCATCATGGTATTGCCGGCCTTTAAATCGGTTCCCTGAAACCCACGCACACGGGCTTTTGCAACCTGGCATCCGAGCCAGGTATCTTCCCCGGCTCCTTCGGCTACCCTTCCCCAGCGTGGGTCACGGGTTATATCGACCATCGGTGCAAAGGTCCAGTTGAGTCCTTCGGCAGTAGCCTCCAACGCGGCAATCCGCTCGGATTGTTCAATGGCAGCAAGGTCCCAGGAACAAGCCTGGGCCAGGGGAATAGGGAAAATGGTACGATGGCCGTGGATGACATCATATCCAAACAGCAATGGGATTTTCAGACGAGATTCTTCAACTGCAATTCGTTGAAGTTCACGAACGTAAACCTTGGTGTAGGCGTTGAAAATCGCGCCTGCTTTGCCATCTTTGATGAGTTTTTTAAAATCGTTGTTCAGGATTGGGCCGGTTACATCCCCCTCAGATTGAAAAAGTGACAGCTGCCCCACTTTTTCATCCATCGTCATGGCGTTGAGCAAAGTGTCAATTTTGGCCCTTTCAGCAGGGCTTATTCCCCGGTCACCTGGTTTTTGGGATTGAACTGCTGTGGTGGTCAGCAACATCCAGATTACAACTGCAATTTTCAGTTTTTCAGAATTCAGCATGGATGAATACTTTAAACGCCAATGGATCAATAAGTAAAACCGAGTTTGGTCAGTCCTGTTTTCACTTCCGGGGCTGACATAAACAAATCCCACAAAAGACCGGTCCGGTAATTTTCAATCATGCAAACAATGGGGCCCTGGTCGATGGCAAGGTATGAATCTGCCCACCAGCCTTCATTTCCATCAAAGGAGTCATAAAACCCATATTCACCCCAAAGTTTGTCACCCAATGTGTAATAGAAAAACCTGATCGAACTCATCGATTGTTCGGGTGTGTAAGGAAGAGCAGAAATGGCTGCGGTCGGAGCGATCACGCCCAGGTCGTTTGTGGGTGAATGGGCATCGTACCCCCAAGGATTATCACAAGCGGTCAAACCCCAGCATGCGCCGCTGTAACCGATAAAATTTTTCGGATTCTCCATGCAATATGCCCTGTTGATCATCGATTGATTGACATTTTGCTGCCAGTACCCGGCATAGGCATCCACCAGGTTTTTGGGATTCAACCCAAGGAACGAATAATGGGTGAAAAACAGCGGGCCGCCGTAAGGTTCACCCAGCGGAAGCACATAACCATAATAGGAACTGCCGTTCCTGATTGCGCCACTTTGGGCATAGCCCTGATGGTAAACTGCTGAGGCAATAGGATGCGTTGTTGAAGTTGCAGCAACCACATAGGTGATGAGCGCTTCGCTATAACCTCTGATCTGCATATTCATGATCCATCCTAAGTTGGGCGACCAGTGCCAGTATAAAACATTTTGCCCGCGGGTAAACCAATCATATTCCACGGCATTATTCAGAATGTTGATCCTTTGTATCAGGTTTTGCTCAGCGGGAACAGCCGGGTCAAGATATTGCCGCATGGTGATGAGCCCTTCAATCATATAGGAGGTTTCGACCAGGTCGGCGCCATTGTCGTTGGTGGAAAAAGCGATTGTTTTCCCCGTACTTCCATTGAGCCAATGCGCCCATGCCCCGTGATAACGATCACAGGTTTCAAGAAATGTCAGGATTTTGGTTAACCGGGACATACCCTGGTCGCGGGTGATAAATCCCCGTTCCATTCCAACGATCAGCGCCATCACTCCGAACCCGGAGCCCCCGATGGTCACCACATCACCTGAGGTGTTTCGCTCCCTGGCAAGGCCGCTCATTGGTTCTGCAAAATCATAAAAGTAGTTGAAAGTTTTTTGCTGGATCAGCGTAAGAAGCTGATCATCAGAAATAACAGGAAATTTTGGTGTTGAATCCACTGCGGTATAAAAATAGTTGGTAAAGCCGTCGAAAGGATATCCGCTGGTGGATGTTAAATTCTTTGAGATGTTAAAAAAGCAGCGGGAAAAATCTTTTGCGGGGAGTGTATTTGAGACGGTTACTTTTTTGTTATTCCCTGAAAATACAAATTTTAATGGCATCCCGGAGGAGAGTGTGAAAAAGGAGCTCACACTGGCGGGATTCAAAGAGTCGGAGAATGTAATATCGATCGTGATATTTTTCGCATCAATATTTTTGGGAATGATGGGTACCTGAAAGGGTTGCAGGTTTATCGTGATGTTTTCGATATGAAGTTTCCCGGCAATGGTCACAAAAAGATACTCAATTCCGGGAAAAGTCTCACCCAGCGACCCTTTTATACCTGATGTAATCTGTAGTTTGTAGTTTGTCAGGTGATCAAGCGGTTTTTGAGGTGTCAGTCTGATGGTTTTATTGGAATTTAAAGTAACAATAGCGCAGGAAATGACGGTATTGTCGGTTTTCCGGATAAGAATATTGCCATCGAGCGACCCTGGATCGATTGTCGTATTGAAGTAAATATTAATTGAGCTGTCAACCGGAATGTCTTTGGTGTTTACCCCTGTTTTAAGCACGATCGAACCAGCCTTGACCTGGGCCAGCTGAATCGACCCGGTCGGGGTGTCAGGCTCATTCTTTTTACAACCGGCGCCCATGATAATGCCAAGCGCCAACAAAACAGTTAATAGCGGAAATAGTTTCATGGAAGATATGTTAATTCTGCCTCGGTTATCAGGTAATCCAGATAATAAGAGGCTGTCCTAAAAGCCCGGTAGTACGGTGAATTTTAACTTTTAAGACAGCCTCAAATTTTCAGGCTAAATACAGTTTGATTTAATATTTCATAATCTTCATGGTGTAAGTATTTCCCGTTTTCGGATAGATGGTCAGGAAATAAATACCGGTGGCGAGTTCTGAAGTGTTAATGGTGGAAGTTCCCTCGCTCATGCTTCCTGTTTTAACCACCTGCTGACCTATGGCTGACGTAATGATGGCAGTTTTAAGCTCAACGCCCGTTTTAATGGTGAGGTAATTGTTAAACGGAGAAGGGTAAACAGAAACTTTGTTGTCATTCAAAACTACATTAATCCCTGCGAGAGGACTCGGGTCGTTGTTCAAAATGATATCGTCGAAATACATCGTGATGTCTTCCGTAAGGGTGAGGGGATCTTCAAAATCAGGCATGAATGCAATGACAGGATAGGGGCCGGTTTTTGAGGTAAAATCGAACACGATATCTTCCCATGCTCCGGTTTTGGTCTGTGGGGTCATGGAAGCTGCTTCAAGAGTTCCTGCTGCGCCATCCTGAATTTTGAATTTAACAGGACTGATACGTGGTTTCCAAACTTTCACATGCATGTATTTGTTGGTTGTAACGTCAACAGCAGTCGGCGACCAGAAACCTTCCCAGGGGATCCCGTCTTTATCGCGTAAAAACTTCACTACATAATTGCTAGTGTTGATGCCTGTTGCATCGGGATTCGGAACGATGTTCATGTAACTTAAGTCGGTCAGAGGATCATTGATCATCACGTTCAATGGCATAACTTCATAATTGTCAATAACATAAACTGCAGCGCTATTGGGAGTTGGGTCGTTATTGATCATGATGTCGTCGAAATACATCGTCATGTCATCGGTAAGTGTAAGAGGATCTTCAAAATCGGGCATGAACGCAATGATAGGATAAGTACCTGTTTTTGAAGTAAAATCGAATACCATATCTTCCCATACACCCGTAGTTGTCTGAGGGGTCATTGAAGCGGTCTCCATGGTACCGGCTGCGCCATCTTGAATTTTGAATTTAACAGGGCTGATACGTGGTTTCCATACTTTTACGTGCACATACTTGTTGGTGGTCACATCGAGCGGAGTAACTAAAGCGGACCAGAAACCTTCCCAGGGAATCCCGTCTTTATCACGAACAAATTTAACGACCCATGTACTTGTGTTGATACCGGTTTTGTCAGGATTGGGTACCACCGTCATGGTACTCAGGTCGGTCAAAGGGTCATTGATCATCACATTC
>JAPLDG010000024.1 GCA_026391845.1 Bacteroidota bacterium | reverse complement strand
GAGGCCGCCCTTGACAGTTTTATTTTCCCATAGGTAACTTTGCAAGGATTTCGAGTAATAGTGCGCTGGCTTTTTGCTTCTTTTTACTTCAAAAAGATGCCCGTTTTCATCCGGTTTTCTTTTTGCCAGTCTTTTTCTTTGCCGGTGCTACACAAAAGAAAAAGCTGTACGACCATAAAAAAAACAGGCAGTCGGTGACTGCCTGCCTGATTAATTTTCAATTCTGAAATTCTTCTGAAACTCTTTAAATTCCCAGTCGTAAAGGGCCGATTGCTCTTCGGTCATCTCCTGCGAAAAGCCTGGGTACAAACATTTCTTCGAATGATTGTTTGCGAGTTTCTCTTGCAAGTGCGGTCATGGTAGTAAGGTTTTAGAATGTGGATACTTGAAATTTTCTGACCGCGAAGCGTTAAACCGGATCGATTGGATAATGTCCAGGGTGTTGGTCAGATTGACCTTTCAATCTGAATACACTGAAAGCGACCGTTTCTTGTCGCCCTTGACAGTTCCAAGTTTGCAGCTCCCTTAGAGCTGGAAGCCCAGTCGATGTAGGTAGCTTATTAAGGATTTCAAGTATTATATTGTGGGGTGGGTTTTTGCTGACTTTTTAATTCAAAAAGGTGCCCGCTTGAGGTTTCTTGCCTTAGATGTTCAAAGAAAAAGCGTGGCAGCCGGGGAGACCACTGGCTTAAGGTGAACTTGGCTTTCTCTTTTGCTACTTTGCTCTTTACTATAAAAGAGAAAAGTAGTTCCCTTACGGTGCGTTGTCACCAAAAAAATCGTATTTAACCCAATAACAGGACATTGTGAGCGCCTTTCTTACAATTTCCTGTTATTGTCTGTCAGAAGACCACGCCCCGCCCTGTGGCGTTTCGCAATTGTGAGGCCGTTTCATGGTGAGGATATATGAAAAATGCTCCCCTACGCTAAGGCTGCTCCCCCATGCAATCGGGGGGCAGACTCACCATAGACAGGAGCATGCAAGGCGACTGTGCCTTATTGTGATTGTATTGTCTTGGATTGTGACCTTGTGCCGGTATGGTTAGCCAAGGAACATCATGTCATGTGCTGGTTCACTGTTGTCAAGACTTTGAAAGAACATCCAGTAGTACAGATTATCTACAGCATCAGATAAGTCAGTGGCCTTCCACCTTGGCTGATCTGTCTTACGCTCAGAGGATTTGTCTTTCTTGTATTCAGAAGGCAGCACCGGGGCTGCATCCATAGAAACATACGTCTCCATGGCGTTGTTCATGTTTATCTTAAATGATGGTATGTTCGGATAATCATTAGATAAAAACTTATACCAGAAGATAAACTTATCCATGTGTGATATCTCATGCAGCTCAGCACATAGGGACACTGACCATCCTGCACTGCTGAGTTGATCCATTACATCATCGAAATATGTTTGTCTGCTGGCTGCATCATTGCGTCTGTTACCATCACTGCCACCATAAATATTGATGTGTTTGTTGGGATGGTACTGATAGTAATCAATGAAATTGGCTATCAACACCTTGAGTGTTTCATTTTCAACAAAGAAGTTTTTAATGATTGGAAACTCATTGACTGATCTGTGCCATTGGCTTATGATCATGCAGTTTTGAGTAGAACCAAAATCAAATGAACAATAGAGATATTCATCAGGCAGGCAGTCTGCATCTCCCCTGCTGTCAAGGCCACCATGCTCCCCCAGGTCATGGTTGATTGAGTCATAAAATGAATAATTGTATGCATTATAATAGCAGTGCGATGCAGCGGTGAGTGATGGATAGAAACCGTTGATGTTCCTTTTTCTTCTGATATTGTCCACTTCAATATCGAATACCATCTGAGGAAGCACACGTTTGAGGTCACGAAAATATCGTGCACCCAGGATGAATTCATTCTCCCGGGCACCGGCTTCGATAAACAGGAACTCTTTGGGGAACTCTTTCATCAGGTCTTCATAGTCAAAAACCCAATCTCCTGCAGGAGTCAATGGTTGTGATCCCAGGAACATGGTACCATGGTGAAAACGAACATGGCCAAAGCGGTCATTATTGCCACGGTTTGCCGGCAACACATCGCTGTCAATGGCTGATTTCTTCAGCTTGGTGGATTCGTCGAATACCATATAATCATAGGATCCGGAGCGGGCCATTTCCGGCCGGTCGAAGGAATTGAACTCAACCACAAAGCCATTGAAGAAATGAATACAATTTGTGTAATCAAGCGGTGGTTGCCAGGGTTCAAGCCATTGAAACTTTTTCGGGGCTTTCATGCCGACAAAATAGTGTATGCCACGGTAAAGACCTCGTCGTTCCCAGTGATCGATGATAGGCGGGAGCGATTTAGTACGAATGTGGAAATAGGTAAGGCCATTGAGTGATATTTTCCCACGTGGCATTTTCTTTAGGCAGTCAATTACCTGGTCGGCAATGATGGTAGTCTTGCCGACGCCTCTTCCACCGATGAACATTTTGTGTGGCCGGGTGGAGAGCTTTATCACGGACTGAGGTTCGTTATAAAAAGGAGATTGTTTGATTTGTGAAACATCCATTTTACTGAGAATTTGGCCTGATTGAATCATCGATGGAGAAAAGATCAGCGTACTCCCCTAGCGGTGTAATGACGATTTGCTGCATGACCTGGTCATAGAGTTCAAGAAGCGCCTTTTGAGCAGCCTGGTCGATGAGTTTGAACCTGGGACTGTTGATCAGGTTGAAATTTATTGACAGCAGTTGAACCGGTGGCTGAATTTTTGAAGCATCCGGAAGATCCATATCATCCTTGTCCAGGTTGTTTGCCTTGGTCAGTCTTTCCAAGGCCCGTTCCATTCCTTTGATGTCCTTGATTTCTTTGGCCATGTGATACAAATCAACCGCCCATTGAGTAACCATGTAACGTAAGGCATCCCGGGTGGATGCACGAACATCGCCAAAGAGATTTTTAGAAAGGCGAATGTCACGGTAAGCGGTGCTTTCGCTGATTCCAAAGCGCTTTATCAATATCGTGGCTGCATTACGGTCATTCTGGGAATCACCCAAAATAATGGCATGGGCCGCCTCCCAGCGGATCATGACTTCTTTATCCTCGGGGGCTACTTCCCGACCTTCTATGTAATGCAGGCGCAGGCGCTCGGTGAGAGTTGAAGCGGGAATCTGGTATGTATTCATAAGTCATCCATTTTGGCATTTTCTATTAATTTGAAGGCAAAGGCCTGGGCAGGAGATGAGCCGTTTTTGGCCAGCTCCATGATAGATTTCCTGACTTCTGCCTCCTGGAGAAGCCGGCCTCGCTGAAAGCGCATATATGGTGCATCATCTTCATCTTTGAGCAGAGCTTTAAAATCATCCTGGTTGAATTCAAGGATCACTGCAATCTGTTTTTTACTGAGCATCAGCGAGGATAGTTCCTCAAGCTGAATGAGCAATTCTTCACTTATTTCTTTCAAAGTCGCTGGTATTATTGAGTTCGTTTACGATCCAGTTTTTATGAAATTCCGCAATCTCTTTAGAGTTGCAAATCACTCCGGCTTCAATGCGAGGGTTACGCGTATAGTTCGCCGAAGAGACAATACTGATCCCCCATGTTTCATTCCGGATGACTGTTACCTTGGCATGGCACTTGGCAGCTTTAATATCGGTGGTAATCTGTTTGAGAAATTGCAGTTCAGCCGGTTTGTGGATTCCATTGCGGTAATCGAAGATTCCGGAGAGTTTTGTAATTAGACCTGATGAAACGAAGGCATAGAGCTGGCGGATGGCAAACTCCGATATCGCCCAGGTTGTAAAGTAAACTTCCGCCGGACCGGTTTGATTGAGAAAGTGAAACAGCAGATCATGTGTGGACCATTCACCCATGGAAGCATAGTGCTTTGATTCACCCGGATGGATGATGCCGATAACATCATCAATTTTCTGACCGACTTTGCCGATTGTCAAATGGGTTATGCCCATCACCGAGGTGGATACCGAGGTGTGGGTTTCTTTTTTCTTTGACAGGTTATCTACTTTGAAAAGCGACATCAGGGTAATAGTTGGAGGATCTGTGAGAGCTGTGCTTCCCATTTTGAAAGGCAACCAGAATTGTACATGATTGAAGCGGCTTTTTCAGGCAGTCCAATCTGTTTTTTGTAATAGGAGATTTTTGATCGAATGTTCGAGCGCATTTTGAGAAGTTCCGCTTCTGTTAAACTGGTCAATGATATGTCGGGAACCACGGCCTTAATTTCCTGCTCCGGAGGCAATACTCCATGGGTTTTAAAATGTTCATGCCGTTCGTATGTCTTTGTGATTTCATCAGAAAGATCAAGAATCTGCAGGGCATTTAACCTGCGCTGGTCCTCAGGCACAAGCTCCAGCGTAGCATGGAGATGGTCACGGATTTTCAGTTTTGATTTTATCTGATCGAAAAGCAGTTGATCATCCCGGGAGTATGAATTTGAAATACTAACCTTCTGATTTCTGGTAGCGGCAATCGGGGGCGGCATTTCTCCAGTTCATAGATCAGGTTTTGTGTTGATGTCTCCGACTGATCGCTGCGTTCAAAGATTCGCTTCATGTTTTGGCTCTGTCCAAAACGCGAATAGAGTTGCACCCCTATTGCATAATCGCGCTCAGAATTGAGCCAGGAGTTAATTTCATTGTTCATTGAGTAGTAGTTTTTGGGTTCTTAAAAATTCGTGCCACTCGGGAGCTTTGCGATCAGGTGCGAAGGAGAATGACTTTTCATGCACCCGATATTTTACGAGGATGTCCTCCAAATTATATATGGTGTAGCCTGCCAGGAGAAACTTCACCCAAAGGGCATAGTCTTCCGCCAGCGTAGATGGAGTAGCGCCATAGCCACCAACACTGGTGATAGCCTGCTTGCGGAAGGCAACGCCCGGGTGATTGACAAACCAATGCCCATTCATCCAGCATGCTTTCTTCCTGGTAACTTCGACAGGGTGGTGACTATACCAATCCATTGTTTTGTTGAACAGGTGTATTTGCACACCGCAAATATGCCGGCCGGGATGATCGGTAAAATACTGATCATGGGATTTAAGCAGGGTTTTATCCGCGATATCGTCAGCATCCATGCGAACGATCAAATCGCCATGGCAATGCTGAAGGCCGAAGTCCAGCGCTGCAGCGATGCCTTCGTTTTCGTTTTTATGTACAATGCTGATGCAGCAGTCACGCTGAGTAAGGCCGTACAAGTATTTAGTGAGCGGTCCTCTGGGGTTGTTGTCATCCACGATGATAAACCGAAAATCAGGATGATCCTGGCCAATGATAGATTCAACGGCCTCCTGGACCCATTCAACGGGAGTTGAGAATACCGGCATTAATACATTGATCGTCATGATTTACTGAAATTTATGGGAACTAATTTATCATCATGCCAATGGACTTTGAAGAAGGCATTTTTGTACTGGTTGCCCGGGAAAAGATTGGGTTTGAATTTTGTCAGTTTGCAGATCACCGGAAAACTCAGTTGATCCTGGTAGGTCCATTTGATAATTTCCCACCACCATTTAGCCATCACCTCACGAAGTGTTACTGAATGGATTCTGCGAACCATAACGCCACAGGCAAACAGTCCCCCATGCCTGGGATAAATGGTGCTATAAAATTCAATCTGGCCATCAATGTTCTGGCTTTGGTATTTTACTAAAGGTTTTGATTCTGTTGCTTCTTCATAGATGCAATCACGATCCGGATGCGCGTACAGTGCCATATCCTGATCGCCCAATGAGTCAAGGCAATGCCTGACGAAATCAGGTGATGTGATCTCAATAGAGCCATCGACGAAAATCACAATGTCATATTGTTCAAGGGTGTAAGCTTCCCAGGGGAAAAGTTTGAAGAACTTTGCCCGAAGTCTGGCCGGAAGATCAGTGGTCGGATACTGAACCGGGATGATTTTCCATCGCTTCTCGGCAATTTGTTCTAGTGAGGGAGTTGCATGTAGAACATCCACTGAGTCTGAGATACAGAAGAAATCTGCATCGACAGACTGTTTAGGAACCGGATACAGGCACGCATAGCCTCCAAAGATGGTTGTGTAAACAGCAACCTTTTTGTATGTTGGTTTTTCGTTGAACACATCGAGCCGGTCCATGATCAGGGTTTTCCACTGGAGACCATAGAATTTCTCCATACCCCTACCCAGTTCATCTTTTGCGATGGCTTCATATTCCCGCAGCGGTCCATGGGCATTGATTGTTTGCTGGCCAATGTGGTAAAACAATGATTTGTCGTCACAGTATTGTTTGAGGCCAGCCGCCTGCATCCTCAGGGACCAGTCGAATTCTACTCCATAGCCCTTTGTGAAAGTCTCTTCAAAGAATCCGATTTTCTCAAACACATCGCGACGAATCACCGGAGCAGTGAACTCAATGCATTTCACCTCACGAATCCCGGGTGAGCCGTTATTTTTACACTGCTTCATCCAGCAGTTGTACGATGGCGTGACCATTGAATAAGGATGGATCTCCATAAGATCATGAATACGGTTAATGGAATCCTGAGATATTTCGATGTCAGAATTCATGAGCCAGAAAGCCTGGTAATATCCTGCATCATTTTTCATGATCTCTCTGATTGCCCTGTTCCAATTTGCGGTGAACCCCAGATTGGTTTCAAAGCGAATCACTCTTTCCTTGGGAAGAAGGGTAACCATGTTTATGTCTGAGCCGTTGTCTATGACAATGGCATCGGGCACCGATTCACAAAGCCTGAGCGTAAGCTCTGGTGTGTTGTAATGCAGTATAAGTTTGGCAATGTTCATAATTCAAATCGGGATTTGTGTGGGAACGTGGTTTTAAGGAAGTTTTTCAGATTGTCAGTCAGGCCGGCGTTATTGTGGTTGAGATACGTCTTCCCCTTGCACTTTTTGTTCAGATCACCCTCGGATGAATCGTAGAATGGTCCATCGGCATTATCATAGAATTGAATGGCGAATTCTTTGCTGAATAGCTGTGGTTGAGCGCCTGGGAAAAACGTATTGAAATACAATGACGATGTTAACAGTCGTTTTTCAAGCGCTGAATATGTCGTGATGATCCACTGCATTTTCTCTTTGTTGAACAGTTCCGGAAGATGGGTTTCCGTGTTCCAGCCTTGATAGCCCTTGGCGATAAGGACATCAAGGGTATGGTACAATTGTGACCACCATGTACCAGTTCTTTCAGGTACCTCCCTGAAAGGATACATAGCCTTGAACTGTCCAACCGTAATGAGATCGACGTCCCTGAGGATATAGATGTCATCGTACATCCGAACGAAGTGAAGCGAAGTGTCTGGATGGGCGTTGAAAAGAAGCTGTTTGGTGATGGCATCGTAAAGGGTATTCTCCTGAATACCTTCCACCCTGTCATGCGGAATATAAAGGATTGATGCGGGATTTATCCAGGCAGGAAGGTCCCCTAAGATAACAACCCGGAAATCAAATTTGAAATGTTTTTCGATTGAACGAAGCGAATAGCGAAGTTCCTGCCAAGTGGATTCTGCTTCAAAATAAGGGTAATAGACATCAATCATGACACGAAAATAGTGTCACAATTGTGAGTGGTAAAGGACAGGTTCTGAAAATCAAGCTTTGACAAAGAAGGCAAAGCTTATTAAGGATTAAATATTGTAGTCGAAATGTATTGTAAAAAACAAAGAAAACATTGACCAGTAATAGAAATCAAAATAACCTCTCACACTTCTTTTAGAAGATAAGAAGCAGAAAATCTTAAACATCTTGAAACAAATTCAACTGGAGGGTTTTTTATCAAAATTGAATACCTTTCCCGACAATTCAATATATTTAATAAGTATGGGTGTACGTTTATCCTTTTCCTTTCCAATATCAGCATTGACAGCAGACATTTGTATGTATAAATCATCATTTTCTTCAAGATATGAACAATAACCACGCAAATATTTTGGTGTAGTATATGAAAGGTTTATCGTTGAAAGTACATTTTCAGAGTTAATTTCTTCTTCTGATGAAAGAATGACACCATTGATATTTAATTTGTTAATTGTCTGGACGATGGAGACATTTTCCGCACGCATGTTCTTCAAATTCTTATAAATCATTTCGTTTTCCCATTTATCATAGGTCCAATAACCATAATTAGATTTTACAATGCGATCATTAGACCTGCAATTTAAAGTCGCTAATTTGTTGCCCAAATTATCAGTAAGTTCTAACGAGAAAGAAACTGCTTCAATCGGTTTATCAGTATTATTGATGAATTGAATCTTTACAAACACTACATCTCGATAATCTTGTTCAGTCGATTGGATACTTATCAATTTTATCTGAAGCAATTTATTAATGGAATCTTTGATTCCAGCATAATAGGCATCTAATGAATCTCTTACTATTTGCCTTTCTACACAAAATTTATCTATTTCAACAAGCAAGGCATAATTAGCTTTGAAAATACTATCTTCTATTGCCTTGGTAAGATCAAATTCGTCAAAGATATCTTTGAATGTTATCTTTTCAGCTTTGAAATAATTAAAAATATTATCCCTTTCTATATCAAACTCCTTTTTATCTAAAATATATTCATTTAATGAAGGATTGTTGAGAAATTTTGCAAATGATTCTGTGCCCTTTGATATTGCTACTAATCTATTAAGAAAATATATCTTATTACTATCCAGCTTGGGATTATCTTTCTTGATTTTTTCAACAGTTTTATCAATTGTTTTGATGTCAACTTTTTCTGACAAAGATGAACACGAACAAATAACCGCTGAGATTAAAACGAAATAAACAGTTTGAATTGTTTTCATAAGAAAGATTTTAAGTTGTAGATAATCGTATAAAATTAAAAAATAAAACAATAACAAAAAAAAAACCCGCCATTTCTGACGGGTTTTGATTTATTATTCAGCGAGACTAGTCTCTTGCCATTTTTTGATAACTCTTATATCTCCATTTAGAAGCTTCTTCTGATGCTTTGAAAAGTACTTTTGCATCTT
>JAPLDG010000150.1 GCA_026391845.1 Bacteroidota bacterium | reverse complement strand
ATGGCTTCCACCACGATGAGGGTTTGTCCGGCGGCAACGATGT
Source organism: Bacteroidota bacterium (assembly GCA_026391845.1). GTDB lineage: Bacteria > Bacteroidota > Bacteroidia > Bacteroidales > FEN-979 > CAIVAT01. The sequence continues at coordinate 7,912 of JAPLDG010000150.1, read as the reverse complement.
CTCCAACGCTGACGGGGATCTTCACGATCTTTCCGGGCATGGGGGAAACAACCTGGTTTGATCCTTCCACCTCCATGCCCTTGTTGCGGTTGGTGATGTATTTTGATTCTGCATCGATCACCTCGGCGTTAAATGTTTTTGCAAAGGTATTCACAATGAATTTCTTACTCGATTCCCCCCGGATGAGTTCCACATTGTAGGAATGTCCTTTGAAAATAATCGAATAAACGCCATTTTCAACCTCAACGATATCGAGATCGTATTTAAGGTCATCCACCTTGATCAGGGCTTTATTCCCCACCCGGTTCAGAAGTTCAATTTTCGCCGTGCGATGTCCGATACTTATTTCGTATGCCATGGGATCAGTTATAATCGTAAAACATTCCGTTTGCGGCCAAAATCTTTCCAGTTGCTTCCCAGTTCTTCAGTGTATTTAGGAGGCTGTATTTCAGCGAGTTTATCAAGATAATCTATAAATGCGGTGATGATGGCCATGTCTTCGCATTCGATACCGCAAAGTTTGGTCGTAAAAAGCCGGTCATGATTATCCTCAATAAAATGGGTGTTGTATTTTCCATCAATAAAAGAGGGTGCATCCATGATCCGCTCAAGGAATTTGATGGATGTTTTCACCCCTGTGATCTTGTATTCATATAATGCCCGGCGCATCCGGGCAATCGACTCTTTCCGGGTTTCTCCCCAGGTGATCAGTTTGCAGATCATCGGGTCATAATGCATGGGAATCTCGTAACCTTCATACACATAGCCGTCGTATCGTACACCCAATCCCAGTGGAACGGTAATGTGTTTGATGATTCCGGGATTTGGCATGAAGTTGTTGTCGGGATCTTCGGCATAAATCCGGCATTGGATGGCATGGCCATGCTGATGAAGATCTTCCTGCTTGAATGACAACGGCAATCCGTTGGCAATGTTGATCTGTTCCTTGACCAGGTCAACGCCGACAACACGCTCGGTAACAGGGTGTTCAACCTGCAGGCGGGTATTCATTTCAAGGAAATAATAATCAAGCTGGTCGTTGACAATAAATTCGATCGTTCCTGCTCCTTCATAATTCACGGCTTTGGCTGCCGCAACAGCCTTTTCACCCATCTCCATTCGCAAGGCCGGGTTCATCAGCGGTGATGGCGTCTCTTCGATAACCTTTTGGTGGCGGCGTTGTATGGAACATTCGCGTTCAAACAGATGGACGACATTGCCATGCTGGTCGGCAAGAATCTGAAATTCAATATGATGAGGTGATTCGATATATTTTTCAATATATACAGAATCATCGCCAAATGCATTCATGGCCTCTGATTTCGCCATGCGCAGCGAGGGGATCAGCTCTTCCATCTTTTTCACCAGTCGCATGCCCTTTCCGCCGCCGCCTGCCGAAGCTTTGATCATGATTGGCAGACCTATCTCCTGAACGACTTCAACCGCTTTGATTTCATCGGAAAGTTTCTCCTTTGTTCCCGGTACAACCGGTACTCCGGAAGCGATCATGGTCTGGCGGGCGGTGATTTTGTCGCCCATGGTCCGGATCGCATACGCATCGGGGCCGATAAACTTGATCCCTTCAGCCTTGCAACGTTCTGAAAATCCGGCATTTTCCGATAAAAAGCCATATCCCGGGTGGATTGCATCCGCGCCCGACTTTTTGGCTGCCCCGATGATGGCATCAATATTCAGGTAACTATCGCGCGACGGCGCCGGCCCGATGCAGTAAGCTTCATCGGCGTAACGCACGTGCATGGCCTGACGGTCGGCATCCGAAAAGACAGCCACCGTATAGATTCCTATCTCACGGCACGATCGCATCACCCTGACGGCAATTTCACCCCGGTTGGCCACTAAAACTTTTTTAATCATAGCTTTAACACTTAAAAACTATTTATTCTGATTCTAAAATCCGACAAAACTATTAAAAATTCACGTGGTAACTGAAAACGGGCTTGCATATTTAAGGTTATTTAACATATTTTGGAAGTTGGCAGTTGGCAGTCACGCGTCACGTGTCACGTGTCACGTAGCAGATTAAAGTGGTCAAATTCTCCGAGAATACGCAACTTTAACGTAGATTTGCCCCCTTATTTGTTTTCAATGGTCAACCTGCGTCCTCTGGGAAGGATAAAGATGTTTTTTACAGATTCCCGCTACCGTCAGTTCCGGGAGGTTTTTTGGTTTGCAGTGATTACCCTGGCAATCCACTATTCTTATCGGTTTTGGGCAAACAGGCTTGATTTCTGGCCAATAGAGGCCTGGATGAACGGATTGCATCACGAAATGACCAGATGGGTTTTTTATCAGAGCCTCTGGGTTGACCAGCATATCCTGAGGTTGTCGGTGAGGGTAACGGATCTGACCATGTTTTTTGATAATGGCTGGTGGATCACGATCAACGGAAGTTGTGCCGGTGATAAGCAGCTTCTGCAATTTATCCTGTTGCTATTAATTTATCCTGGAAATTGGAAGCATAAATTATGGTATATCCCACTGGGTACCCTTATCATTCATTTTACCAATATTTTCAGAATTGCCATGCTTTCCCTTGTGTCGCTCTACAAACCTGAATGGTGGCACTTCGCGCATGACGTAGTGCTCAGAGGCATGTTTTATGTGGTGATCCTTATATTGTGGATCATCTGGACCGAGCGGATAAACCCATCCGGATCAGGCGATAAAATTTAATCAATTTCGTGTAATTTGAATATTTAGGTTTAAATATGCACGGTTATTAGAAGATTGCCTATGTACGAACGCTGCGGAATGTAAAGCCGGATTGTCGCAAAAACTAAGCACCGGAACTTTTACCGCCATCGAAGAAATTCAACCACTTCCCAGCCTGGTGATAGCCCCTGTTGATATTTCTAATTTTTAGCCACCCGTACCTTTTTGTACAATTTCCATCCGGCAAAAGCGGCCACCATGGCCAGCGTAACAGCCACTCCGCCATCAACCGGCGCACCGCCGGGACCTTTGTTGGAGTTGGTTCCCTTTTCAACCGGGGGAGGCGGTGGGGCCTGTGCCAAGCCAAGTTGGGCAATTGCCATGAAACCGAGGAGGATCAAGGAGAATAACAGGCGGTTGCGTGATTTTTTCATGATAGTTGGTTTATTTATCCCCACTCTGAATCCCTGCCGTCTTGGACCCCTCCCTAAATCCCTCCCCAATCAGGGAGGGACTTACTCCCCCTTCCCTTGTTGGGTCAGGGGGGATGGGGTCTTTGTGGTTCAGGGGTTACTGGGGGATCGTATTAATTATTGATAAAAACTTTGCTTGAAAAGGCATGATCATTGGAAACGACTTTCACGATGTAGTAGCCAACAGGCATGTTCAGGATTAATTTACACGATGAAATTCCATTCAGCGCAGAGGAGGCGATGAGTTGGCCCATCATGTTGTAAACATACACATTTCCCTGGTTTTTACCTGTGTTGTCGGTCACGAATAATGCGCTGCCTGAGGAGAACACCTGAAATGAATGATCGCCTGGTTTTTCGCTGATTCCGTTAGAGCCGGAAAAATGCAGCAGGAACCGTTTCTGATCATCGGTTGTGCTGGCGGTGAACGCATAAACAGGGGTTTGAATCATGTTTTGTGTGGTGTTGGTTTTGAGGTCTTCCAGCAGGATTCCCGGCAGGGTTGGGAAGGTTTCAAGCCCTGATAACTGCAGGGTATAGCTGCCATCGGCAGGAATGATCATGCCGACCGGAACCGCGACAGGGTTGTTGAAAAGTGGCATGGAGTTGATGCAAATCTTCTGATCGTTGTCTTTCAGGGTATAAACCTGCGGAACGTCGGTGTTCATGCTGAACATCTTATCGGCATCATACCAGCCTTTGGTGATGCTTCCAACGGATTCAAAAATAACATAAGCCTCATCAGACCTGGCGCCATTGCCCAATGTTAAGGTTAAATGATTCTGAGCAGTAGTTTCGCTGTTTTTTAACCAGGTGCCGTCATGGACACGCGCTGAGTTCGGAACGAAAAGGGATGTACCGGAGGCTTTTACAAAGAATCCCTGCATGGCTGCGATTTTGCCGTTGGTTCCTGCAGTTTTATGCCCGGCATCCAGATAATATTCGTATTTGTCGGCTTCACTTCCCGAAGCGTTGTAAATGTAATAATAACCATTTGCAAGGCCAGTCTTGATAATGGAACCATTGGCCCAGTCAATTGCTGACGGGAAAGGGTTTCCAATGAGGTTCCATGTATTTCCATCTTTTGTCAAAGTAAAGGTTTGATCTCCGGTATTGAGTGTGCCTGCAAATGATTTTGTCGAACTTCCTGCAAATGTTCCACTATAGGCAACAAGGTAACCTGTTTTAGTGGCAAATTGCGGGGTTTCTCCGCCAAAATCGGTGATATTTAATGACCAATCTGATTTTTTCAGGTTAATCCATGGCAGACCTGTGATCACAGTGGTCTCGCTCCACTTGTAGAAATCGAAAGTGGCGCCAGAGTCAGCAGCAAAATGTGTAGCCAAAGGGGCAAACCTGCCATTGCAAATGTTCTGAGTGGTAACAGGGGAGGAGAGGAAGTGCCATGCGTTGTTGCTTGTAATGTCGCGTTTCACGGTGGCTCCGCCAGATACAGTGCCATTGGTTTTCAGCGATCCTCCGCTTTCTACAACGAGCCCTGTGTTGCCGGCTGAGTTGATAAGGGCGCCGGAGACGGTGAGGGCTTTTGCTGAATTGATGGTTAATAAAGCCGTTGCCTCAATTGTCAGCGCGGCACAAGTTGCAGGAGTTGCAAGAGCTGCATCAACAGTAACGGCATGTGTCGCTTGAATGGTGACGCTGTTCCCGGAACCTGGCGCCTGGGTGGCGGTAGCCCAGATTGACCCGGTCGTGTTGTACTCCCAGGTAGTAGTAAATGTACCTTGTGTGCTGTAAGCTGTTCCACTGGTACTTGTTGCAAATGCTTTGAAATAGTAAACTGTGGAAGCAGTAAGCAATGATACGGCTTGCGTAAATGTTCCAGTGCTACTAACATTAAGCCCTGTAGTTGAAACCTTTGTTCCTTCTCCATCTGCAAAACCATTTGTAGTACTATAAAAAATACCCTGTTCCGTTGCATTGTTACATCCAACTACTGTCATATCGCCCCCCAAAGTTGCCGTTATCGCAGCTACCGATGCACTTGTTGGTGTAGTAACTGTTGGAGGGGTATTGATGCCACTGCCCGTTGCTGCAACGTTCACAGAAGTAGCGCCACCACCGCCTACAGCAATGTTGCCACTATATGACTGTACAGCCGTTGGGCTGAATTTTACAAAAATGGTCTGAGAATACGAACCGCCGGGCTGTGTAAGCGAAAGTGATGTTGTATAGGTGCCTCCGGATATAGTTGAATAAGTAAATCCTGATAAAGCACCCACCGTTACATTGGCTGTTGATAAGTTGGTACCGCTGATGGTAAACGAATTTGGCGAGGTAGTGGTATTTGTGCAAACATTGTTGAAACTGGTTAAAGTGCCGGCTGAAAAGGATATCGAAGGCACAATTTCGCCCGATGATAAAATGGTTGCCGTGCCGGTATATCCGGTAAAGGATATCTGCGCTAGTTGTCCAGATATAAGCCCTGTATTACTGCCTCCCACGAAAATTTTGCCTGCCGTGCCCGTTGCTCCGCCACCGCCTGTCCACCCGGTGATGGTAATGGTTTTACCCGATACCCATGAAAGACCGTTGCTTGCAGCAAAGGTTAGTGTATGAAGTCCAGTGCCTAATGCGATAGTAGAATTGTCTGATAAAGATAATGTTCCGACTGTTTCGCTGTAACCTGTGGTTGCACCTGTGCTTAAAGTACCACCATTTAAAACAACATTAGATGTATTGGCGATTCTATCAGCAGCACCCAATCTTAATGTTCCTCCGGTAATTGTTGTGGCTCCGGTGTAAGTGTTTGCACCGGAAAGTGTTAGTATGCCGGTCCCGGTTTTCGTCAATCCAACTGTTGTTGCAGATCCATTTTGCATGATTCCTGAATAGGCAGTATTTGAGTTATCTCCACCAGCAGTCAGAATTGGATTTCCAGCGGCACTGCTAGTAATCAAACCAGCGCCTGCAATTGAACCAACTGTTTCACTAAACCCGGAAAAGTCTAAGGTACTAGTCACTGTTACAGCACTTGCATCTGGAACAACACCTGATGCACCAAGTTTTAAGATTCCTGAACTTATTGTTGTCACGCCGGTATAAGAATTAGAAGCACTTAATTTCACGGTTCCTGAACCTGAAACATTCAATGAACCTGATAAACTTATAATCCCAGCAAATTCAATTGTACCTCCTGAATTTATTTCTTCAAGGTTCAAATTACTGCTGCCTGTAATTGGTCCCGAAAAAGTATTGGTATTTGAACTGTTCAATGCACCAACATAACTATTGGTCGATGAAGAGGGAATGTTAATCGTATTTGTTACCGTAGTGCCACCATCTGCATCATTTATATATAGTTTACAAACATTTCCATCGCCATTTCCAACTTTCAGGGTACCGCTATTAATTGCAGCACCCGCGTTGAACCATAATTCCCCACGGTTAATATCGATTCCCCCAGAAAAAGAAGAACTGCTTAGCGCTGGCATATTTGCATTTATTTGGACTATTCCATAACCCCCATTTTTCATTGTAAGTTTAACGTTTCCATTTCCTACAAGATAATTTGAAAGTATAAGCGATTTATTATTACTATTATATACATTTACTCCGGCATTACCGTCATTAAAAATTACGTTCCCAATGGTCAAATCAGCATGAACCGCATTTAGTTCGCCAGCTATTCCTTTCATACTAAGAGGTATATTGATATTCTGAGAATAGAAGCTGTTGTTTTCTACCTTATACCAAAAATTCAAACCGTTGCCATTTCCATTCAGCGGAGTCGTTTGTCCATAGGCTGCCTGAAAGATAATTGATTGCACATCCCTCCAATTAAAATCATAATATAGAGTCAATTGTGATGCATTGTTTCTTAATTCAAATTGCAAATTAGTGGTAGAATTCCATGTTCCTGGAACAGCGTCACCGTACCAATTCTCTTTATATGAAAAATTCCCGCTAGGATTATCACCATCCCATTGGTTTTGACTAAAACAATTAATAGAGGAAAAAAGAATTGACATCATTATTACATTGGTAATTGTCATCATTCCCTTTCCTGACAAACATCTGAAGTTTCCACTTTCAGCAGAAACAGAATCAATTCGTAACATTCTTATCATTTTAAAAAGTTATTAGATATATCACTTCCTTTTCTTTATAAAACCAATTGTCAATAAAAAATGTTTTACAATAATAGCAATAATTTTATATGACTTCTGCGGTCATCACAAAAGCAAAAATCAGAAATAACAATTGAAAAACAGGCGTTTTCCTTGTTTGTCTTTCAGCATCTCTATTGGAACTGGCCAAAGCAAATTTATTGGGCATTGCCATAGAATTAAGGAATAAAGTAAACGGTAACTTTTTCATAATTTCACGTTTTATAAGGTCTGATTTTTCGCCACCAAATTTAAGCTATTTCTCCTCATTGTCAACAACAACCTGTAATTTTTCATCATTTGCGGCGATCATCGGATGTTCCCAACTCTTTTCCGGGATTACGGCCGATGGCTGGTGGCTTTTAGTTTGCTTCTGGCCTGTACAGGTCAGGTCCAAGATTAAAAACGATGGTAGTTATTCAAATTGGCAACGTAGTTGCCCAATCTTTGTAGCAAACGAGTCAGGTGTAAAAATCAAAGCAGCGTAGCTGCGACATAGATTATTCATACCATTCAAATAAATATTGCTCATCGTAATCAACAGACAGATTTTTCAATATTTCTAAATATTCCTCTTGCCAGCAAAAATTACCTAAAGTCCATTTTTTATACTGATTGATCACAATCATACCATCAAGA
>JAPLDG010000119.1 GCA_026391845.1 Bacteroidota bacterium | reverse complement strand
AGGGGCCACTCCTTTACCGTTGTAGTCTGAGTGATCATTCCCTGGTATTCGAGTGTTCCTCCGGAACCATATGCCACTGTGCCGGTTGCAATGGCGCTGTTGGAAAGTGAACTGCTGCATAAAATAAGCGTCCCGTTGATGGTAATTGATCCATTGGTAAGTGTGAGGTTGGTTGCTGCTGTTGCAGATCCGATCATCAATTTACCGTTAAATGGAGAGGGGAGACCATTTCCGGTTGACTGGGCCCCAACCCTGTTGTAATGATAATTGGCGGCAAAACTGTAATAGCGCGAGGTCGTCTGAATACAACCAGATGCCCCGGAATTGCTGATGCCGTTGAGGTTGGATGTGCGCAGGGTAGAGCCGCTGCTGACTGAAAACTGTCCCAGGCTCCCGTCAACAACGTTATCCCCCATTTCAAGGGTAGTTCCGGAGCTGATGTCAAAATCGATGTTATTCTCGAATGTTCCTCCGTTTTTGACATAATTTTGCACCCCTTGCCTGATAAATGTAATCCTGGAATAATACCCGGATGAATTCGTTTCAGTGATCTTGCCAGCCGACATGCTGAAATTTCCGGAAAGGTTGATATAAGCCCAACTGGTGCCGCCACCCATATTGAGGGTGCCACCCTGATGATCCCAGTTTCCACTGATCGTCAGGGTGTAATCGGCTCCATCACCCAGTTTAAATTTGCCGGTCGAACCAGTGCTGATCATGAAAAAATCTCCCCGGATGGTTTGAAGATTGCCGGCACAATTCGTTTCAGCGGTTTGCAATAAACAGTTCCATTTGAAGTGGTAGAACGACTGATCCAGATTTGAGATGCTTGTAGAACCTGTAACACCGGTTATTTCGCAAACAGATCCCACGTTCCAGGTTGCATCCGGCAGGGAGCCTCCGTCTTTGCTATGCTGGTAAAGTGATCCGCTGTTGAAAACAAATTCGGCGGCGGTCCCTGAGATTGTCCCGTGATTGACCACCGTTCCGTTTACGGTAACTGGGCTGTATATGGCCATATCGGTGCCGCTGCCATCATTGATGGTTAAGGTAACCCCGCTGTTTATTGTCAGGGTTCCATGGATGTGCGTCTGGTCAATGGTTGCATTAAAGGTTACAGTCACTGAATAACCTGAAAGGACATCAATTTGCTCATTGCCGGATGTCGGAGAACTGGTTGCTGCAATCCATGATGAGCCATTATAAAACTCCCAGATACTGACCTGGTTCCAGTTTCCATTAGCTTTGGTCCGGAAATCGCCGGGGTTGGCTGAAAAGGCAGGGGCGGTTGCCAAAAGGATCATGAACAGAAACAGGAAGCAAATGAATTGGTTTTTCATTTTTTCCTCCTTTTTTAGGTCGTGGTCTTACAAATATAGGGAAAAAACGAGGAAAAGTCAAGGGCTCGCCCGATCGTTTCCGGAATCCCTTCAAGCCCAAAAGATGAAACTTTAGTAACTGAAAATCATCTCGCCGCTGCCTGCAGGTATTTCAACAGTCCGCTCTTTTGATGATTTGATTTGCAACGAATATTCTTTGCCTTCTGAACGGACAGCCGACACTTCATTAAACGCATGAAGAATGAGGCGCATGGAGGTGAATTTTGAAGGAAAAGTCCCCTCGGCTTTTGAAAAAATGATCAGCTTTTTTTCCGGGTCAAAGGTGATCGTTCTGCGGAAATATTGTCCTGTTTCAAACTGGTAGGTCAATCCATCATCTTCGTAATAGATAAAAGTATTTGGCTGGTCCCCGTTATACACATGCAAATCCATCACCGCGGATGGTTTTTGATCCGTATATTGAATGTCGGATTGCATCGGGATGATTCCTGAGGATTGCACGAATACAGGGAGATCATTGAGCGGGGCGTCAACGGTGACTTCCGCATTGCCCTTGTAAAACTCCCCGCTGCTTAAGCGGTACCATCCACCCCGGGGAAGATAAACTTTGGCTGCCAGTTGGTTGCATGAAACCGGAACGATGAGCAGATTGTCGCCAAAGAGAAATTCATTCTGGTAAATACGCCAGTAAACCTTTTCATCGAAGGTGTAGTTGATCGCCAGGCTTCGTGCCATGGGGAGTCCGCTCACAGCAGATTGATTCATCCCTGCGTAAATGTAAGGCAGCAACCGGTAACGCGGCATGATCATCTCTTTTACCATGCTTTCAACGTTAAGCCCGAATGACCATGGCTCCTTGCTTTTGGTGTCCCAGGCCGAATGGTTTCTGAAAAACGGAGTGTAAACGCCCAGCGACATCCAGCGTGTATAGAGCTGCTCGGAGGGATTTCCCATAAATCCGCCTACATCCGGGCCGGTGAATGATACGCCTGAAAGTCCCAGCCCTGTAACCATGCGCGCCGAAAGCAGCATATGGTCGTCGGTGGCATCGTTATCGCCGGTCCATACTGCCGAAAAACGCTGGATTCCTGCGTAACCTGCACGGGTAAGGACGAAAGGCCGCTTGCCTTTCAGAAGCGATTTAGTGCCTTCAAAAGTTGCACGCGACATCTCCAGTCCATACAGGTTATGAGCTTCGGTGATGGAGCCCTTTCGTCCCTCAAAATCGAACTGGACGATGTTGGGGATGTTTTGACCCCAGGTGCTGGGTTCGTTCATGTCGTTCCAGAAGCCTTCAACTCCGGGGTCGGTAAGCCTGCTGAATGATGCGCCCCACCATTTCCGGACCTTTTCTTTGGTGAAATCGGGAAAATGGCAACGGCCGGGCCATACGCTGCTGATATAGTTGCTCCCATCGGGATATTTTGCAAAGTAATCATTTGCAACGCCCTCATCATAAGCAAAATAACCTTTCTCCACCTTGATTCCCGGATCTACGATTGTCACCAGGTGGAAACCCATTCCATTGAGCTTGTCAACCATGCTTTTGGGCTGGGGGAATTTTTCTTTGTTCCAGGTGAATATCTTGTAGGAATCCATGTAGTCGATGTCGAGATACAGAACATCACAGGGAATCTGCTTGTCGCGAAACTGTTGGGCGATGCCTAATACCTGGGATTCGGGAAAATAGCTCCAGCGGCATTGCTGATAACCAAGGCTCCAGTATGGCGGCATCGGCATCCGGCCGGTTAGCCAGGTGTAGTCTCTGATGATGGCAGACACGCCGGTTGCTCCGAAAAAATAGTAGTTCATTTCACCATCCATGGCAGAGAAACTGCTGAATTGTTCATCTGTTGAAGCCCCGAAGTTGAATTTTGTGCGAAATGCATTATCCAGGAAAATACCGTAGGTCAACCTGTCGTGAACACCGATAAAAAACGGGATGGTCTGATAGAGCGGATCGTGGTTGATTGCATATGCCGGAACATCGGAGTTCCAGTTTTCATAAGCGTTTCCGCGTTTATCCAGGTTTCCGGTTTTTTCACCCAGCCCAAGGAACTTCTCGTCAGGAAAGAGTTTTCTATATGTAGAGACTTCAGTCCCCGACCAGGAGACCGGCAGTGTTTGGTAATCTTCGGAAATGACCTCTCCCTTCATGTTTCTGACAGAAAAGCGCATCGGTTTTTTATAAATGAAGATCTGCAGTGAATCAGTGAGCAGTATAGCAGAATCATTATACTCGATCAGATCGCGGAAAAAGAGCGCCAATGGCTGTATGACGGCATAAGAAAAATCTTCCTTAGGCTCTGTGCGGTTAATCCTGAAACGCAGGATGGTTGGCGAGCAGGCATAAATTTCTGCAACGGCATGTTCTGCCTGTATCAGGGCCGATTTCTCTTTCCGGCTGATGGATTCAACGTTCCCTGCAAATACAGGGAGTTGGTTTTGAGCAAAAAGAGCTCCGGGCGCCAATATCATTACCCCCAGGAATACCAAGAATATCGTTCTCATTATGGAAGAATTGAATAAATTAACCTGTTTGAATAGCAAAGGTACAATCCAAACTCACAAATCCTAAAATAATACATCGGCAACGCTACTTCTTCGCATTCTGGTTCACCAGGTTTCCTTTCATGATGAGCAGCCCGTCGTTGGTCAGTTTGCCGCCACTTTCGATGGTGAGGTTGCCATGAACGGTAATTTCAGAAACCGGTTGTATGGTCATGACTGCGCTGGTGTTGATCGCAATGTTGTTGCATTCCAGCCCGGTTGAATTCAGCGTACAGATGAAAGGTGTTCCAGGGGGAATGGTGAGGTTGTCGGTTGCCAGCGGAACCCCCGTCGGTGTCCAGTTTGATCCGTCATTCCAGTCAGCAGATACCAATCCGTTCCAGACTTTACCGGCGCTCATGCCATTTTCGTAAGCACCCATGGAAGGATGCAGCGTATCCCTGAGTGCACCGTTGAAATCAGTGGTGATTCCCGGAACAGGGATGCCTGCTCCCAAAACCGGTGATGAGGACTGAGGAACCAGGTCGGTGGCAGATGTAAATAACGGGTCGGCCGACAGCGAAGAATAATCCTGCAAGGTAGCCGCTCTCCATTGGCTGATGTTGTCATAACTGGCGCTGTTGAAATATCCGATATGGCCGATTGCTGTTCCTGTGACTGAATCAAGCAGCAGGTTGAAATCCAACGTGCTGCCGGTATATGAATTCAAATTGGCATAGTGCGTATAATGATGATTCACGCCGGTGGGATTATCGCTGTTCATGTAAAAAATGTTGTTTTTCATCTCAATATTTGAAGCATAGCCGGAATTAACACCCTGGCCATTTGAAAAACAAGCCGACATGCTGCCATTCGAAGAACCGCTTTTATTCAATTGCCCGGTGAGATACACCGAGTTGTAATAGTATTTATCACCCCATCCACTCGCATTATGGATGCCAACCACATTGTAGTATGAACTTTCTCCATTGGAAGTCAGATCATATATAACATTGTTGTAATAAATGTTTTCAGAAGGATTACCTGAAGTGTTGAATGAAGAATTGAGCTGATAAATACCATCAACATACCAGGATGCCTGATAGAGTGCCTGCCGTACGTTATGAATTCTGTTGGCTGCAATGGCCATGTTTTTTGAGTTTGATAAATAGATGCCCGCCACATAATTGATCTGGTCGTTGCGGATAATATTCTGGATATGATTT
>JAPLDG010000163.1 GCA_026391845.1 Bacteroidota bacterium | reverse complement strand
CAATTATATCAACTGTTTTTCCGTGAAAATTATCCAAAAGAGATAACTGATAACGATCACCAATATGTCCTGACCGATGAAAACGAAAAGATTGTCGGTGGAATTACTTTCAGGTACATCGAAGACCACAACATTTTGCTTGATGGCCTCGTTGTTAATTCAACTTTACAAGGAAAAGGCATTGCATCCTGCATGATCGAAAATTTCTTCGCAAGCATGGCTGCAAGAGGCATCGAAGTCATCAAAGCCCATTTTCTCTTTGGAAACTATTATCTGAAACATTTCTTTGAAGTCGATAAGAAATGGGGCGCTTTGATTAAAAAGCTAAAATAGCCGTACTTTTGCCAACTGCCAACTGCCAACTGTCGACTGCCAACTGCTGACTTAATTTTGACTTTATTTTAACAATCTAATACCTTTAACTTTATGAACGGAGAAAAAATAACCTTAATGAACGGGAAACTCCATGTTCCCGACAATCCAGTGATTCCATTTATTGAGGGTGACGGAACAGGTCCGGATATCTGGCATGCCAGTGTACGCGTGCTGGATGCCGCTGTTGAAAAAGCCTATGCAGGGAAAAGAAAAATTATCTGGCGGGAGGTTTTAGCCGGGGAAAAGGCATTCAAACAAACCGGGGAATGGCTGCCCCAGGAAACTTTAGACGTTATCCGTGAATACCTGGTTGCCATCAAAGGCCCCCTCACAACTCCCGTAGGAGGAGGAATCAGATCCCTGAATGTGGCTTTACGTCAGATTCTTGATTTATATACATGTGTGAGGCCGGTACGTTATTTTGCGGGTGTTCCATCCCCTGTAAAACGTCCTGAAACCACCAACATGGTCATTTTCAGGGAGAATTCTGAGGATATTTATGCAGGAATTGAGTGGATGCAGGGGACCCCGGAAGTTGAAAAAGTGATCAGGTTCCTCATTGGAGAGATGGGTGTTAAAAAAATCCGGTTTCCTGAATCCTCTTCCATCGGAATAAAACCAGTGTCGAAAGAGGGCACCGAGCGTTTGGTCAGGGCTGCCATTCTTTATGCCATTGCGCATAAAAAGCCATCAGTTACCATTGTTCATAAAGGAAATATCATGAAATTCACGGAAGGACAGTTCAAACAATGGGGATATGAACTTGCCGAGCGCGAATTTGGTGAAAATGTTTTTACGTGGCTGACTTATGATAAAATCAAGGCCAGAGACGGAGAAATCGCGGCAGATACGGCCCAGAATGAAGCAATTTTAAAAGGCAAGATCATTATTAAAGATGTAATTGCAGATGCCTTCCTGCAGCAAATTCTTACCCGCCCTGCAGAATATTCGGTGATAGCGACCCTTAACCTGAACGGCGATTATATTTCTGATGCACTGGCTGCCATTGTTGGGGGTATTGGCATTGCTCCCGGAGCCAATATCAATTATGTTACCGGGCATGCTGTTTTTGAAGCAACACATGGCACCGCTCCCAAATATGCCGGGAAAGACCAGGTAAACCCTGGATCGGTTATCTTGTCCGGTGTGATGATGCTGGAATACATGGGTTGGGTTGAGGCTGCATCGATGATTGTCAAAGGACTTGAAGGTGCGATCCGGAATAAACGGGTTACCTACGACTTTGAACGTTTGATGGAGGGAGCAACAAAACTCAAATGTTCTGAATTCGGAACAGAAATTATCTCAAATATGTAATTAAAAATGATCGCGGGGAAGCATTGCCTTGCATCCCCGCGATCATTATCATGCGTCCTTATTGTTCGCTGTTAATAGAATGTCGGGCATTCCATAGGCCCGCCTCCCCGACGACTGCCGCCTGGTACAAATCCATTTCCTCCTCCGCCTCCGAAAATTGAAAGCTTGTCAAATTCGAGAATCAGGCTTATTTCATGCGCGCCGCCGGTTCCCTGGAGTGCTCCGGATATCTGCAGATCATAACTGTACATGAACTTGAGATTCATGTCTTCATAAAAAGCATACTTGTATCCGGCCACCAGGGCAAGAGCGCTGTTTACAACTCCGGTCATGGTCGATTTAAACCACCCGCCCAGATAGATATTATATTTCAGCAGGTTCAGTCCTACCTGTAAAGAATTCAGGTTTGCCTGGTTCTGATAAATTCCGCCGATATTGACCTTTAAAGGTTCATCACCATTGCGCGACATCATCGAAGAGCCACCGGGACCCGTTGAAATGACCAAATCGAACTGGCCGACCCATTTGCGTGGGTAGGGTGAAGAACCTGTTGAAAGGAAACTGACATCCGGTTTAAAGATATGATCAACGCTAAAACCAATTGAACTGCAGCACACCGCCGATACCAAAATCCGGAACGACCCGTTTGTTGGCATCCGGACTTGAGATTTGGGAAGAATAAATATTTCCGTATCTGGGATCAAGGTTCTGAGAATAGACAAGGTCATCCCAATTTATTCTACGCTGCATAATCCCTGCCTTGATACCAACCTGGCTGACCATGTAACTTGTGATCGGGATACGAACTCCGATCGTTAGGGCGGCCCCGAAATTATTGATCAATCCCACACCAGGGGTATCCTGGTTGATAATAAGCCCGATTCCACCGGCACCGGGAAGGTTCCTGTCTCCCAAATCAGCAGAAAAATAGTAGGATTTGAACGGAATGGGCAAACTTGGCCATTGATTGCGATACAGAAACCGTGCGCGTACCCCGGTATTGATACCTGTAAAGGCCGGATTATAGTAAATCGGCGTGCTGAAATACTGCGTGTAGTTCATATCCTGACTTCGCGTATCCAGAGCAATCCCAAGCAGACTCAGAACCACAAGTATCGGAAATATATATCGGTTTTTCATTGAAAAAGTTGTTAGCGATTATCGGATTAATGAAACGGTTCCCATAGTCGAGTTCGAGCCACCTACACCTATGTCAGATCCCTCCCATTGAGAGCCATCTACAAATAAAGCTTCGATCTTCCACATGTAGTTGCCCTGTGGCATGAGGTTCCCTTCAAAGGTGCCATCCCAGCCTTCAGTTGGCATACCGTTATCATCAAGTTCTGTTGACTCCCACAGCATATGTCCCCAGATGTCAAATACCATGACATGATATTGCTTCAGGTTCATCCCCACCGGAAGGAACAGCCTGGTTCCGAGGCTGGTGCTTGTCGGTGAAAATGCATTTGGAACGTACAGCCCCTTGAAGAGCAATTCATATTTGAAGTAAGTAGTATCTGAGCAGTCAAACTGATTGAGGGAAATGAGCCGGATTGTATAGGTGTCGTCCT
>JAPLDG010000108.1 GCA_026391845.1 Bacteroidota bacterium | reverse complement strand
TAAAGAAGTTGATGAACGGTTGCATCACATCATGTGCAGCATCCATGAAGCATGTGTGAAACATGGCAAAGATAAAGAGGGCTATGTAAACTATGTAAAGGGAGCCAATGTGGCAGGATTTCTCAAGGTTGCAAGCGCCATGCTGGATCAGGGCGTGATTTAATCTCCTTATACATCCATCAAATAGAACAAACGCAGATGCGCAATGTATTGCGCATCTACACGATAAAAAATCCCGGCAAACCTGCCGGGATTTTTTTTATCTTTGCCCATGCAATTTGTCAACCCGTTTTTCCTGATTGCCTTAACCACCCTGGCGCTCCCGATCCTGATACACCTTTTTAATTTCAGGAAATATAAAAAGGTCTATTTTACGAATGTCCGTTTCCTTCAGGAGATTCAGCAGGAGACAAAAAAACAGTCGCAACTCAGGCAATTGCTTATCCTGCTGGCTCGTTTGCTTGCCATTGCATCGCTTGTATTCGCTTTCGCTCAACCCTATCTCCCTGCCTCCGGACAACAGAAAAAAATCACAGCACAGCGGGCTGTCAGCATATTCCTCGACAACTCTTTCTCCATGGAAGCAGTTGCAACGGAAGGCAAACTGATCGATATCGCAAAAATTAAAGCGTTGGAAATCGCATCAGCCTACACACAATCCGATCTTTTTCAGCTTGTAACCAACGATTTTGAAGGCCGGCATCAGCGGTTTGTCAGTCAGGAAGATTTCCGCAAGCTGGTTGAGGAGGTGCAGCTTTCTGCATCCTCTAAAATGCTGTCGGCGGTAATCAGCCGGCAAAACGATTTTCTTCAGGAGAATCAAAAAATGAGCAGGGACGCATACATCATCTCTGATTTTCAGAAAAACACCACTTCACTGGTTCAGGCCAAACCCGATTCAGGCATCAGTTGGTTTCTGGTTCCAATATTTGCTGAAAAAAGGAACAATCTCTACATCGATACCGTATCTTTCCTTTCACCCGTTCATCAACCGGGCCAACCGGTGAGCCTTCGGATCCGAATTCAAAATGCATCCTCCGAATCGCTGGAAAAAATACCGGTTAAACTGACCATCAATGCTGTTCAAAAAGCTGTTTCAAGTTTTTCTGTTGCAGCCAATTCCACCACAGAAGTAACCCTGCCATTCACCGAAAACTCTTCCGGAATTCAATACGGACAGGTTGAAATTATTGATTATCCGATTGCTTATGACGATAAATTCTATTTTTCCTATCCGGTTTTACCTTTGATCCCTGTGCTCAGCATCAATGAAAAAGAGGGAAATAGTTACTTAAATGCCCTGTTTGATAATGATTCGACCATCCGTTTTACCAACAGTCTGGTCAAACAACTTGATTACGGCAACCTGTTTTCCAATGCATTGCTTATTTTAAACGGCCCCGAGGAAATTTCCACTGGCCTTGCTCAGGAATTAAACCGGTATGTGCGGGCGGGCGGAAGCCTGGCGGTTTTTCCACCGGTGAAAGGAAAAATAGATTCGTACAACGCGATGTTGTCTCTTTTAAATCTCACCGGCTATACAGGCATTGACACTGTGAGACAGCGCATCGCCGCGATAAACATTGAGAGCGCTATTTATAACGATGTTTTTGAAAAAAACGGAAACGGGAAAGTTGTTCTTCCTGAGAATATTGACCTCCCGATGGTTCAAAAACACTATTTGCTTCATCAGGAGATCCGCAGCGGGGAAGAGGTGCTGCTAAAACTTCAGAACAATCAGCCGTTTCTAATGTCAGCACTGGTTGGCAAAGGGAAGGTTTACCTTTTTTCCGCTCCTGCGGATGAGCAATGGACCATGTTCCCCAAACACATGATTTTTGTTCCGACCTTATATAAAATTGCCCTGTTAAGCACCCCCTCCCACCCGCTCTATTATATAACCGGCGAAAATTCAACCATCGAAATTCCTGCAGATTCCGTTGCAGAAACAACTATTTACAAACTTAAAAGACTCGAATCCGGGTACGAAGTCATTCCGGAAATCAAAAAATTCGGGACCAGCATATCCCTCATGACCCATGATCAGATAAAAGACGCCGGCCTTTATTCTGTTAGCCGGGGAACCAAACTGATCGCAGGAGTTGCATTTAATTTCAACAGGCAGGAGTCCGATCTAACTTGTTTCACTACTGCTGAGCTGGAACAGCAGATCGGCCGGCTACCGGCGAAGGATATCCGAATCCTCAAAGAAAAAAAGACATCCCTTGCCCGGGAAATTCACCAGATCAGGCAGGGTATTCCGCTCTGGAAACTGTTCATCATCCTTGCACTCATTTTTATTGCCTGCGAAATTGCACTGATTCGCTTCCTGAAATAAAAAAATTCTCCATTCTTGTATTACCTTTTACCTGCGAACCCGATTAAGCAGGAAAAACGCAATGGAAGCATATACCGATCGCACCACCATCAGGAACTGGGCAGAAGATGACCGCCCGCGGGAAAAATTAGCACTCAAGGGCAGACACAGTTTAAGTGATGCAGAACTTCTGGCCATTCTCATCGGATCGGGGACAAGGCAGGAATCAGCCCTTGATCTGGCAAAGAATATTTTAAAACTTGCCAGTGGTAACCTCGTCGAACTGTCGAAACAGAGTATGACCGATCTGATCAAAGTAAAAGGTATCGGGCAGGCGAAAGCAGTAACGATCATCGCTGCTCTGGAATTGGGCCGGCGCAGAAATGAATCAGAGGTACTCATACGAGATAAAATTAAAACAAGCCGGGATGCCTATGAGATATTCCGTAGTACCATCGGTGACCGTCCCTATGAAGAGTTTTGGATCATCCTGCTAAACAGGGCGAACAAAGTGCTGAAGAAATGCAACATCAGCGAAGGTGGGATTTCAGGCACTGTAGTTGATCCGAAAAAAATATTCAAAATAAGCCTTGACAACCATGCCTCTTCGATCATCCTCGGGCACAATCACCCATCGGGGGTTGTAACTCCCAGCGAGGCCGATTGCAGGATCACCAAAAAATTGCATGAGGCCGGAGCGATGCTGGAAGTAGCGGTGCTTGACCACCTGATAATCGGAGACGACAGCTACTATAGTTTCGCAGATGAAGGGGCGCTGTGAATGTTGCCGAGCGTTTGAAACCTGTATTTTAGATTCGAGAAATGTTCCAGGAATCTTGGCAGCGTGTACCTGACATTGTCCAGTGATTTCAGGCTGTCGTGAAACACGACAATAGAACCATTGGTTGTATGGTCGATTGCATTTTTCAGGCATTGTCCGGGAGTGGTGCGCCGGTCAAAATCGTAAGTAAGCGCCGACCACAGGATGAACCTGAAATCCTTGCGAAGCAGAAAATATTGAGATGGGGTAAAGCGCCCGTACGGTGGTCTGAACAGTTTTGTATTGAAGTACTCCCTGCAACTGTAAACATCCTCTATGTAAGCGCCCGGTGGGGTATGCCATCCGTTGAGATGGTGAAATGTGTGATTGCCAATCGCGTGACCGTCCTGTTTTACCCGGTTGAAAGCCTCAGGATGCCTGTGCACATTGTCGCCAACCATGAAAAATGTTGCATGGGCATGGTAATCCGAAAGGATATCCAGAACCTGAGTTGTGGCCTCCGGAACAGGCCCATCGTCAAAGGTGAGATATATGACCTTTTCAGGACCAGGCAAATCACAAACCACGTATTCCGGGCTCAGCCATCTGACAAAGAATGGTGGCTGCACAAAGTTCATCGTTTTCAGGGTTGATAAACCTTTTCGACGTAGAGAGTTTTTCCTGATTGGCTTCCGTTACGACCATGCTGAGCCGCTGCATGGTAAATACTCCTTCCTGAATACTCAAATCCATGGATTTCAAATCTTTATCCGGAAAAGAAAAGTAATAAACCAGGTCCTCTGTAACATTTTTGTTGAGTCTTTCAGCAATCGCATTTGCCTTGGCCGGTTCACCGGCTTTGTAATAACCGCTAATCAGGGGTACCGTAAAGAAATCAAAAGGAACAACCGATTCCGGCATCGCCTCGAAACACCGGTCGAGAACTTTTTTTGCTGAATCAAGTTTACCCTCCCTGATCAGTGCATCAGAAAGCCGTCCGTAAAGGCCGCGTATGTTCATCACCATTCTGGCATTGGTTTCATCGATATAAATGCCGGGTTTATTCATGTTGCCCCATTTAAACCGGTTCATCAGGTTATCGTACATCACATCGGTGTCTACTTCGCCAATCTGGCCCTCTATATTGTTCGCCTTTACTGGTAACAACCTGTACGCCAATCCTTCGAGGTGAAAATATTTATCAAGTCCGATGTAGGTATCGGCGCCGGTTGTCATCACAAAATAGATCGGGCGCTTCCAGTCGTTGGTGGCCAGCAAGTCCATAATCATCAGGTTGGCTTTTTCAACGGCCCGGTTTTTAATTTCCCACCGGATGGTGTCAAGACGGCTGGCCATTTTAGGTGAAATATTTCCCGTCTTTAAAAGTGCCGCTGAATCATAGGTGACCATGAATTTTTTGGTCGGAAAATAATCGATCATGCCGATCTGTGAAGTATTCATTTTCAACTTGCTGTCATCCTGGGCAAGAATGCCAAACAAGGCTTTCACATCCACATATGTGTTCTTAAGTTCCTCATCCTCTATTAGATAAGTCACATCATGTGTCCCCTGACGGTATTTATCTTTCGTGAGAGAAAAAGGCACCGGATCAGAATCGTAGGCCTTGCGCTTCATCTGGTCGATGTACCATTCGGTGTTGAGGAGGCTGAGATTCACCACGCGGACATCGGTACGGATACCCTCCACCTCCTGGGCATACCACAAGGGAAATGTATCATTGTCGCCATTTGTGAAGAGAATGGCATTGGGGGCGCACGAATTAAGGTAATTTTCTGCAATCGCCAGTGAAGTATACCGGTTTGATCGGTCGTGATCATCCCATCCCTGTTGTGCCAAGAGTGAAACCACACCCAGTCCGAAAATTACGGACAGGATCTGGGCGGTTGATGTGCCCAGCTTCTTCTGCATCCATTCAACAAGTTGCGGTATCGCCAGCCCAATCCAGATGGCAAATGCATA
>JAPLDG010000326.1 GCA_026391845.1 Bacteroidota bacterium | reverse complement strand
GGGATCGGAGTAGTGATTCCACCCGAAATGACACGGGGAACATTGCCGGAAGTACAATCTCAGGACTGGCACAGTGTTGTCCTTCACATTTTCCCGGAAAACATTGCAAAGTCAATCGCAGAGGGACAGGTATTGCAAATAGTCGTATTCAGTATTTTATTTGGCATTGCCGTGGCCATGGTAAAGGAACAATATCGGGCTCCCATGCTTCGATTCACGGAGTCGCTCACCGCCGTGATGTTCAAATTCACCAACATCATCATGCTTTTTGCACCGTTTGCCGTTTTTTCAGCCATTGCATACAGTGTCGGTCACATGGGGCTGAATGTACTGGTAAATCTTTTTCATTTGCTGGCAACACTCTATATCGCCTTGCTGGTTTTTGTGTTGCTGGTATTCCTGCCCATTATGCTGGTACTTAAAATTCCTGTAAAGAAGTTTATCAGGGCCATTGCAGAACCTGCCACCATTGCGTTTGCAACTACCAGCAGTGAGTCGGCGCTTCCACGGGCCATGGAAAACATGGAAGAATTCGGTGTTCCGCGGAAAATAGTCTCCTTTGTCATGCCTACGGGCTATAGCTTCAACCTCGACGGAACCACGCTTTACCTGGCCATGGCCTCTATCTTCGTGGCCAATATGGCCGGCATTCATCTCCCATTTGAAACCCAGATCATCATGATGTTGACCCTGATGCTCACAAGCAAAGGTGTGGCAGCGGTTCCCCGGGCTTCACTCGTTATCCTGCTGGGCACTGCAGCAAGTTTCGGCCTTCCCGTATGGCCCATCTTCATCATTCTTGGGATTGATGAATTGATGGACATGGCCCGCACAGCCATCAATGTGATCGGAAATTGTCTGGCTACGGTCGTTGTGGCGAAATGGGAGGGGGAGTTTAAAGAAGAGACTTAGTACTCAAAGAACGTGTATTCTGAAGTTATTTCAAATTTCACAATACGAATCGACAATTTTATACTAATTTTGCGAATAAATCCGCAATTTTTATAAAATGGTTAAGAGACTACTTGAAAGGAAACTGTCAGAACGGTTTAGCGACAGCAAAGCCCTCATCATCACCGGACCGCGTCAGAGCGGAAAGACAACCCTTGTCAGATTGTTTGTTGATCAGCGCAAAGAGCCCTGTCTGTGGTGGACAGGCGATGATTTTGAAGTCAGATCGATGTTGTCAAACATCACCGTTGCCAGGCTCAAATCGATCATTGGGAATAACCATGTTCTCGTTATTGACGAGGCGCAACGGATTGAAAATATTGGTTTATGTATAAAGATGATAGTTGATAATATTCCGGATGTCAAGGTAATCGCGACAGGATCGTCGGCGTTTGAACTTGCCAACAGGATCAACGAACCTTTAACCGGCAGAAAATGGGAATATTTGCTGGCGCCGTTTTCTTTTAAAGAAATGGCTGATGCAGAAGGATTATTGCATGAAAAAAGTATGCTCCACCATCGTCTGGTTTTTGGATATTATCCTGAAGTCGTAATGAATCCCGGAAACGAACGGTCTGTTTTAAAACAACTTGCCGACAGTTATCTTTATAAGGACATTCTGGTATGGGAAAACATTCATAAGCCCGAGCGGATGGAAAGATTAATTCAGGCACTGGCGCTTCAAATCGGGAATGAAGTTTCATTTCATGAACTTGGTAAGGTAACAGGGTTGAACAATGAAACAGTTGAAAAATATATTGATCTTCTTGAAAAGGCATTTGTTATATTCCGGCTGCGATCATTTAGCAGGAACTTGCGCAATGAATTGAAAAGAAGCCGAAAAATATATTTCTTCGATAATGGGATTAGAAACGCAGTTGTCAATGCCTTTAATCCCATTGATTTACGCGATGACAAAGGAGCATTATGGGAGAATTTTATGATCAGTGAACGGATGAAGGTGAATGCGTACAATGAAACATTTGTTAACCGTTATTTTTGGCGCACCCATGCCCAGCAGGAGATTGATTACATTGAAGAGCATGATTCCAAACTACAGGCATTTGAATTTAAATGGAACAGCAGATCAAGAGTGCTTAAACATCATGTTTTTTTGAAGGCGTACCCTCAAAGTGAAATTCAAACAATCGGTCCTGAGAATTTTTTTGCTTTTGCAGGAATTCCTGAATAAACCTGGAATTATTTGGAATCATTCCAAATCTTGCATACCTTTACAACATGAAAATTTTACTTACAGGCGCTACCGGGTATATTGCCAAGAGATTGCTGCCGGTATTACTCTCGCAAGGCCATGAAGTGGTTTGTTGTGTGAGGGATACGAACAGGTTTGATATGGCCCGTTTCAACAGCGACAGATTGAGTGTGGTTGAGGTGGATTTTCTTAAGGTTGACGAATTACCCCGGATTCCCGGCGACTGTGATGTTGCCTTTTACCTGATTCACTCCATGGCCACCCGGCGTGGAAGTTTTGAAGAAATGGAGGCTGTTTCTGCCTGTAATTTTAAACTGCGCATGGAACAGACAAACGTGAGGCAGGTGGTTTACCTCAGCGGGATTGTCAATGAAGCGGAGCTTTCCAAGCACCTCTCTTCCAGGAAAAATGTGGAAGATATCCTCGCATCAAAGGTATATGCACTGACCACCCTGAGGGCAGGAATCATCGTTGGGTCAGGCAGCGCTTCTTTTGAAATTATCCGCGATCTGGTTGAAAAACTGCCGGTGATGATCGCACCAAGGTGGCTGGGTACAAGATGCCAGCCTATCGCCATCCGCAATGTGGTTGAGTTTTTATCAGGGGTCATGCTGAAAGAGAAAACATTCAATGACAGTTTTGATATCGGGGGTCCGGATGTGCTTACATACAAGGAGATGCTGCTCCGGTTTGCCCATATCCGCGGTCTGAAGAGATGGATCCGCATTGTGCCGGTAATGACTCCGAAATTATCCTGCTACTGGTTGTATTTCGTAACTTCCATCTCCTACTCACTTGCTTCGCATCTGGTAAACAGCATGAAGGTGGAGGTGGTGTGCAAAGATAACAGGCTTGAAAAAATGCTTGGGATCAACCCCATCACCTATGAAAAATCCATAGAACTTGCTTTTGACAAGATTGAGCAGCACCAGGTACTTTCAAGCTGGAAAGATGCACTCACCAGCCACAATCTCGAAATCGGGCTGTCGCACTTTATTGAAGTTCCGGTTTATGGCTGCTATAAAGATATCAAGAAACGCAAGGTTAAAGATACCGGCAGGGCGATGGAGAAAATATGGTCGATCGGTGGCGACAACGGTTGGTATTATGCCGATTTGCTATGGAATATCCGGGGATTTATGGACAGACTGGTCGGAGGCGTGGGCATTCGCAGGGGAAGAACCAGTCAGGGTGAAATAGCCGCCGGGGATGCACTCGATTTATGGCGGGTGATCTATGCCGAAAAGAAAGAGAAAAGACTGTTGCTGTTCGCTGAAATGAAACTTCCCGGCGAAGCATGGCTCGAGTTTAAAATCGACCGGCATGATGTGTTGCAGCAAACAGCGACCTTCCGGCCGATGGGAATCTGGGGAAGATTATATTGGCTTTGCATGTTGCCCTTCCATGGATTGATTTTCAAAGGTATGATCAAAAACATTGCAGATTAAAAGGAATAAACAAAATTAAAATTCTGATGAGATGAAAAAACCGGTCATTTTTTTTCTGGCGCTATTTCAGTTTATTCTCGTTTCAGCCGGTGTGGTTGAGAAAACATTTTACTTCAGCAATTACACCATTGAAACCAGAGGTTCATATCAAACTGTGAATTTCCCGAACACCCACCTTTCCGGGATTCCGGGAGAACCTTTGCTGCCCTGGCATGAAGTGACGTTGATGCTCCCTCCCGGGGAAGCCGCCGAATCCATTGAAGTGGTTGAAGAAAATGAAACGGCAATTCCGGGAACATTTCTGCTTTTTCCGAAACAACGTGTGCAGCCAACTTCCTTGGAAAAACCAGGTGAATTTATCAGGAACGAAAGGGTTTATCAACAGCGGGCAATATATCCTGCCTCGTCTTCGGGGCATTTACTCACCCAATACCTGAATGGTTATGCGTTTGCGCTATGCACCGTTACTCCTGTAAAATACAATCCGGCCGGCAGAACGCTCTCCTATTTCAAAAAGTTGACCGTGAGAATTACAACCCGGCTTAATTCTCAATCGCAGGCAGCATTGACTTTTTTACCGCCGGGCGGGGAGACACCTGTTCTGGTAAAATCATTTGCCATGAACCCCGGGATGATTGACAACTATCCGCAACAAAAGGCTTCCCCAACAAATTATGAGTACCTCATCATTTCTCCGGTTAGTTTTAAAAACGAATTTCAGCCGATGATCAGCATGTATGCTGCGAAGGGAATCACGACAAAGGTTATTACGACCGACAGCATTTCATCAGTTGGTACCGGATGGGATTTGCAGGAAAAAATCCGGAATTTCATCATCAGCCAGGTACAGCAATTTGGAGTTAAATATGTTCTTTTGGCCGGTAATAAACAATTTGTGCCCATCCGTGGTTTTTACTGCCATGTCACCTCCGGCTCGGGGTATTCTGATTCAGCGATTCCGGCGGACATATATTATTCGGGACTGAATGGTAGTTATGATGCCAATGGAAACCACATTTACGGCGAACTTGCCGATGGTGCCGACCTGCTGCCGGATATCGCCGTGGGCCGGTTTACCGTGAATGATACAGTCGAGTTGCACCGGATGATCAGGAAATCGGTCGCCTATCAAACCAATCCGGTTCTCGGGGAGTTTTCCCGACCGTTGCTGGCAGGTGAATGGCTGTATAATTCTCCGTTGACCTATGGTGGTGATTACATGAACATGCTGATTGATAACCGCAGCGATAACGGGTATTTTACCCACGGAATCCCTTCTGCAACGAACAGCATTACCAAGTTATACGACACGCCTTCACCCGCCTATACCTGGGATGCACCCACGCTTCGGGCCAGTATCAATCAGGGAAAATCGTTCATCCACCACCTTGGACATGCCAATACAACCTACATGATGCGGATGGACATTTCAGCGATTACCAACGCCAATTTCTCACAGGTCAACGGGATTACGCATAATTTCACACTGCTTTATACCCAGGGATGTTACGACGGAGCCTTTGATGTTACAACCGGCTGTATTGCCGGGAAAGCTGTCACGATCGATAATTTTCTGGTTGCCGGTATTTTTAACTCCCGTTACGGATGGTTTGATGAAGGAACGACCGAAGGTCCGTCAGAGCATCTGGAAAGGGAGTTTGTAAGTGCACTCTATAACGATACACTTCCGGAGAAACATCTGGGCGCTGCGCACATGATCTCAAAGATTAAAACAGCGCCCTGGGTATCACTTCCGGGAGAATTCGAACCCGGAGCCCAACTTTGGTGTCATTACTGCTGTAATGTGTTTGGGGATCCTGCCATGGAAGTATGGACGGAAGAACCTGCCACTGCCATCGAAGTTACCTGGACCGGCTCCATCGATTCAGAATGGCAGAAGGCGGGGAACTGGAATCCCGGAATTGTGCCCGGATCCGTGTGCAATGTAACCATTCCTGCAACATCAAATAATCCGGTCATCAGTACAACCGGAATTTCCTGCTGTCACAACCTTCTCATTCAAGGCGGAGGAAACCTCACGATAAATCCCGGTAAATCCATGGTTGTGTATGGAACCGTAACCATGAACGGGGAATAAAAACAACTTTTAAAACCAAAACCAAAACCAATATGAAACGAAAAATAATTCCTGCTATAGCCCTTTTTTTGCTTGGGTTTTCTTCCATGCTGTTTGCCCAAAACTATCCATTTAGCTTGCCAAAATTGCCATACGCATACAATGCAATGGAGCCGGTTATCGATGCCGCAACGATGGAAATTCATTATTCAAAGCATCATGCAGCGTATGTTAAAAATCTGAACATCGCCCTGAGAGGCAGCAAATTTGAAACCTTTTCACTGGATGAACTCATGATGAATGCCAGTGAGATGAGTGAAGGTATCCGCAACAATGCCGGCGGACACTTCAACCACACCATGTTCTGGAATATCCTTTCCCTGAGCAGTCCGTTTACCACACAAAGCGAAGTCGGGAAAGCTGTTGTTAAAACCTTCGGGAGTCTGGACAGCCTGAAAAGTGTATTAAACAAGGCAGGCGCCACGCGGTTCGGATCAGGATGGGCGTGGCTGTATGTGACACCCGATAGCAAACTGGCAGTTTGTTCATCTCCGAATCAGGACAATCCGATCATGGATGTATCGCCCGTCAGAGGGATTCCCGTTCTCTGCATCGATGTGTGGGAGCATGCTTATTACCTGAAATATCAGAATAAACGGGGCGATTATCTTACCGCGATCCTGAATGCAATCAATTGGGAAACGGTAAATAAAAACTACACCGAGGCGCTGGCGAGTCCGTTGCTGAAACGCATGGGCCGGCATTGAAAGAGCGTGACGCGTGACACGTGACGCGTGACAAAATGGAAAACAGAGGGTTTATTTCTTTGGGCTGAGGTTGATCCGGGTGCCGGCACCAAGGTGGTATGTGCCGGAAAAATTGCCATAATTGATGGCAAGTTCAAGAAGCTTCGAACTGTTGATGAAGCAGACATTGTCGCCCACAGGAACCGAAGAATAGGTCGTGCCAAGCACCAGGTTTTGATGAAGGGTGTCGGATTTCAGCGTAAACACGGTTCCCAGCGGGAATTTGGCAGTGATGGAGTCGGAAATGTTGGTGATGCAATTTCCGAAATTATCGGAAAAAAGAATTTCACCAAGGATGGAATCTCCCTTCAATAGCGGATCCTGAACAGGGAATGTCTTTGGGCTGCTGCACAAAGGGCCAAACCCTGAACCGGGCGCTTCTGAAATCAAAGAGCAGATGGCCCTGGCATAAAATTCCTCAAAGCAACCCGTCACGTGTCACGCGTCACGATTATTACTAAAAAACATTAACAAACAGTATCAAACATCAAAAAACATATTATCTTTGTAAAAAAATCTTTCGTTATGAAAACTTTTACAGGGATCAGGGAAGTATTTAAAATCTTTCAGAACAAGGAATCCTATTTCATCGACATCACCCGGCAGCAGTCCAACATGCTGATATTTAATCAGATCATTTTGATTTGCGGATTTGCTTTTCTTTACGGCATGGTGATGGGCAGTTATCACAGTTTTCTGCAATCTGTTGTTACCGGGCTGAAAGTCATCCTCTTGTTTCTTTCAACGGTGATCATCTGCTTTCCTTCATTTTTTATCATTCAGCAGGTCCTGGGGTCAAAAATGAGTTTCAGGCAGATGATCGTGATTGTTTTAAGCGGTGTGGTTCTTACAGCAACCATTGCATTGTCGTTTGCCCCCATTGTGATTGTTTTTCAGGTTACCGGCGGAAATTATCATTTTTTGCAGCTTTTACATGTGGCGATCTTTGTTTTTGCCGGTATTTTCGGGATGCAACTCATGGTTGAAGCCCTCAAGTATGCATGTGAAAATAAAAGCATCTATCCTCAAACAGGTGTCACTGTGTTCAGGATTTGGATCATTATACTGGCATTTGTCGGCATTCAGCTTGCCTGGAATTTAAGGCCATTTTTATGTGAGAAGCAGGAGGAGTTTACACTATTCAGGAAATATGAAGGAAATTTCTATACGGCCATCGTTTATTCGGTGGAACAGATTGTCTCTGAAAAAAAACAGGAAAAGCCTGAGACAGTGAAGGCTCCGGCGGGAAGTTCCGCAGACACCACAGGGAGATCATCAAGTGGAGCGGATAAGATTTTAAATCAAATCGGGAAATAGCCATGGACGATATTCTTACACTGGAAGAGGTTGCCGGATATTTAAAACTTAAGCCTCAAACGATATATACCTGGGCCCAGGACGGGAAAATTCCTGCAGCAAAACTGGGCAAGGAATGGCGGTTCAGAAAATCAGTCATCGACCGGTGGTTCAATCAGCATATCGACGGAAAATTTTCAGAATATCTGGAACCGTCGTGATAATCTTGTATTTTTGTTCTTCTGAAATATGGACAATTCAACTGTGAATACGAGCTCCTGGAGCAACGATCATATTACATGGATCGACATTACCGATCCGACCTCTGCGGAACTGAAGGAGTTTTCAAAACAGCATCATCTCGATTATTACTCCCTGGCCGATTGTCTTGAGCCGGCGCATCTTCCCAAAAAAGAGATTCTTCGCGATTTTACCTTCATCATTCTGAGGGTTTATGATGAAAAGGCGAAAAACCCATCCTCCATCCAGGCGATGAGTCATAAAATTGCGATCTATTACAACGACAAAGTGATTCTGACAATCCATCGGGTTCACGCCGACATCGTTGAAGATATCCGTACAAAATATCTAGATTCCGGGATCATCAGCGAACCTGCCGAAATTGTAACCAAAATCATGTACTATACAATCCGATCCTATGAGGTGAACGCCATCAGCTTGTCTGAAAAGATTGACCGGATGGAAAGACTGGTTTTTGTTGGCAAACAGACCAGGATTACCCTGGAGCATCTATATTATCTGAAGAACACTTGCCGGCTGAACCGGAGGATCATCAGTATGTCCAAAGAGGTAATCATGCAGCATGTGACTTCCGAAAGGGATTCCGGCGCCTTGCAGGACGTGAAGGACCTGATGCAGAAACTCTCCCTGAGCCTTGATGAAACCCACGATGACGCGGCGAACCTGTCAACTATTTACCTCTCGATCGTGTCGCTTAAAACCAATGATGTGATGAAACTGCTGACCATCTTTTCAGTCTTCTTCATGCCACTGACCTTTATCGCCGGTATTTACGGGATGAATTTTGATTTCATGCCCGAACTACGCTGGAAACTGGGATATCCCATGATCCTGCTGGTAATGCTGTTGATTTGTGTTGTTATTTTCTGGTGGTTTAAACGCAGGAAGATACTTTAACGTGATACGTGACGCGTGACGAAGGACTTGAGGTGTCACGCGTCACGTGTCACGTGTCACGCTATTCAAAACCAATATCCCAAGTTTAAAAACACCATCACCCCCGGATTAATATTTGAACTCATAATGGAAAGTTCCAGAGGCCCGATAAAGCTGTCGTAACTGGCCGTTGCTCCGTAACCGATGAGAAAATTCTCTCCTGCAAAAAGCCCGTCGAAAGTCATTTCATTTCCGCCGGCATCGGCGCGCAGGTTCAGATACAGTTTTTTATAGACATTGCATTGGAGTTTCGCACGACCAACCAGCGAATAGTAGCCGAACTCCTGGACAAACTCCAGTCCGGTGAATGGCACGAAGGAAGTAATATAGTTGTCGGGAGCCAGACCACCCAGTCCGAAGGTGTGCTGAATCGGAGGAGTCGCCTTGTTGTTAAGGATCGCGCCGGCAAACAGGCCGGGTTGGAGTACAAAACGACGGGAGAGTTGGATGTTGTCGTCAAATTTCAGACTGATGATCGCCGAATTGGAGAATATATTTTGCGACCAGTTTTTTGAAAAAGGCATCACATACTCAGCTTTCAGGCTAAGTTTGACTCCTGATGTCGGAAAACAGAAACGGTCCCTTGTATCTGCATTGAAGGAGAGGAAAAAATTCCCGTAACTTGAAAATTTCTCAAAAGGCATAAAAGCGCTGTCAATGACGATATCCTGCCGGAACCGGAAATACTCATATTCAAAACCGGCTTTGAAATTGATCATGTTGCGTGAATTATTATTAAAAAACACCGAACACAGATAATTGGTTAAATTGTATGTGTTTGATTTGGAGGATCCGGCATAGGTGTTTATTTTAAAGGTATAGAATTCAGCATTGGCCCCGATCGCGCCTTGTCCGCCAAACCCCAGCAGATAAAGTACCCTGATCCGCGGATTTATTGCAATGCTCAGATCGGCAAATAATTTTGAATTGTGGCCAAGCAGGTTGCGGAAGGTCCCCCCAAGGGTGAGGATAATGCCATAATCACTGTCATAATGAATCCCCGCCGCAACTTTCCCCGGCCCACCCTCAATGGCATTGATGACTAAAGTTGTTTTCCCGTCCTGGTATTGAAGTTCATAGCCCACATGATCAAAAAATCCGGAACCGTATGTAAGCCGGATGTCTTTCTGCAATTCATTGATCGGCACCTCTTTGTGCCGGTAATTACCAAAGATATTGTTAAAATAGGGTTGTCGCATCTTAATATTTCCCCGGATGATGAGACTGTCAACACGGATGGATACAAGCGGCGTGGTATTGTATTTTTTAAGCGGTTTGAACTCAATTGCATTCAGTGAGTCGGCCAGGGCCTTGATCTCTTTAAAATGCATCCTTGCAACCCGCTCGCCGAAGGCCATGATGGAGTCATACTGTTCGAAATCCATCATGCCGTAAGTCATTTTGAACCGGATTTTCACATTTGTCAGACTGTCGCCGATCTCATTGGCCCTTACTCTGGCAAAGGAGGTGATCTGGTCGATGATCGCGGTAAT
>JAPLDG010000261.1:486-3700 GCA_026391845.1 Bacteroidota bacterium | reverse complement strand
CTGCTCCGTGCACAAAGTTGGTGATGGTATCGTGGTCAAACTGCCCTATATCTTTCTGTCCGAAACCATATCCGTAGCTTCTGATGGTGTAAGGGTTGATAGGAGCCTGTCCTGTAAACTGCAGTATATCCGGTTCATCGAAGAATTTTATCTTCGGGCTGATTGCCCCGATGGCTGGATTGCCTTCGAATTTTTCCACCAGCGGTTCGAGGAAACCGGGATCCACTTCGGTATCGTTGTTTAAAAGCAAGATATACTTGCCTTTCGCCTTTCTGATGCCTATGTTGTTTCCACCGGCAAATCCAAGGTTTTCCTTGCTTTGTATGAAAACCACCTCCGGGTAAGATTGAACGATGATCGCAGGATCATCCTTCGGAGACGCATTGTCAACGACAATGATTTCAATATTCGGGTAGGAAATCTTCCTGAGGGAGGCGAGTAAAAGACAGGTTACTTCAGGATGATCGTAGTTAACGGTGATAATCGAAACAAGTGGATGTTGCATCATGGAGTGTTTTTTAATGATCATCCGGATCAATCAATCCTACACCTGCCGGTCCAAAAGATCCAGTATTTCAGAATCAACTTTGATATCAAACTTTCTGGCAAACAGTTTATCAGATGTTTGCAGGGATTCAAAATCCTTTACCGTCAGAATTTTAGGATTCGCTCCGCCGCCTGACCAGTCGATATAATTGATCACATCGTTCAGCACGGTTCCCGCGTAATCAGAGTTCATGATAATGGTTTGGAATAGGAATTCATCCGATCCCCAGGTGAAATTGCAAAACCTGCGCAACTTCGGATGATCGTTCATGAATTTAACAACATACGCTGCACAATCATGGCTCATCGTGAACCAGGATGCCCTTGGACCACCGTACAATATATAAGGCAGCGGAAACTTTCTTTTTGGCATGACGGCATTCACCACAGCCTGGAGTCTGTAGCGCCCGGGAAATTTATAGTTGATAAAGTGGTAATTGCTGACCCGTCCGATGGCATGCTGCCACCAGTCTGATCCCTCTTTCTCAAAGGAGATGAAATTGCGACCCTGATGGGCAGAAAAGTACTTGTGGATTTCATTGGTCGGCTTGATCGGGTAGTCCTGGCCGCTGAGAACATCAATGAAGTCGTACTTTTCGGGGCTGGTAAGAATTTCCTCCATGCATTTGTAAATCGCAGTAGTGAAGCTGAAAGAGGCCCAGCTGACGTGAATCCGGGTAAGCGTGAAGAACACCCTTTTATGCTGTTGGAGATAAGCAAAATTGCCGATGTCGATTTTTTTATCCAGGTGAATATAGAAATCAAAATCGGGGTGATTCAATCTTGTGACCAGTCTCTCAATCTGCTCAGGATCCTTATGAGCCATCACTAAAAAGGCAATTCGCATCGTTTTTTCTACAAGTTTACAAAATAAAACAAGAATTTGTATGCGATCAGGTCAAATTTGTTACGATATATTATTCGACGAAAGCAACAGATCGGATTTTTTAGCTGTTTCAGTCGGGGGTTCGTCGAATTGCTCTGCGTTTAACATCAAAGCCATGGAAACATAAATGAGGATTCCGGTAGGATGTGTGCCGAAAACTTCATTGCCATAGGAAGCAACCATAATTCCAAACATACCTGCTGTGAGGGCGGTCATGATTTGCTTGATCTCGGGATCCCTTAATTTGAACATGATCAGGTAACTGGACTTTGCGATGATATAAAACAGGATAAACAGGTGGAGAGCAAGTCCCACAACCCCCTGCTCTGCCCAGATCATGACATACCAGCTGTCGGTGGCCACATTTGACAGGAATGCATTCGGAAGGTATCGCTGAGCTTTGACACCGGCGTGCCCAATGCCTCCCCCAAGCGGTCTTGACGCCAGGTAAGCGCTTAATTTCTTCTGGTTGGCAAGCCTTACCTGCAATGACTTGTCATTCGGATCGAAACCCGACCTCATGCGTCTGATCTGCTGATTGTCATTGCCAATCGTCGTGTACTTGAAAAAAACAAAAATCCCGATGATCAGGATGAACCCGGTAATCATGACGGCTTTGTTTTTTTTCAGGATGAAATAGAGTAAAAAAGCGGATAACGGTACACTGATCGCTCCGCGGGTACCCGAAAGCAACATGCCATAGAATCCGAGCACTGCGACCACGATAAAAAAAAGCTTTTTCCCGAATGATTTTTGAGAAAATGAGATAATGGTTGCCACCACGGCGGAAAATGCCTGGTTGGCGCCAAAATTTCCGGCATCGCTCAGAAATGAAAAAACGCGCAATTTCCCAAACAGCACATGGGTGGCGGCCGCCCCTTCATTGAGCCATTGTTGTTCCCATTGATCCACTCCAAGTAAAAGCTGCTGCAAACCTTTCAATGATACCAGCAGGGAAAAGAACCCCCACAGCATCAGGAAAAAATTCAGTTTTTTACGGTTATCCACCAGGATTAAGGCCAATGGGATGATCAACATCATGTAAAGCGCCATCCCGCGTAAACCTGCAAGCCAGGCTACCTTGCTGTGTGCTTCCGGATTTAAAAATTGCAGAATGCCATATCCGAACCAGAGTCCTGCAAGTATGGTTACATCTTTATTTGCCGGTTTCCAGTTGATTCTCTGATAAAAACGATTAAAAATCAGCGCAAGGTAGGTCATGATCAAAACCCCGTCCATGGCGACCCCGATCACAGACAGACCTTTAATATACCGGGGGATTCCGAGCAGAACAAAACCAAGCGATACTGCCGTGTAAAGTCCGACGATCGGATTGCGAAACAGAATTGTCAGGTAAACTGCGATAAATGGCAGGGCAATCAAACTTATGCCTACTGAAACTCCTTGTTTAGCAATGAGATATCCGGTAATTAGTATGGTAATCCCCAGGATGAGCAGATAGCTGGGATGCCGGAGCTTATCTGAACCGGTTTCTGTATCAAACGGGTTCAGAGAAGCGTGCATCGAATAGAAGGTTACGGAGTGATAATATCTTCATCTGCCTGGCATTCAATGATTGCGTGACCTCATCCTGGTATAAGCCGATTTGTAGAAATCAATTCCGGATGACAAAATTTTATAATAATTCATTTTCAGCTCCTTGTTCATAAAGTACGATCCGACCCATACACCCAGAAATGTGACGACGAACGATACCAAGGCCACCGCTTCGAGAGATTTGAAAACAAACACTGCGATGAGATCGCCGATGATGTTGGTCAG
>JAPLDG010000261.1:0-441 GCA_026391845.1 Bacteroidota bacterium | reverse complement strand
CGCAAACCGCAAAAATCCTGACGATCATCACCGCCGAAGCGCCTGTAACAAGATCAGTCCCGAGATATTGTTTTCCACCGAGGATGAGTACCAGTAAATCGGCAAAAACAAAGATAAACAGGCTCATAGCAATGAAGAGATAGCTCATCGCTCCAGCATATGTGTAGAAGACTTTCTTCACCTCCTCCATATCTTCCTTGATGCTTGCCCTTGACATTTTAGGAAACGCGGTTGCTATAAAACTTCGCAATGGAATCTGCTGTAAATCAATGAGTTTTAAAGGAATGCTGTAGAGTGCAACAGCGGCGGTTCCCAACGGGCTCAGACTGCTGATCAGGGTATCCGCGCTCCGCAGCAGATTTGTGCCGATCAGTGTAAATGTGGTAAATTTACCGAAATCAAGCAGCGTTCTATTGGTTTTCCGGGTGGCCCTGAATATAT
>JAPLDG010000129.1 GCA_026391845.1 Bacteroidota bacterium | reverse complement strand
TGTCGGGGTTGGACATGTTGGAAGTAAAATCGAAAAACTGGCTCGGATACTCGGGATGAAAGTGTTGCTGAACGACCCACCCCGGGCAAGAACTGAAGGGAATTCAGGGTTTGTTTCAATTCAGGAGATTCTCGCCGGATCTGATATCATAACCCTTCATGTTCCATTGAATATGTGTGGTGAAGACATGTCATATCACCTGATCAACGAGGCAACCATCGGGCTGATAAAACCCGGCTCATGGCTGATCAATACTTCCCGCGGTGAGGTGGTTGATGGTTTTGCCCTTCAACAAGCCATCTCAAACGGCCTGATTTCGGGTGCAGTCCTCGATGTATGGGAAAACGAACCTGTCGCCCATCCATCGCTTCTTGATTTGGTGACCATCGCCACACCTCATATTGCGGGATACTCCGCAGATGGAAAAAGAAACGGAACTGTTCAGGTTGTGCAAAGTCTCGGGAAGCACTTTGACCTTCCGGTCATGGATTGGGTACCATCCGGGATTCCGCTGCCATCAGAGGCGGAAATCAAAATTGACTGTCTGGGTCAATCATTGGAAAAGACTGTATATCAGGCTATTTTGCAAACCTATGATGTTGCTGAGGATGATTTTCGGTTCAGGTCAAATCCAGCGGATTTTGAAATACTCAGAGGCAATTATCCTGTGAGAAGAGAATTCCCGGCATATAAAATAACATTGAAAAACAGTGTTCCCGGTGCGAAAGAGATGCTGGAGGCTCTTGGTTTTTCTGTGATTGAATCGCGTTGAAAAGAAAAAATTAAACAAAAGACACGTAACCACAATTTTATGACAAAATTAGCAGATATCGGACTGATCGGACTTGCCGTGATGGGCGAGAACCTGGTTCTGAATATGGAAAGCAAAGGTTTTACAGTTGC
The DNA here is from genome assembly GCA_026391845.1 of Bacteroidota bacterium. Taxonomy (GTDB): domain Bacteria; phylum Bacteroidota; class Bacteroidia; order Bacteroidales; family FEN-979; genus CAIVAT01. The sequence goes on along the minus strand of JAPLDG010000129.1, from coordinate 664 downwards.
CGTTTTTAACCGTTCTATCGAAAAAGTTGACCATTTTATCCAGGGAAGGGGCAAAAACAGGAACATCATCGGCACACACTCCCTTGAGGAATTTGTGAATCTTTTGGCCAGGCCCCGCAAGGTGATGCTGATGGTTAAAGCCGGAAAACCAGTGGATGAGTTTATCGAATTACTGCTTCCTTTCCTGGAAAAGGGGGATATCATCATTGATGGCGGCAATTCACACTTTCCCGATTCAAACCGAAGGACAGCCTACCTGGAGAGCAAAGGATTTTTATTTATCGGAACAGGTGTTTCCGGTGGTGAGGAAGGTGCTTTGAAAGGGCCTTCGATTATGCCTGGCGGATCCCCGGTGGCATGGCCACTGGTAAAACCGGTATTCCAGGCGATTGCCGCCAAAGTTGGGGATGGAATACCTTGCTGCGACTGGGTTGGCGAAAACGGCGCAGGCCATTTCGTCAAGATGGTACATAACGGCATCGAATATGGCGACATGCAGCTCATCTGCGAGGCATACCAGGTCATGCGCGACCTGCTCGGGATGACCGCCCGTGAAATACACCTTGTTTTCAAGGAGTGGAACGAAGGTGAACTGGGGAGTTACCTGATCGAGATCACCCGTGATATTTTTGCCTTCCATGACAAGGATGGAAGTCCGCTGGTG
>JAPLDG010000043.1 GCA_026391845.1 Bacteroidota bacterium | reverse complement strand
GGTGACAAGTTCTGAATTTGTTCCGGGTACGCTGGTGCTGATCCGGTCGTTTTTAAACCACAATCCATGGTTCGACGGGGATATTGTGATCATTACCGACGGGCTGGAACCGGGTCAGGCTGAACTGTTTGAAATCTTCCCAAAGGTAATGTTCCGCAAACCCGGTGAAGATCTGTTATTGCGCATCGGGCACCTCTGCAATGCGCTGCCGGCAATGATCCCCAGGCGGAAGCGGTTTTATTCCATTGAACTCTTCAATCTTTGCGGATATGACCGGTTGTTCTTCTTCGACAGCGACATGCTGGTCACGGGAAATATTTCGGAATTGCTTTCATTTTCCAACCCGCTGATGGCCTGCTCGGATCAGCCGAACCGCCATACAGGCAAAGTGCGCGACAGGAAAACATTCAAACGGATCGCGGCCGATTCATTCGACGAGTGCGACATGCTGAGGAACACCTTCAATGCCGGTTTTATGGTTCCCGCCAGAACTTTGCTGGATCAATACATCTATGAAGAATTAAAGGAGCTGATCCACATCTCTGTTTTCAGGAACATCCGCACACACAATACCGATCAGGTCGTATTTAACCTTTATTTCAACGGTCAAGTCCGGATTTTGCCGCTGATGATCCTGTTTTCAGTGCGTTTTATCATGCATGTCATTCTGTGGATGACGAAATTCAGAACAAAATTGCTCGCAGATTTTCGTAGAAACAGTTATCCTTTTCGAATCCGCCCCCGTTTATTCATCCGGCCCGACAACAAAATATTCAGCCATTTTATCTGTGTCATAACCAAATAGATCAGGTTATTGCGCGGGATTGTCTCTGTATCTTCCCAAACATACGGCTTGATCAGGATGTTGATCAGCACACGTTTTTTACTCTTCCAATCGTTGGTCATGAGCAGCAGGTACTTTTGCCTGGAAATTCTTCGGCCAAATGCATCTGCTATTTTTCTGATCCGGCCTTTATGTTGATCCTCCCCCCGGTGAAAGATGGCATCCATGCACTGATCAAATAGAAATTTTTCATGCCGGGAAAGCCTGGTCAAGTCGTCATCTCCGGTATGGCTTAACACGTTGAAAACGGAAGACACCAAAGCGATGGTTACTTTTACCGCCGTCATGCAATTGAATTTTTTGCCGGCAGTCAGAAGGTTATGAAGACTGACATCTGGCATCCTCATGATATGCGCCATGTCGTAAAGCCAGAATAACTGGTCGTATTGATGATAGATGCCATGCACCGCGAGGATCACAAAATAGTCCTCGGCTGAAAAGGTTTTGACTCTCTTCCCCTGGATTTCGATCGTGACGGCATTTTTGAACAAATCAGCTGTTTCAATGGTCGTAAAATATTTTGAGACACTCCAATGCAACTCTGTGAATATCATTTTATCCGGGTGCCTCAGTCTGACATGGTTTTCGCGCTTCAGGTACAGGGGCCTCTTCTCGGGATTTTTGCAGAAATATGGGTCTGCCAGGATAAATCCTGCGCCGGTCAGCTGAGAAATTGCCCTGTCAATATCCTTTTCTTCAACAAGGATATCCAGGTCGCGGGTTTGCCGGCAGGAATAATCGCCATACAACTGCGACACCATCAGGGGTCCCTTCAGACATATAAAGTTAATGTGGTGTGCAGCAAAGAGCTCGTCAACGGAGTTGAGTTCTCCGGCAAGGTTCAACATCCTTTTCAGGCTTTTTGAGGAATGGCGGGTGATTTCCTCCATGATTCCAGGAGGAACAAGTTCAGCATGGTTGCCGAGTACCCTACGTGCCTGCGGGAATAACCGGTGCCATGTCGTCAGGTCAATAAACGTTTCCCAGTCAACGGAAAGGCCAAGGCCGACCCTTACATCACCGGGAGATAATTGGTTCAGTTTTGACCTGCAACAGTGCAGCAGAAACTGCTGTTCAGGTGAAAGACTACGGATCATCTTGGTTTGTCGGACTTGTTCAACTTTTTCTGTTTGTCCTTTTTATGAAGTTTATTCTTATGCCGGAGGGTCTTGGCCGCTGTATCCTCAGGAACCCCAAGCAGTTTTCGCAGTTCCTTCTTGTTCTGTTTGATTGCAGGCATTCTTCCTCCGCCTTTGATGCCGTTCAGCATATCGTAAGATGCCTGGTAATTTCCCTTGACATAATACAGTGTTGAAAGATTCACCCGCGCCTCCTTGTACCCCGGAACAATTTTCAGCGCTTTGAGGTAGTAATGTTCTGCCAGGCCATAATAGCCTGCAGCATAGTAGCACTTGCCAAGATTATTCAGGAGGGCGTTGTGGTTCGGATGGTTTGCGAGGGCGGCGAGATTTGAGATAAGTGCAGTCTGGTTGTCATTCATTTTTTCATAAATCATGGCCGCATAATAATCCACGGGAGATCCTTTGGCATCAAGGCTTCTAAACGGCGTGCGGGCCTGATTAATCTCTGCAATGGCCTCGTTGTATCTTCCTGCATTCATCAGGGCCTGGGACATTTTCACATGGGTTTCCACCTTCAGGGCTTGTGTGCTGTAGAAAAGACCAAAACCGAGGAAAGCAATGACCGGGATGAAAAAGAAATTGCGGCTGACCGGCAAAGGTTTCACCGGATTTTGATGTTGATCAATTGCGAGCAAACCACCGATCATCAGCGCAAACAGTACCTGGTGGTCGATCCGCTGATAGGGAAAATCAAAAAAGGCAACGGTCAGGTAAGCAGTCAGCCCGGCACAGAGGAACAGCGCCTGCCATTTTACCGTTTTGTCAGCCTGGCTCCGGAAGATGCGGATGAGCAGCCAGGCCGCTGCGAGGATCATGCCAAGGTAGAGGGCAAGACCGATAAAACCCTTCTCGGAGAGGATCCACAGATAATCGTTGTGCGGTGAGATCCAGTTCACATCCTTGTCCTTAAATCCGACCCGGCTGAAATATTCAGGGATGACGATCTGCCAGTTGCCGGCTCCCACCCCTGCAACCGGGTGGTCCATGGCCATCTCAGCGGTGATCTTCCATGTGTTCAGCCTGAAGTGGTTGTTGCCGGCCTCAGGGCGCAAAATGGAGCCCAGTTTTTCCAGGTATTTGCTATGTGTGAACTTTCCTCCTTCAACAACCCCTGCTGCAACCAGGACCACGACCGAAGAAACAACGATCATCGCAATTTTCACCTGGCGGCTGCTGATGCCAAGCTTTTTATAAATGATCAGCACAATCGCCATAACGGTGCAGCCAGCCATGAAAATACCCAGCCATGCTGCTCTTGTTTCCACGAGAATGAGCATGATGAACAAGAATGCTGTGGAGGCCATGGCCATTTTACGCCAGCCGGCCTTCCCGAATACAGCCGCGTATAAGGTAAATGGCAGAAGGAGCAACAGGTAACTTGCATATTCGTTTTTATTTCCCATCAGCCCTTTCACCACATTGATCATCTCCCTGCCATTTGCCAGCCGCTCCTGTTCGTGCCCCGGCACCTGGGTGAAAAACTGGTAAAAACCAATGGCAACTGCTGCCAGGACGGCAATGACGGCGAGGTTTGACAACCTTGTGAACCATCCGGCAGTGGTTGAAAAAAAGTGTGCTGCATAAAAAGCAACAAGCAGTGTGATGCCTGTCTTTGCCATGTCAAAGAGTCCTTCACTTCTGTTTACGGCAGCAGCCAGCGATAACACTGTCATGATGAGATACAGTCCGCCAAAAACAAAGACCGGGTTTTTCAGAAGGCTTTGATCGGGAAGGGTCCCCTTGTAGAACGCAATGAGGTAAACCGAGAAACCCAGTAAAAAAGTCGTCAGGATCAGCATCCGGGGAAGGAGGGAAGAGTCCTGTGCTGTTTGAAAAAAAACAAGTGGCAGGATGAGGATAAGGAAAATAAAGAAGACATTGAAAAGGATCCCTGCATCCCGGGCTTGAGGTGTTTTAGCATTTTTGGTTTTTGCAGCCATCGTGATTTGTGTTTACACCATATTATATAAGAGTCTGTATAAATTCAACAGTGACCCCACCCCGGAGGATGTCTCAAAAGGCGAATTTCACCACAGAGACACAAAGACACGAAAATAAATATTATTGATTTTCAATTCTTTGTGCATTAGCGTCTCGGCGGTGAGGTAAGAAATTGTGGCTTATGAGACAGCCTCGACCCGTTACCAATCAACAACGAATTCGTTTAAAAGCCCTG